>NZ_JBATWT010000001.1:0-6755 GCF_049672845.1 Moheibacter sp.
ATCATTTTCTGGAACCAAGTTCTCTAAGCTGGTTTGATAGAATAGTTTGGGGGTAAATTTCTTCCGTCCTTGCATACAACAAGATACACATTTTTTTTGATAATGGGGAGTTGTGCAACAAGCACATGGTATTTGCAAAATGCGGGGTTGAAGACAAGGTTGAAATATTTGTTATTTTTTGGCGCAACTTGCTTTTCGTTACACATTTTTTAGTAATTTAGTTCCACGAAAAAGCAATTTGCTCCGCTTGGTTAAAATTGAACTTTTAGTTCATTTTTGCCCGCACTTCGCAAATACTTTTTCCGTTGTACAAAATTTTATTCCAAACGTTTGGTTTTTTCTTACGGAAATTAATGCATTTAAATGATAAAAAAAATCGAGTTAAAGCGAAAAGGAAGTATGACTTTCGCTGTCAAACTTTCAAAGAGTACTTTGTAGAAAGTTTTACTTTCAGTGCAAATACTTGCATAAAGTTTGTCTAAGCTAACGAAAAAAAATGACAAAGTCAAGGACTGGGATTTTATCTTTAGTTTAGCTCTATATTTTTTTTAGATTTTTAAAATTTACCGTATATCGTTTTTATAACTTCGCAAAGCATTGTTTTGCAAAATAAAAAAATCGATAAAAACTATAATTTTGGATATAAAACTACAAGTTTTTGTAAATTGTGAAACAAAAACTATCGTACAACTGGCAGTTTTGCAAAATTCGTCTGCCGCAGGCGCAACACAGACAAACTTCGTAAAGCTGCCAAAGCGTTATATGATATGCTTTCCAAAATTGCGAAAATGAACAAAATCTCTATATTATTATTTTCACTCTTTATTTCAAGTTTCACTTTTGCTCAATCAGCAGAAGAACTAAATCTAAAATCTAAAGAATTAATCCAAGAACGAAAGTTTGAAGAAGCACTTCCTATATTAAAAAAATCCGCTGAATTGGGTAATCCAGAAGCCCAATATAATTATGCTATCTTTTTACAAGAAGGAATTGGAATTCAAAAAAATGAACAAGAAGCTATTAAATGGTATTCAAAATCTTCTGATAACGGATTTAATGACGGACATTATGCTATGATGATGGCATATGGAAATGGTCAAGGAATTGAACAAAACTCTGAAAAAGCTTTTGAATACGCACTGAAATGCGCAAACAATAATGACGCAACGTGTATGTGGAATGTTGTGAATTGTTATTTAACCGGCAACGGAGTAAAATCAGATATTTCGAAATTTAAAGAATGGATTATTAGATTAGCAAAACTTCCAAATCCTGAGAATCTTTCACAAAGTGGAAATATTACATCTGCAAGATTGGAGCTTGCTAATTTTTATAAAAATGGTGAATATTTTGAAAAAGATATTTATCAAAGTTATTTATGGTATTTAATATACAATGAATATAAAGTAGACTTTAGTATTTTAAAACAAGAAGAAGTTATAAAAGAAATAAAAGAACTTGAAAAAAGTCTCACGAAATCTCAAATCGAGAATGCTCCAAAAGACGCTGAAAATCTTTTAGGAAGAAAGCTAATTAATCTAGGTGAACTTTATAAAAACTCACTCTAAAACAAGCACATCATATAACATCGGCTTGGCAAAATGCGGGATTAAGTGCAAAGTTGAGCTTTTGTGCTTATTAAGTCGCCAAAAGCCAATTTTATTGGCTTTTATTTTTAAATTAGCAAATAGAAATTGGCTTTGGCTTAGTTTCGGTCTGAATTGAACTTTCGCTCAATTCAAGCCCGCACTATCGCCAAGCCGCGGCCCGTTGTACGCAATCTCGCTTAAAAATCGTGAAAAATGAAATATGAGAAATTATTACAAACCAAACCAAAGAATGAAATTACATATTCAGATTTATTAGAATTAGAAGAATGGAAAATAAAAAGAGATGAAATTCTGAAAAAAGACTTTTGATTTCAAAGGTCTTTTTTATTGTCTTAATGCCAGGTAAATTATTTTTACTCAATATAAATAACCTCTCGTATAGGCTTTTTTCATCCTAAGCCTAATCAGGAAAAGAAGAAATAGTGCTAATTTACAGTTTCTATAAAATTTTGTAATGAAAGTAGCACTATTTATCCCCTGTTATATAGATCTGATTTACCCCAAAGTCGGTATTGCCACACTTGAGCTTTTGGAGCGATTGGGCGTAGAGGTCACAGTACCTTTGCAGCAGACTTGTTGTGGACAGCCTATGGCCAATGAGGGCGATCAGAAACATTCTATAAGGACAGAAACTCAGTTTTGTGAAAATTTTAAGGATTTGAATTTTGATTATATCGTTGGGCCGGCAGGGAGTTGTGTCAAGCACGTCAAGCTCCATATGGATGCAATTCCTCAAACCGAAACTGTTACAGAAATCCGTCACAAAACCATAGAATTAGTAGAGTTTTTACACGATGTTCTCAAGATAGAAGAATTCCCTTGGGCAGATTTCCAGCATACGGTGGCTATCCATAATTCCTGCAGTTCTATCCGCGGCTTACACATTGCATCCCGTTTTGAGTGGCAGGAACCTTACTTTAATAAAACCGAAGATCTGTTAAAGAAGGTGTCAGGAGTTAAAGTAGAAACGATTGACAGGCCACAAGAATGCTGTGGCTTTGGTGGGACGTTTTGTGTAACCGATGAAGCGGTGAGTGCCAAGATGGGGCAGGACAAAGTTGCTGATTACACAAGGCATAAAGTAGAATATGTAGTTTCGCCGGATATGTCTTGCCTGATGCATCAGGAAGGCATTGCCAAAAGAGAAAAGTCAGACCTCAAATTTGTACATATTGCTCAGGTTTTGAATAACGGACCATTCTAAAAATCACAAACAATGGGAAAAGTAAACGTAGAAGATAATGCGAGAAAATTCATCAAACAGGATGATATTCACGTGGCGCAACACGATAAAAATCTTTATAATACTATCATTAAACGTAGTAAAGTATCCTCTGAGATTCCGGAATGGGAAGAGCTTAGAAATCTGGCTTCGCAAATCAAAGAACATACGCTGACGCATTTGGATCACTACATTGAACAGTTTGCAACAAAAGCCGAGGAAAATGGTATCACTGTTCATTTTGCAAAAGATGCCGATGAACACAACGCTATTGTTTTTGATATTTTGAATTCTCACGGCGCAAAGCGCATCATCAAAAGCAAATCGATGCTGCAGGAAGAATGCGGGATGACACCTTTTCTTGAAGAAAGAGGAATTGATGTCCTGGAGACTGATCTGGGTGAACGAATCCAGCAACTATCGGACGAGCGCCCAAGTCATATTGTAATGCCTGCCATCCAAAAAACGACAGAAGATATTGCCAAACTATTTGCAGATAAAATTGGTACGGATCCCAACGATGATGATCCGCATTCTCTCGCAGAAGCAATGAGGAACAATGCCCGGCCCAAATTTTTGGTGGCAGATGCCGGGATGACAGGCGCCAATTTTGCCGTTGCCGAAACCGGTACTTTTGTAGTCTGTACTAATGAAGGTAATGCCGATCTTACTGCAAGCATTCCACCGCTTCATATTGCCAGTATTGGTATAGAAAAGATCCTGCCGAAGGTAGAAGATCTGGGTGTTTTTATCAGACTACTTTCCCGCAGTGCTTTAGGAACGCCGGCGACACAATATACGTCTCATTTTTCAGGCCCAAGAGAAGGATCTGAGATGCACATAGTACTCACAGATAATGGCAGGAGCAAAAGATTGTCTATGGACAAGTTCTGGCATTCTCTCAAATGTATCCGTTGTGGTGCCTGTATGAATACCTGCCCTGTGTACAGAAGGAGTGGCGGATTGTCTTATGGTGCTACTTATTCCGGCCCGATTGGGATTATTCTGGATCCTACTTTTGATGAAGACACCTATTCAGAATTACCTTTCCATTCATCGCTTTGCGGCTCGTGTACAGAGATTTGCCCCGTTCATATTAATATTTCGGACCAGATTATCGAGTGGCGAAAAGTGATGATGGAGAAAAAGAAAACACCTTTTGGCAGAAGGCTGGCATTTGCTGCTGCTGACCGAATGCTGGGCAGTGCAACTGCTTTTAAAATGATGGAAAAGACCACTTACAATATGCTGAATATTCTCCCAAAATCTCTATTGGAAAACAGCACGTTGGATCCTTGGGTAGAAGACCGTGAATTGCCTGACGTGAAAAAAGAAACCTTCAGAGACTGGTACAAAAAAAACCGAAAAAACAATGACTAAAGAAGAATTACTGAGTTCGGTAAGAACCAATCTTGCTAACCGCGAAAAAGTGGATTATCCCGCCATCCCGGATTATAAAAAGCCAGGGACAGATCTTAAAGCTGTTTTTGAAATTAACGCCAAAATTGCTGCCGTCGATTTTTATGATGTCGCATCGGTAGAAGAAGCGCAGGAAATTATGCGAAAAAAGCTTCCTGATGCTAAGGTCACTTGCTCTGCAACGCCTGAATGGAGAGGGAATAAAGATATACACGTGCAAAAGCCCGCGGATCTTAATGATGTGGATTTGGGTATTTTCCGTGCAGAGTTTGGTGTGGCGGAGATGGGAATGGTCTGGGTCACCGAAAAATCCCTGGTTACCAATTCATTAGGTTATTTATCTCAACACCTCGCTGTTTTGCTGGATCCTGAAGATTTGACCGAAAATATGCATACCGCCTACAAAAGAGTAGATTTTCCACACTCACATTATGGCTGTTTTGTGATGGGGCCATCTGCAACAGCGGACATCAGCGCCGTTTTGGTACACGGTGCACAGGGCGCACGGACATTGACTTTGTTCTTTCTGAAAAAACCTGTGCCCTAAAATGACAATTAACGGAAAGCTTTACAGCAACATCCTTTTGGTTTTTGCTCTGGAATCAGAAGCCGGAAAAGAATTTGAGAGTTTTAATAAATTGTTTGTTGGTGTAGGAAAAATTAAAGCGACTTATCATCTTGTAAAAGCCATTCAAAAATCTAAGCCAGATCTCATAATCAATTTGGGAACAGCAGGAAGTACAGTTTTTGACAGAGGAACTATTGTTAACTGCAACCGTTTTATCCAGCGGGATATGGATGTAAGAGCATTGGGTTTTAAGAAATTTGAGACGCCATTTTCTGATGAACCAATTCTTTTGGAATATGGAATTAAAACAAGCCATCTCCCGAACGGGATCTGCGGTTCCGGCGACCAATTCGAAATGGAGCATATCAATCCTGAATATAATGTCATCGATATGGAAGATTTTGCGTTGGCGAAAGTCGCTGAGCAGGAAAAAATCGATTTTCTATGTTTGAAATATATTTCTGATGGAGCAGACGGAAATGCTGCTGATGATTGGACACAAGAAGTCAAAAAAGCTTCAATCGCATTAAAAAGAGAACTAGATAGTCGTTCCTTAACAAAACCCACTATTTAATTTATATTTAAAAACAGGATTAGAAAACAGCATAATTTGTATCTTATAAAATAAGAAAATAATTTTCTGTTTCAGTAGTTCCATCATTTTCTTCATGTTCCAAGCGGTTGCAACTAGTAATGCATTGATTTGTGGTCCCGTTTCTCCCAGGAAGTAATTTTTTGCCAGCCTAAAATCGGTTTTTAAATGTCCGATGATAGGTTCTATTGCCGCTCTGGTTCTAAATTTTTTTCGCTTTGTCTGCTTTTGATAAGCAGTGTCTTTTTTTCTTGGAGTGCTTGGGATGGAGATTTTCACGCCTTTTATTTCTGATTTTCCTCTGCCACCTCTATCGTAAAGGAGTTCTTTTGGGAGCTTTTGACCACCGGTTTCCATCTGTTCCAAAAGTGGTTCTATAGTGTGACCATCGTAAGGAGTTTGCAAAAATGCTTTAATCCCGAGAATGATTTTCTTGCCTTTGTTGGCGGTGGTTATCAAACCTACCTTATTCCCAAATTCATACTGGCTATGCGCTTTTCCTTTGGCAATACATCGGGTAAAAGGCTTGTGAATGCTGTAAATTTTATCGGCATCGTTTCTTTTTTGTGTGACAACCTTGGTGTACAATGTCATTAAATCTTTATAAAATTCTTGCTGTTCTGCATTAAAATTCCGTTGCAATTCACGAACCTGTCTCATGGCGATGGTTTTGAGCTGTCTTTGAGATTTCCTTGCCGCTTTTGCCCGCTTGGGATGTTTTCCGTTGTAGGTGTTGCGCACCATTTGTTTGCTGACTTTTATGTAGCGTTGTCTTTGTTTTATGCCTTCATTTCCGGCTATTTTGTTGCAATAATCAATCACTTTTTTGCACAATTTTGCATCGGTAGGAAAAGAGGTATTATTCTCCTGAACGGTAGTATCGGACAAAACAAAATTTGAGGTGTTCGTCTTGGCATCGTGCATTCTTACGCTGTAGGCAAAGATTTTTTCGATACCTTTTTCGCCAATTCTTTTTCGGAAATGAACAAAATTACTCGGGTCACAAGGAAATTCGTGTTCAAAGAAAACCCTGCCACAAAAATGCTGCATATAAGGATTCATGATCCAGGCTTTTTCCAACGTCTCATCGCCCAAATTATACAAATGTTTCAGTAGCAAACAACCCACCATAAACCGAATCGGATGGCTCGGATTGCCCACTTTGGAATACAAGGGCGAAAATTCTTTCTCAAAATAATTCCAATCTATTTTTTCTTAAAGTAGAACAAGTTCATGCTCGTGGTCAATAAAATCCACCAACATTGGGCGGAATAATTCTGGCTTCTTTTCTGGATTTTTCCCCAACATATTTGCAAGGTTTTAAAGCTCTAAGATACAAATTCT
>NZ_JBATWT010000002.1:0-2144 GCF_049672845.1 Moheibacter sp.
AAGCTATCCTAAAAATCCGGCAACAAAACTCTCGACAAAAACAAACCTTGCTTAAAACAGCTTAAACGAGGTCAAGAATTTTTGTTTTCAATAAAATTTGGAGTTGTGCAACAGTTACCGATGTTAGGCGTAGTTTTATTTTATAATTTCATGTTATAATTTCATCTAATATTTCAATTATACGCACGGAATGTTCAAAATATTGTTTTACACTTGAATGTGAAACTGTAGGATGACCACCATGAGCAAATTCATTTCGTGCATCGTTTAAAGATTTTAACGATGATTCAAGTTGAGAACAATTAGGTTCAGCTGAAAGTTTTGTTTTAAATGCATTATTCCAATTTATATCGAATCTTTTTAAACTCTTACAAATATTTTCTTTACTAGGATTTAGAGAACTATTGGTAAAAGTTTGTTCAATAAAATTTTTGGCTTGAGCTGGGATTGAATTATGATAATCACTAATTATTGATTTAAAAGCATTTTCTATAGTTCCACAACATTTAATTATCATATAATTAGTTAAATATGGAACCATATGATGTGATTGACCAAATACCCCAATTGCAGCTTCGATTCTAGCTATTTCATCTTTACAATCATTTATACTTTGCTCAACAGAATTATTGTTCATAATTGTATAAAAATTTTAAAGCTAAATTTATCCTTCCTTTTATATGTTCAATTTGCATTGTTCCCTCAGAAATATATTTTCTAAAATCAGAATTTTGCAATAATTGAATTCTTTTCTCTTCACTTGCTATGCTCAAATCAATTCCAAGTCTATGAGCAATAGATGTGGATATCATTATTGCATCATAAATGGGAGGATAAAATCTCTTTCTAATTGTTGATAAATCGGTTGATTGAACATTGTAAAAAGCATTTTCTCCTATATTATTGAAAATTTGATCTATGCAAAATATAAAGCTATTTCTAAATAAATCAATTTGCGGATCTAAATTATTTACTTTATTTCCCATGAATTCATTTAGATATTTTTTAAGTGATATACTTGATTTTGTATTTTCTAAAATATAATTTGAGTTTAAAGCAAAAAATCTTAATATATATTCTAAATCACGCATTCTTTGGTCTTCAAATTTATTTCCAAATAATAATCTCCAATTTTCATGCGTGTTTAATTCAAATAATAGACTATTTAAATTTCCTTGATAAACACAATTTCTAATTTCTTGAGGAAGAAGACTTCTACCACTAGTGTTTATTCTTTCGAAGATTTGAAATAGACTTGTATCACCATCTATTGGTGATTTTTGTTCAAATATTATTGCGTGAATAGTAGTTGTTTTAATTTTTCTCTGTTCTGAATCTGTTAATTCATTAAAAGATTTATTTTTCCAACGATGATTAATTTTATCTGGTATATTTGATAATTTGAATTCTTTATCATCTCCAGACCAAATACCTCTAACATAATCATAAACAGTCATTAATCTTTGATATCCATCAATGATTAGCAATCGATTATCTTGTGTTTTTGCTAAAAATATACTTGGTATTGGTAACCCAAGCAAAACAGAATCAATAAATCTACTTGCTTCTGGTTTACCCCACACATATTTTCTCTGCAATTCAGGTTTAACTAAATCACCATCTGAATACATTGATATTAATTCTCTAAACGAATAATCCGCTCCCCATGAATTTATATTGTATAAATCATCGTTTACATAATCGTCATTGAGTTCATCCTGAATAATTTCAATATTGGATAAATTTTCGTCTTCCATTCTAAAATTTATTAATGAGTTTAATTTTTTTTAAAAAAATTACGCCTAACGTTTTGGGTATTGCCGAAGGCGGGGAAAACGAAGCCGAAAGTTTCGATTTTGCACCGAGGCGAGCCAAAACGAATTTTTATGAGTTAAATTTAAAAATAAAAAACGAATAAAATTCGTTTTTGGCGGAGATAGAAGCACAAACTTTGAATTTAGCACTTTAGCCCCGCTTTTGGCAATACCTTGTGCTTGTTGCACAACTCCCCATTATCAAAAAAAAATGTGTATCTTGTTGTATGCAAGGACGGAAGAAATTTACCCCCAAACTATTCTATCAAACCAGCTTAGAGAACTTGGTTCCAGAAAATGATACTTATCGACTTATTCAAAAAGAAATGG
>NZ_JBATWT010000003.1:0-17138 GCF_049672845.1 Moheibacter sp.
GTTGCCGGATTTTTAGGATAGCTTATATCCCCTATTTTGATGGCTAAAGTGTTGTTTTTGGAGGAAACAACATAGTCCTTTCATTACGGTCATTTTTAGGGCTATGATTTGCGGTGTTTTGCAGGTGAATTTTAGGTATTTTTTCAGGTTGTATGTTAGCGCTGCCATCAATACATGTTTATTGGCTTGTGCCATTCCCCGACTGTTGATTCGTTTCATGTTATGATGGTTGATTAGCGTTCCCAGCACAGGTTCAACTGTCGAACTTCGACGCTTTACCAACCTGCGATGATAGGCTTTGTTTTGGGTGAGTTTTTCATGCATCTTGTCATATAGTGGTTTGTGAATGCTTTCGTCTAGTTTTTTAAACTTACTCACTTTGCCACAGCAATGCTCCCTTAGTGGACAGTTTTTGCAATCACTCTCGCTACTTCTGAACGTCTTTTTTGTATAGCCTTTGCTATCTGTTCGGATTCCTTTAAAAGGAAGTATCGCTTTATTTCCGCCTTCTTGAATGCATTCATATTGGTCTTTCTCTGCGTTGTATAGAAAGCCTTCTCGATCGGGCTTATATTGTCCAAAATTCGGTATCCAAGCATCAATTTCATTATCCTCACAATACTGCAAGCTCTCTCCACTGCTATAACCTGCATCGGCTATCACTTCGTCTAACTCTATTTCGTTTTGATTTAAATTTTCGATGGTTTGATTCATAATCTCATGAAAGATTGCACTGTCCTTGCTTCCTGCTGTACTGGCACAGGCGCCTGTTATCACGTGGTGAGCATCGTCTACGGATAATTGTCCTGCATAGTTGAGTTGACGTGGTTTTCCTGGTTTGGTCGAGATTTTCGCATCGGGATCGGTAGGCGAATAATGCGTATGATTACTTAAAAACTTGGGACGGATTTCTTCCCCATCTTCATCTATTTGAACCGTCTTTCTATGGCCGGGCATGCCTTGGTAGGCTTCTTTCTTCCAAGCGTGGTGTTGTTCGACTTCCTTCTGCTTTTGCGGGGTAACTTGATAGTCAGAGTGCGTGTTGAATTCTTCTGTATAAGTCTTCGCATCGGCTATGATTTCTTTCTCCACCAAACTATCCATACTTGCATTGGCTTTGATAAAAGCACTGTCCACACATTGACGCTTTCCGCGTACCATTCCTTTTTGAACGCATTTGCGTAAGATGTCTTGAAATAAACTTAAAAACACTTCTTCTCCATACAATTGACGAGTCCGGGAAATGGTCGAATGCCAAGGTAATTCTTCATCTAAATCATACCCCAAAAACAATCTTATACTTAAACTGTCTGCACAGTAGCGCAATAAGGCTCTATCACTATTGATATTGTTGAGATAACCAACCAGCAGTATCTTAAAAAACACGACTGGATCTATGCTTTCTTGACCTTCCTTACCGTAATAATGGGAAGTAGAAGCATACAGATAATGGAAATCCATTTCTTTTTGAATAAGTCGATAAGTATCATTTTCTGGAACCAAGTTCTCTAAGCTGGTTTGATAGAATAGTTTGGGGGTAAATTTCTTCCGTCCTTGCATACGGTAAGATAAGAAAATTTTATTAATTTAGTTGTGCAACAAGCACATCGGTTTTGCGAAATGGCGGGGTAAGGGAAATATAGAAAGTTTGTGCATTTTTATTCGCAACAGCTTTTTTATATTTCCTTTTTTCTTATTTTAGTAAATATAAAAAAGCTGTTGCTCAAGTTAGTGCAAAATTGAAAGTTTAGGCATTCTAATCCGCCACTATCGCAAAGCCGCGGCCCGTTGTGCATAATTTGAGAAAATGGGAGTTTTAGAAAAAATCACATTTATTTTATTTGTAGGAGCAATAATTTTTGTTTGGAATAAATACGCTGTTACCAAATTAGTGAAAGAGGTGGTTCGTAAGAATCCAAACAATAATTGGTTAGCTGATAAACAAAGTATAATCACAAAAGGATTTCAATCATTTTATTGGACTGCTTATGCAATGCTAATTGTTTCATTTTTAATATCTGATTAAAAAAATGCCATTCCCGTTAGAAGAAAAATATATAACAGAAACAGAATCGGAATTGAATGTGAAATTCCCATCTGAATTAAAAAACCGAATGATAAAATCAAATGGTGGAGAATTATTGATTTCGGGCAAGTTTGAATTTGAACTATATCCTTTCTTTGATAAATCTGACCGAAAAAGAATAAGTCGGACTTGTAATCATATTGGACTTGAAACAAAAAATGCTCGTGAATGGAATGGGTTTCCTGAAAATGGAATCGCAATCGGAGCGGACGGATTTGGAAATCAACTAATCTTGACTCATAACGGAAATGGAAATTTAACTAACGAACTATATTTCTGGAATCACGAGACACGACAAGTGGAAAAAATAGCTGAATCCATTAATAAACTTTCCGTTGAAAAAAGCTCATTCTGGAATAAAATAAAATCGAAATTTAACTAAAAAACTATGCACAACATTGGCTATAAACAATTGCTATTACAGGCTTATCCTGAAAATTCCTGCGGAATTTTCAGCTTGGCGTGTACTTGCAAAAGTCCGTGCTAACCCACGCAACTGTTCATAGCCGAGACCGTTGGCAAACATTTTAGAAAAACCGAACGAATAAAAATTAAATTATGACTGAACAGAAAAAAACAGGAATAGAAAGTACATTGAGTAGAATATTGATATGGTTGCCTACATTAGCAATAATATTGTTTTATATTCCAAATGCCTTGGACAAATTAATTAATCACGACCAAACTGGAAAAGTAGTAGAAAGTAGTACCGTAATGATTACAGCTGGAGTTTTTATTTTAATTGGTACGACTCTTTTCTTATACAACAAAACAATACTGATTGGAACATCAATGCTAGTGTTGTATATGACTTTTATTGTTCTAATCCATATGTATAAAGGAAAACCATCTGAAATTGTAATTCTTATTCTTATGGCGACTATTTTCGCTTCATATATTAGAAAGCCACTATTATTTCATCAAAAACCAGAAAAATAAAAAAAGAACCATCGGACTGAATCACTACCTAAAAAGCAGACAAAACCAAACTATAGACTATTGAAAAACTGATGAGAATTGAAAACGGAAATAAAAACGATTTGCCAACAAAGGTTTTGCGTCAGGCGGGTCGAACTTTCCCGTTCGACACTTTTTCGTAAATTTGAGCTTTGTCGCTCGCTTGGAATTTTCTGCTGAAAATCCCGCCCGAACGCAAAGCCCCAAACCGTTATAGGCAATATTTCCCAAACTTTACGCTTAAATTCAAATATTAATTTTAAATTTGTGATAGTATCAAATGATAGTATCACAAAATGAAACCTCCTTACGAAATAACAGCAGAAATTTTAAAATATATTACTTCTATTTCAGAAAAAATTGGAGAAGTAAATGCAAAATATTTAATCAAAACGAATCCAACTTTAAGAAAACAGAATCAAATTAAAACCATTCATTCTTCATTAAGTATTGAAGGTAATACCTTGACAGAAGAACAGATTACAGCCATTTTAGAAAATAAAAGAGTTGTTGGTCCCGAAAAAGATATTTTGGAAGTTTTAAATGCCTTAGAAGTTTACAAAAACATTAATAAACTAAAACCAGAGAGGGAAAAAGATTTTTTAAAAGCGCATAAATTATTATTGCAAAAATTAATCAAAGAGCCTGGCAAATATAGAAATCAAAGTGTTGGAATCGTAAAAGGTTCGAAAGTGGAACACATTGCTCCGCCACACGAAAACGTACCTTATTTGATGAAAAATTTGTTTGAATATCTGAAAGATAAGAATGAATTAACTTTAATCAAAAGTTGTGTTTTTCATTATGAAATGGAATTTATTCATCCTTTTTTAGATGGAAATGGAAGAATGGGAAGGTTGTGGCAAACATTAATTTTACTGCAAGACTATCCTATTTTTGAGTTTTTACCATTTGAAACCTTAATTTCAAAAAATCAGAACGACTATTATAACGCTTTATCACTTTCTGATAAAGAAGGAAAGTCTACAAAGTTTATTGAATATATGTTGAAGATTATTGAAAGATCCTTAGAAGAATTGCTTCAAAATTCAACAAAAAAATTAACAGATAAAGATAGAATTCTAATTTTCTTAGAAAATTGTACTAGTGACTTTACTCGAAAAGATTATATGAATTATTTTAAAGATATTTCTTCTGCTACAGCAAGTCGTGATTTAAAAAATGCTGTTGAAAGCGGATTAATTTCTAAGCTTGGAGATAAGAAAACTACAACATATAAAAAAGGTTAATACTGCGTGTAACATCGTATTGGCAAACCGACTGCAAGGAGCTCAACGAAGTTAAATGGCGGTTTAAGGGAGAAATTGAAAGTTTCTCCTTTTTTTGTCGCAACAGCCTTTTATATTTCCTTTTTTCATAAATTTAGAAAATAAAAAAAGGCTGTTGCTTAGCTTAGTGCAAAATTAAAAGTTTTGGCTTTCTAATCCGCCACTATCGCCAATACGCGGCACGTTACAGGCAATGCTTTCTGAACATCTCACAAAACAAAATGAAAAATAAAAATCAAATTTTAAATCCAATTTTCATAGTCTGTTTAATGACATTATTACTTAATGACTTCTATTTAAAACAGACTTTTTCAAACATATTGACAGGAAAAATTTCTGACTTTGTAGGACTTATTGTATTTCCAATTTTTATTGCTTACATTTTTCCCAACACAAAAAAATGGATTTCAATTGCAACAGCAATTTTATTTATAATTTGGAAGACACCTATTGTCACACCAATCATTGAAACAATAAATCAAATACTTCCTTTGAAAGTTCAAAGAGCAATTGACTATTCCGATTATTGGGCTTTAATTGTGTTGCCTATTGCACATAAAATCATCAATCAAGACAGAAAACTAACTTTTAATTCTAGTAAACTATTAAAGTTCAGTAAGATTGGAGTTGCTTCTCTTTCATTTTTTGCGATTTGTGCAACTTCAATGCCGCCACCTGTTGAAATCCCAAAAGGGACAATTTACATCGGAGAAGAATATACGATTAAAAAAACTAAAGAAGAAACCATAGAAATGATAAAATCTTTAGGTTATAATGTTGACTTTTACAAAAATTTAGAAGACAGCACAACTATTAAAAAATATAGGTCAAGAAATATTCCATATTATCAAACAGATAATATTGTTATTTACGATGACAATTCAAAACCTATTGACACAATTCTCAATGTCAAATACACTTTATATGAACCAAAAGAAAACAGAACTAAAATTGAAATTATAAATGTAACCTTAAGTGAAGACGGAAATATTCAAAAGTGGCAAACTTTAAAATATCTGAGAAAACAGTACAAAAAGACAATGGAAAAACAAGTAATTGAAAAACTTAAATAGCACTGCCTGTAACAAGGGTTTTGCAATAGTGGGGCGAAACTGCAAAGTTCAACGGCAGTTCTTCGATTGAACTCTTGTGCAAAATTGAAGATTTGTGCTTAGATTGCCCCACCATCGCAAAGCCCGAAACCGTTGTGTGCCATGCAAAGAAAGCCAACACACATTCAAGCACATTTGGTCTTTGCCGACACGCAAAGCCAACGCTGAAAAACCAAAAGAGCTTGAATTTTGCCAACGCACCGACAAGAATGATAACTTTACAAATTGATAAAAACAGAAATAAATAATGTTCGAACAGACTTTTAAAAATATTGACGATATTCTTCACAAAGATGCTGGATGTGGTAGTGAATTGGATTATATCGAACAAACTTCATGGATTTTGTTCCTCAAGTATTTGGATGACTTGGAGAAAGACCGTGCTACAGCAGCTGAACTCACAGGTAAGGATTATACGCCTATAATCAACCGGGAATATCAATGGAGCGTTTGGGCAGCTCCGAAATTAGCCGATGGTAAAATAGACTATAATGCCCTTACAGGCGATGACCTATTGGATTTTGTAAACAATAAACTCTTTCCGTACCTCAAACAATTTAAGTTGAGTGCCGAAAGTGCCGATACAATTGAATATAAAATTGGTGAAATTTTCAGCGAACTGAAAAACCGTTTACAAAGTGGCTACAATTTGCGTGAAGTGATTAATCTCATTGACGAATTACGTTTCCGAACCCACGCAGAAAAGCACGAAATGAGCCATCTTTACGAAGATAAAATTAAAAATATGGGAAATGCTGGACGAAATGGTGGTGAATACTACACACCACGTCCACTGATTACAACGATTGTAAAAGTCGTTGACCCTAAGATTGGCGAAACGGTTTATGATGGAGCATCAGGTAGTGCAGGATTCTTGTGTGAGGCTTTTGCTTATATGAACAAACCTGGACTCTCTTCCAAAGATTGGGAAACTCTACAAAAACGAACTTTCTACGGAAAAGAGAAAAAATCTTTGGCGTATATCATAGGTACGATGAATATGATTTTGCACGGCGTGGAAGCTCCCAACATCGTCCATACCAATACACTTGCAGAAAACATAGCCGACATACAAGAAAAAGACCGCTATGATGTGGTGCTTGCCAATCCACCCTTTGGAGGGAAAGAACGTGCAGAAGTGCAACAGAACTTTCCCATCAAAACAGGTGAAACTGCATCTCTGTTTTTGCAACATTTCATTAAAATATTGAGAGCAGGCGGAAGAGCAGGTATTGTTATTAAAAACACATTTTTGAGCAATACAGATAATGCCAGCATTGCTTTACGGAAAGAACTTTTACAAAACTGCAACCTGCACACAGTTTTGGATTTACCAGGCGGAACCTTTACGGGAGCAGGGGTAAAAACAGTAGTGTTGTTTTTTGAAAAAGGGAAGCCTACTCAAAAAACTTGGTTTTACCAATTGAATCTTGACCGAAATTTGGGCAAGACCAACCCACTGAACGAAAAAGATTTGGCGGAGTTTGTGGAATTGCAAAAAACCTTTGCCGATAGTGAAAACTCTTGGACGGTAAACATAAATGACATAGACCAAAACACTTTTGATTTGAGCGTAAAGAACCCCAATACGCCCGAAGCACCGCCTTTGCGTAAACCACAAGAAATTTTGGAAGAGATAAAAGCCTTGGATGATGAAAGTACGGAAATTCTTAACTCAATTTCGGAATTGATATGAAGGAAGGTTGGGAAATAATAGATTTAGGAAGTGTTTGTCACGTTCAGCGTGGATTGACTTACTCAGGAAAAGATACGGTTGATATTTCGGATCAAGTTGTACTTAGAGCTACAAACATTGATTTAGGCACAGGAAAGTTAATTTTTGATGAGTTAAAATATTTAAGAGAAGACTTAGAGATAAAGCCAGTATACGCTCTAAAAAAAGACTCTCTTTTGATTTGCTTTTCAAGCGGAAGTAAGTCTCATCTTGGCAAAATCGCCTTGGTAGATGATGATTATCCCAACTTCTTTTTTGGTGGCTTTATAGGACAAATCAATCCTTCAGAGAAGATTGACTCGAAATATTTGTTCTATTGCCTTTCTTCAGAAACATATAAAGATTACATATCAAATCTCACGGATGGCGTTAACATAAACAATCTTAAAGCCACTGATTTAAAATCTTTTCAGATTCCGCTCCCGCCCCTCCCCGAACAACAGCGCATTGTTTCCATTTTAGATGAAGCCTTTGCCGCCATAGCGAAGGCAAAAGCCAATGCCGAACAAAACCTCAAAAACGCCAAAGAACTTTTTGAAAGCTATTTGCAGGGGGTGTTTGAGAATGGAAATTGGGAAACGAAAACTATTCAAGAAATTACTAAGGTTGTAAATGGTTATGCATTTGCTAGCAAGGATTTCAAACCGACAAACACTGTTAAATCAGTAAAAATCACAAATGTTGGTGTAAAAGAATTTGTTGAAGAAGCTGACAACTATCTGCCTGAAAAATTCAAAGAAACTTTAAAAGATTTTCAGGTAAAAGAAGGGAATATCGTAATTGCATTAACAAGGACAATCATTTCGGCAGGTCTAAAAGTTGCAGTTGTTCCAGCAAGTTATGATGG
This sequence comes from Moheibacter sp., assembly GCF_049672845.1. NCBI lineage: Bacteria > Pseudomonadati > Bacteroidota > Flavobacteriia > Flavobacteriales > Weeksellaceae > Moheibacter > Moheibacter sp. The sequence goes on from NZ_JBATWT010000003.1 coordinate 8,027, forward strand.
AGCATTAGTAAATCAGCGAGTAGCTGCATTAGTGCCGAATGAAAAGTTAGTTAACCAGAACTTCTTGTATTTCTATTTGACTACAAGTGGTGTGGCTAAATATGTTTTGGAACACGTTAACACTTTGATGCAGCCAAATCTTTCCATTAATGATTTGAAAAATATGCCTGTTCCTTGTCCACCACTCAAAGACCAACAAACCATCGTCCGCCAATTAGATGCCCTGCGAGCCGAAACTCAAAAGCTGGAAGCGGTGTATCAAAAGAAAATAGCTGATTTGGAAGAGTTGAAAAAGAGTATTTTGCAGAAGGCATTTAAGGGGGAGTTGACTGAATCAAAAATTAAAGAACCGTGTGTTTAATATCGGATAAAATAAGATTTTGTACTTGTTCGGACAGCTCTTATGAAAATTTGTCACATTATTGGGTATTGCATCGGCATAATCCGGAAAAAGATTTAGGAATTATTGGGGAGGCAATGATACCACATCATTTATTTCAACCCAATTTTGAATTAGATCAAAATACCTTGGCAAATCGGTTAAACGAGCGGGATGCCTTTGATATTGACATGGAATTTCAACCAAACGATAAAATAGAAATTGTTTTTAATAATTTATTGGAAGATGCTAAGCGATTGGTTTTTTGTTTTCAATTTAAAAAAGGAAAATGGGCAGCAGTGGAATATGATGTTTTTGAGTTAGCGAATAACTATGATGAATTATCCTTTGGTAAAATGAGAGAATCCCTTGAAAAAGAAACGATGTAGAAATATAAAAGTTGGAAGCGGTGTATCAAAAGAAAATTAATAATTTGGAGAAGCTAAAAAAACCAATCTTGCAGAAGGCGTTTGCAGGAGAATTGAAAACTGAAAAGGCGGTTGCGGTATGAATGAACAACAATTGATAGAACTATTAAAGGAGCTTGTAAAACAGCCACACGAAAGTGAATGGGTGGAGTTTAAACTCAATTTTCATTCAGCAGAAGAAATTGGTGAACGCATTTCTGCTTTATCCAACGGTGCTTGCATACACAATCAGCCGTTCGGTTACTTGGTATTTGGAGTAGAAGACAAAACTCAAATTATTAAAGGCACAACCTTTAAAGCCAAAGCTGCCAAAAAAGGAAATGAAGATTTAGAACATTGGCTACTCACCCGATTAAATCCAAGAATTGATTTTGCTGTTTATGAGTTTGATTATGACCCAACTCGGCATATTTCTATCTATGTAATTCCTGCTACTAAAAACCAACCTGTTGAATTTCTGCATCAGGCATACATCCGTGTAAGCAGCATCACCAGAAAGTTGAATGAGTTTCCTGAGAAACAAGCTAAAATTTGGAAGAAGGACACTATACCTTTTGAAAAAGAAATCGCCAAAGGCAATCTAAGTGCATCAGATATTACCAAGTATTTAAGCACTGAAACTTATTTTGACTTGTTAAAATTGCCATATCCATCTAATCAACAAGGGGTTATAGATAAATTTATGGACGAAGGATTAGTCGTAAAAAATAATGGTTATGCAATTACCAAATTAGGGGCTTTGCTTTTTGCCAAGCAATTGAAAGACTTTGAAAGTGTAGAACGTAAATCGGTAAGAGTAATCGTTTACAAAGGTAAAAACAAAGTTGAAACCGAACGGGAACAAATTGGAGCCAAAGGTTATGCTTTAGGTTTTGAAGGTTTAGTAGATTGGATAAACAGTCAATTGCCCGCCAATGAAGAGATTGGAAAAGCATTGAGAAAAGAAACCCGAATGTATCCTGAAATCGCCATCAGAGAATTAGTTGCCAATGCACTTATCCATCAGGATTTAACCGTAAAAGGTTTCCCAATGGTTGAGATTTTCTCTGATAGAATTGAAATTTCCAATCCAGGAACACCATTGGTTACACCCGATCGATTTATTGATGCTTATTTATCACGCAATGAAAAATTAGCAGACCTAATGCGAAGAATGGGTTTTTGCGAAGAAAAAGGCAGTGGTTTAGATAAGGTGATTTTTTATAATGAATTGTATCAACTGCCCGCCATCAATGTGGTAGTTGCAGAGAATAGAACTCGTGTTACAATGTATTGTTACAAAACTTTGAATAACTTAGACAAAAAAGAAAAAATCAGAGCCTGCTATCAACACGCTTGTTTGAAATATGTGTCAAACGAGAAGATGACAAACCAAAGTTTAAGAGAACGATTCAAAATTGAAGACCATAACTATTCAATTGCTTCCCGCATTATTCGAGATGCCATTGATGATAAAGTAATTAAAGAAGATGATCCAGACAGTAAATCAAGAAAATATGCCAGTTACATACCATTTTGGGCTTAAAACCTTTTTTGATGGTTATTTGACCACCTCTGAATTCTTATGTGATGGTTATGTGATAGGTGGCGCCAATAATCAATTCAACCCATTGATAATCAATGCTTTTTCATGTGATGGTTATGTGATTGGCAGCCCGATTTTATTTGATGGTCATTTGATAAAAGAGAAATTATGAACGAAGCAGAAACCAGAGCGGAACTTATAGACCCCAAGCTAAGGGCTTGTGGTTGGGGCGTTGTGGAAGGCTCAAAAGTCCTTCGTGAATACCAGATTACGGCGGGTAAGATTCAAACAGGTGGTGGTCGTGGTAGGCGTGAAATTGCCGATTATGTGTTGGTTTACAAAGACATTAAGTTGGCTGTAATAGAAGCCAAAAGTGATGAATTGGAAGTTGGCGAAGGTGTAATGCAAGCTAAAAAGTATGCGGAAAAACTTCAATTAGACACTACTTACAGCACCAACGGAAAAGAGATTTACCAAATCTGTATGAAAACAGGTGAGGAAGGCTTGGTTTCAGATTTTTTAAGCCCTGAAGAACTTTGGAACAAAACATTTGCTGAACAAAACGAGTGGAGAGAAAAGTTTGCCAATGTTCCGTTTGAAGATAAAGGTGGTACATGGCAGTTGCGCTACTATCAAGAAATAGCCGTAAAAAACACTTTGGAAGCATTGGCAAGTGGAAAAGACCGCATTTTACTTACCCTGGCTACAGGAACGGGTAAAACCGCCATTGCCTTTCAAATTGCATGGAAACTGTTTCAAACCCGTTGGACGGTTCAACAAGCCCTCCGCCCCAACGAACCAGCCAGAAGACCCAGAATATTATTTTTAGCCGATAGAAACATATTAGCTGACCAAGCTTTCAATTCTTTTTCAGCATTTCCCGAAGATGCTTTGGTAAGAATTAAGCCGAATGAGATAAAGAAAAAAGGTAGAGTACCCACCAATGGGAGTATTTTCTTTACCATTTTTCAAACTTTTATGAGTGGCACGGATGCAGAGGGAAAACCTGCACCCTACTTTGGAGATTACCCAGAAGATTATTTCGATTTCATCATCATTGACGAGTGTCACCGAGGCGGAGCCAATGACGAAAGCAATTGGAGAAGCATTTTAGAATATTTCAGTCCGGCAGTGCAATTGGGTTTAACCGCCACACCCAAGCGAAAGGACAATGTTGATACTTACAAATACTTTGGTGAACCCGTTTACATCTATTCGCTTAAAGAAGGAATCAATGACGGTTTCTTAACGCCATTCAAAGTAAAACGAATCAAAACTACTTTGGATGATTACCGCTACACTTCTGATGATACGATTGTAGAAGGAGAAATTGAAGAAGGCAAATTGTATGAAGAAAAAGACTTTAACCGCACGATTGAAATTGTAGAGCGAGAAGCCAAGCGGGTAAACATATTTTTAGATGAAGCTAACCAAAATCAAAAGGCTATTATTTTTTGTGCTAATCAAGCACATGCTGCATTGGTGAGAGACTTGGTCAATCAGAATGCCAAAAACAAAGACCCTTTTTATTGTGTTCGTGTTACTGCCAATGATGGTGAAGAAGGCGAAAGAATGCTTAGAGAATTTCAAGACAACGAAAAAACAATTCCGACTATTTTAACCACTTCACAAAAACTATCTACAGGAGTCGATGCAAGGAACATTCGCAATATCGTATTGCTTCGTCCAGTAAACTCCATGATTGAGTTCAAACAAATTGTTGGTCGTGGTACACGCTTATTTGATGGTAAAGAGTTTTTCACCATTTACGATTTTGTAGATGCTTATAAACACTTCTCTGACCCTGAATGGGATGGTGAGCCTGTACAAGAAGAAACTTGTAAAACATGTGGTCAGAACCCGTGTGAGTGTGAATACACACCACCTAAACCCTGTCTTGTTTGTGGTAAGCGTCCATGTGTTTGCGAAAAAGAGCCAGCAGCACCTTGTGAGAAATGCGGTCAACGACCTTGTATTTGCAAGAAGAAAGTAAAGATAAAACTGAAAAACGGTAAGGAGAGAGAAATACAACACATGGTTTCTACCTCATTTTGGAGTGCTGATGGGAAGCCTGTTTCAGCAGAAGAGTTTTTAAACAATCTTTTTGGTGAATTACCAAAGCTCTTTAAAGACGAAGAAGAATTACGCAAACTCTGGAGTAACCCTATAACCCGAAGAACCTTATTAGAAAAACTTGAGGAGGTAGGTTTTCCGAAATCAGATTTAGTTACTTTACAGAAGCTGGTTAATATGGAAAATAGTGACTTATATGACGTTTTGGAATATGTCTTTAACGGTGATTATATTGCAATGACAAGAGAGTCTAGAGCGAAAGCGGCTGAAGCAACAATATTTGCCTTGCTCAACGACCAACAAAGAGAATTTATCGCATTCGTATTGAGCAAATACATTGAAACAGGAGTTGACGAACTCGACCAAGAGAAACTTCCAATCTTGCTGACAAACAAGTATCAATCATTGGAGGACGCAAAAGAAATTTTGGGAGACGTTGCAAACATCAGCAGACTGTTTATAGAATTTCAAGAACATCTTTACAATCAGAAAGTAGCGTAATGACAGAAACTTTAAGACATAAAGCCCACGCTTCACAGCCACACACATTGCCAAGCCGCTCAAAGCCAATGCTCAATCCAAAGCTTGTCAAAGAGTGTGTCTGCCCCAACGCACGGACAGAAAAAGAAAAAGCACGGGCACACAACAATGGCTATACGTAATGCGGGCGAAAGTGCTGATATGAAAGTAATTACATTGAATAAACTAACTGCTGTACGGAAAGTGAAGTGACTTGAAATCCCGCACTACGCAAAGCCTCGAAACGTTTTATCCAATCCGAACCTTGACCGAACTAAAAAATGAAGCCAAATCAGACATTAAAAATAATTCTTCTCATTTTTATAAGTTTTGCGACATACTATTTGCTCTTTTCAAATTTTAAATCAATAAAAATTGAAATTGACAAAATAACTCAACAAGGCTTGATTAGCTATATATTGTCGTATTTAATAGTGGGAATACCAATTTTCTTAGGAACATTTCTAATCGACAAAAGGACTTCTATTATTAAAAGCTTTGGACTTTCGGCAAACATTTTAACTGCCGTGTGGACAAGTATTCTGTTTACATTACCTATGTTTTTAGGCGGATTGTCTTTTTTCAAATTTAGCCAGCAAATTGATATTGAAAATTTAATTGCAGGGACTATTGTTGCAGGTTTTATGGAAGAACTTTATTTTAGAGGATTCCTATTTGGACAGCTATTCCGAAAAACAAATTTTGGCTTTATTCCTGCTATATTTTTTGGTGCGTTAATTTTTGCTTCGGGACATTTATATCAGAGTCAAAACATAAGTGAATTATTCGGAATTTTCGCAATAACTTTCTTTGGTGCTGTCTTTTTCGCCTGGCTGTATGTAGAATGGAATTACAATTTATGGGTTCCCATTTTTACACATACTTTAATGAACCTTTCTTGGCATTTATTTGAAGTGGATAATTCAGCATTAGGCGATGTAAAAGCAAACCTTTTTAGAGGTTTGACTATTTTAACTGCCATACTATTTACAATCGTGTATAAGAAAAACAGAAAAAAGAAGCTAACGGTGAACAGGCAGACCATACTAAAAAAGAAAAACGGCATATAACAAGCAGTTTGGCAAAAGAGCGGAGTTCCGTCTAAGTTGAAAGTTCCGTCTTCGTATGCCGCCAATGCTGTTTGCATTGGCATTTTTTGTAATTTAGCCAACGGCTCACAGCATTGGCTACGTTCGTGCAAAATCGAAGTTTCCGTCTTCGATTTTCCGCTCCTTCGCCAAGCTGCCGAACCGTTAGTGGCAACCTTAAAAGACGAAATAGCAAACGAAAGAAATGACAGAATTTAAAATTAAAAAGGTAACGCTTGACGACATTGACCAATTACAGAAAATTGGCAGACAAACTTTTTATGAAACATTTTCAGCAGGAAATACCGAAGAAAATATGACGAAATATTTAAACGAAGGTTTTTCTATCGACAAATTGACAACTGAACTTAACGACAAGAACGCAGAGTTTTATTTTGCGACACATAACGACAATGTAATTGGTTACCTAAAACTAAATTTTGGAAAATCACAAACTGAACTTCAAGACGACAAAGGACTTGAAATTGAAAGAATTTATGTTTTGAAAAACTTCCACGGAAAAAGTGTTGGACAACTTCTGTATGACAAAGCAATTGAAGTCGCCAGACAGAAAAATTCCGACTTCGTTTGGTTAGGCGTTTGGGAGGAAAACCCGAGAGCAATAAATTTTTACAAGAAAAACGGTTTTGTAGAGTTTGACAAACATATTTTCAAACTTGGAAATGATGAACAGACTGATATTATGATGAAATTAAAACTGAAATAAATAAGACTACAGCTAACAGTGCATTGGCAAAATGCGGGGTCAAGTGCAAAATTGAACTTCTCTCCTTTTTATCCGTCAAAAGCTGTTTGCTTTTGTTTTTTTATTAAATTTACCAAAAGGCTCACAGCTTTGGCTACGTCTCGGTCTGAATTGAACTTTCGCTCAATTCAAGCCCGCACTGTCGCCAAGGCCCGAAACGTTAACTGCAATATTTAAAAAACTGCGTGGATAAATAAATGAAAAACAAAAATTGCCTTAATTGCGGAAAAGAACTGACAGACAAATATTGTTCGCGATGTGGACAAAAAGCCGATACGCACCGCATTACATTTATAAATTTTATTTTTCACGATGTTTTACACGGAACATTCCATATTGAAAAAGGAATTTTTTATACAGCAAAACAGGCTTTAATCCGTCCCGGAAAAGCAGCTATCGACTATATTTCAGGAAAGCGAAAACCTTATTATAACGTTTTTTTACTCATTTTACTGACCATTGGTTTGATGTTATTTCTAAGACATTATTACAGTGAAATAATTATAGAGCAAGGAAGAGGATATGTTAAAGACATAACGGATTTGAATGAAGCAAGTAAAACGATAGATAATATTTTTGCTCAAAAAAGTAAAATTGTTATCTTCCTTTTTGTACCATTTGCCGCATTAAACAGTTATATTCTTTTCAGAAGAAAAAAATTAAATTTAAGTGAACATTCCATAATTGCAGGAATGATTTTGTTAGGAGTTTTATTATTATCCACATTTGGAAATGCAATTTTTTACTTGGATTTGCTCATTGAATTCAGCAACACAGTTTCTAATGTTATTAGTATTTCAATTACTTCTTTAATATTTTTATACATTGGTTATGGATATTTTAATGCATTTGGTGATAATTATTCCAAATTAGGATTTACTTATAGAATTTTCTTGTTTTTTGCTTTAATTTTTGTCGAAATGATGATTTTGCTTTTTATAGCTGTTGGATTTATCACAAATTGGGAATTTGGAGAAATTACAATATCACCTTTTAGCTAAAATATATTACAAAATGAAAAAAATATTTACAAAAATCTTATTGATTATTACAATTATTTGCTTCTCTAATTCTGGATTCAGTCAATCAAACGAAATTAAAATCAAATTTATTGGGAACTGTGGACTTTACTTAACGGATGGAAATTTAAACCTATATGTTGATTTTCCTTACAAATCTGGAGCACACAAGTATATGAAATATGACGAGTCCGAACTGAAAAACATAAAAGAAAATGCTGTCTTTCTATTTACTCATCGACACTCTGACCATTACTCAAAAAAACTTGTCAGAAAAATGAAAAGAGAATTTGCTGGAAATGTTTACGGAAACTGGAATACTGACAAACTTAAAGAATTGAATAGTTCTACAAATGATTTTTCAATACAAGAATTTAAAACATCTCATAAATTTACGTTCAAACATTATTCATATCTAATTACTTGGCACGGCAAGAAAATTTATTTTTCTGGAGATACAGGTGATTTGGAAGATTTAAGCAAAATCAAAAACATTGATTGGGCTTTTGTAAATCCGTGGATTTATATGAATGCCGAAAATGAAAAAGTCAAAATTGATGCAAAAAATTTCGGAATGTATCATTTATACCCTAACCAAGAAATTAATGGAGAAATTCCCGAAAATCTTATTATACTAAAGAAACAAGGAGAAATAATCAAAATTTCTTACTAAAAAATACTGCAGTTAACAAGGGTAACTGTTGCACAACTCCAAATTTTATTGAAAACAAAAATTCTTGACCTCGTTTAAGCTGTTTTAAGCGAGGTTTATTGTTGTCCAGAGTTTTGTTGCCGGATTTTTAGGATAGCTTATATCCCCTATTTTGATGGCTAAAGTGTTGTTTTTGGAGGAAACAACATAGTCCTTTCATTACGGTCATTTTTAGGGCTATGATTCGAGGTGTTTTACGCACGAATTTTAGGTATTTTTTCAGGTTGTAGGTTAGCGCTGCCATCAATACATGTTTATTGGCTTGTGCCATTCCCCGACTGTTGATTCGTTTCATGTTGTGATGGTTGATGAGCGTTCCCAGCACAGGTTCAACTGTCGAACTTCGACGCTTTACCAACCTGCGATGATAGGCTTTGTTGTTGGTGAGTTTTTGATGCATCTTATCATACAAGGGTTTGTGAATGCTCTCATCTAGCTTTTTAAACTTGCTCACTTTGCCACAGCATTGTTCCCTTAATGGACAGTTTTTGCATTCTCTCTCGCTACTTCTGAACGTCTTTTTTGTATAGCCTTTGCTATCTGTCTTGATGCCTTTAAATGGAAGTATCGCTTTATTTCCGCCTTCTTGAATGCATTCATATT
>NZ_JBATWT010000004.1:0-3819 GCF_049672845.1 Moheibacter sp.
TGCTCGTGGTCAATAAAATCCACCAACATTGGGCGGAATAATTCTGGCTTCTTTTCTGGATTTTTCCCCAACATATTTGCAAGGTTTTAAAGCTCTAAGATACAAATTCTTGCAATAAAAAACAAGCTATTTAAAACCCAAAATACTAATAATCAGTAAATTATAGGTGACTTAAGGAGAGACTAATTATTTCTGATTTTAAATTGGTCACAAAGTTGAGAAAATAGCGTTTCGATTCTCTTTCTTGATTTTCTAAAAATATATTTCTGCTTGTGATAATTTTTTTGGTTGCTTCTCATAGGTGTATCTAATTTTATATTTGCATAATTGAACAAATCTGTTTGTACTTGAGTTGATAAATAACCTCTATCTCCGATTAATGAGCAATTGTTCATTTGATGCTTTATGTCTTGCAAAAAATGGATATCATGAATGCTTGCAGTAGAAATATCAAAACTTTGAAATATTCCTGAAACAGAACATATAGCGTGTAATTTGTAACCATAATAATAACTCGATTGAGAAGCGCAATATCCTTTGCTTGGAAATGAAAATTCATCTTCTTTACAGATTTTAGAGCGGTTTGCTCTTGCGTTTTTGCAAATTTCTAAAGGCATTGAATCTACAATAAAAATCCTTTCAAGATCATGAAATCTATCAACCATAATCTTTCTGATATTTTCCATATGCAAGAAGAGTTTTCTTTTCCTGCGATTATAAACACTTCTTTCTATCATTCCATTTAGTTTTGAATTTGAAAGATATCTAAATAACTGATATTCTGAGTCTATTGATAAATATTCTGCAGAAATATTTATGGCAATAAGTTCTAAATCACTCAATTTTGGTTTAATAGGTTTAAAATAAAAATTTTCATTTAAGGTTAATTTTCTTAATTCATTTAAAATAAAATCGTAAATTGCATCTAGGTTATTCATAGTGTATTCGATTGGTAGTCAATACAATATACGATTTTTTTCGTATTATGAATAACCTTTTATAATGCACTACGAGTATTTGTTAGAAACTCAGGATCGTCAGTGGTCCTGAGTTTTTTTATTTTAAACTATAAATAGTCATAATTCATTGATTTTTTCCTAAATTAGTTACTGTTAATAACCGAATCAAAACAGACACATGAGACAGGGACCACAGGATGTACTCGGCAATCACGGAACAAACACCATTTTTACGGTTTGGAATTTTAAGGAAGGCGCACCAATCAAAGAAGCTTTTCAGCGCATTTGTGCTTTGGTAATCAACCTTAACCATTCTGCTTATGTCCGTTTTCCGGATGACAATGCCAGCTGCATCATGGGGATTGGTCACAATGCATGGCATTGGCTGGATTTGCCCAAACCGTTACCGAAAGAGCTGGAGGAATTTGAACCTATTGTTGGAAGCCGTTACACTGCCGTTTCTACCAAAGGCGATTTGCATTTTCACCTGAAAGGATCCAACTCAAGCATCTGTTATGATATGGCAGCAGATATTGCCAAAGTACTTTCTCCGGTGGCAGATTGCGTGGAAGAAGTCCACGGATTCCGTTATTGGGATGGCCGTTCCATTCTCGGTTTTGTAGACGGAACCGAAAATCCTGAAAGCAATTTGCGCGAATATTTTGGTTTAATTGGTGATGAAGATGAGGTTTACAAAGGAGGCAGTTACCTTTTTGTCCAAAAGTATATTCATGATTTGGCGGCCTTTAAGGCACTTCCGGTAGAAGAACAAGAAAAAGTTTTTGGCCGCTACAAAGACAGCGATGTAGAGATGACGGATGACATCAAACCCCAAAATTCACATTCTGCATTGGCCAATGTGGGTGATGATTTCAAAATTATCCGCGATAACCTTCCGTTTGGTAATATGTCAACCAACGAGATGGGAACGTACTTCATTGCTTATGCAAGTACTTTCAACACGGTGAAACTGATGCTTAACAATATGTTTATTGGCAATCCTCCAGGCAATTATGACCGTTTGCTGGATTTTAGCACCGCAAAAACCGGCAGCCTGTTTTTTGTTCCGACGATGGATATGTTGGATGATTTTTCCTCTGGAGATGAAGAAACGACATCAACTGAAAATCATCCGGAAGCCGTGGATACCGTACTGCCAAAAAATGACGGCTCTTTGGGAATTGGCTCTTTAAAATAAGTAAGCTTTGGCAAAGTTAAAACGATAGAAACATCAGAGTAACGATGCCTTTATATTGATCAAATTTTACACATTATATAAAAAACTAAACGATATGAATAATTTACACCGAAAGTTGGCTCCCATTTCCGAAGGAGCGTGGGCGCAAATCGAAGAAGAAGCGGTACGCACACTCAAAAGATATCTTGCCGCAAGAAAAGTGGTAGATGTTGACGGCCCTAATGGTTTTGATCTTTCTGCCGTTGGCACCGGGCATATTCAGCCAGTTGAGTCACCGGGCGAAGGGGTACAGGCGGCTGTGCGCAAAGTAAACCCAGTGGTTGAGTTGCGGGTTCCTTTTGAACTGAGCCGGGAAGCGATTGATGATGTCGAACGCGGTTCCGAAGACTCAGACTGGCAGCCGTTAAAAGACGCTGCAGAGAAAATAGCTTTTGCAGAGGACCGCGCCATTTTTGAAGGTTATGCCGCGGCAGGCATTCAGGGGATTCGTGAAGGCAGCAGCAATCGTGCGCTCAAACTGCCGGCAAGCATCAAAAATTATCCCGACACAATTGCCTGTGCATTAAGTGAACTGAGGTTTGCCGGAGTCAACGGGCCTTATGTTTTGGTTCTGGGAGCTGATGCTTATACGGTGGCCAGTGGCGGGAGCGATGAAGGTTATCCAATGCTGCACCACCTGCAGGAACTGATTGATGGCGAAATTATCTGGGCACCGGCAATCAAAGGTGGTTTTGTAATCTCTACCCGTGGTGGTGATTTTAAGCTCACTCTTGGCCAGGACATTTCCATCGGTTATCTAAGCCATACTGATACTTCGGTGAAGCTCTATCTTCAGGAGAGTTTTACCTTCCAGTTTTATACTTCGGAGGCTGTCGTTGTGCTGGATCCTGCAGAGTAACTTTTTAATAAATCAATTGATAGAAAACTCAGGATTGTAGCAGTTCTGGGTTTTTGTATTACATGCCTATAAAAAATTATAGAGATGAACATTAATGACATACCGAAAAATAGAAGTATAATATTCACAATATTCCCGCTAATGAGTCACATTTTACAGATTTAAATTTGAGCATCTGCGCCATCGGAATAATCTGCGAGAATTAAAAATAATCAGAATCCTTTTTAATGAAGAATAGGTGTTGACCTGAAAATGTCTTATGATCTCTAAAAAATTATTATTACAAATAGATGATGAATAACCTCACTGAAAAAGAGAAAATGCTCTCCGGCGAATTATACGATGCAGGCGATGCTGCTTTGGTAGAAGAGAGGCAGAGGAGCAAAGATTTGTGTTTCCGTAACAATCAGATTTTGCCGTCCAAAATGAAAGAGAGAAAAGGCATTATCAAAACACTTTTCGGTAAAACAGAGAAAATGTTCCTTATCGAGCAGCCCTTCTACTGCGATTACGGTTATAATATCGAAATTGGAGAGCAAACAACCCACCATAAACCGAATCAGATGGCTCGGATTGCCCACTTTGGAATACAAGGGCGAAAATTCTTTCTCAAAATAATTCCAATCTATTTTTTCTGAAAGTAGAACAAGTTCATGCTCGTGGTCAATAAAATCCACCAACATTGGGCGGAATAATTCTGGCTTCTTTTCTGGATTTTTCCCCAACATATTTGCAAGGTTTTAAAGCTCTAAGATACAAATTCT
>NZ_JBATWT010000005.1:0-313701 GCF_049672845.1 Moheibacter sp.
ATCATTTTCTGGAACCAAGTTCTCTAAGCTGGTTTGATAGAATAGTTTGGGGGTAAATTTCTTCCGTCCTTGCATACAACAAGATACACATTTTTTTTGATAATGGGGAGTTGTGCAACAAGCACATCGGTTTGGCGAAATGCGGGCAGAAGTGCTAAATTCAACATTTGTGCTTTTTAGCCGCCAATGCTGTTTGCATTGGCATTTTTTGTAATTTAGCCAACGGCTCACAGCATTGGCTCACGTTCGTACTAAATTGAACCTTTCGTCCAATTTATCCCACACTATCGCCAAGCGCCAAAACGTTGTGCAACATGCTGAAAAAGCCAACGCGCAAATAGGCACATTTGGTTTTTGCCGACACACAACCAAACGCAAAAAACCAAAAGAGCATATTTTTTTGCCAACGCTCGGACAAACTAACAATGAAACGAACGAAATGTATATTGAAAAATGAGATAAACGAAAATTTTGGGCTATTTTAGCGACTTAAATTTATACGGACATGAACCGAATAAAGAAAGTACTCGAAGAGAAAGGAATAAAACAAACATGGTTGGCTGAAAAACTTGGAAAGAGTTACAATATGGTCAACGGATACGTGCAGAACCGACAGCAACCAAGACTTGAAGTACTTTTCGAAATTGCCAAAATACTTGATGTAGAAGTCAAAGATTTAATAAAAGAAGAAAGATAGTATGCCAACAATATTCGACAACATTGAGAAACACCTTGAGGAAGGACTAAATAAAACCTTGGCAAAATCGGAACGTGCAGATTTTTGCATTGGCTACTTCAATTTAAGAGGTTGGCAAAAAGTTGCCAGTGTGATTGACAAACTTCCGGGTGGACATATACCGGAAGAATTCGATGATGATACTAAATACCATTGCCGAGTATTGATTGGGATGCAGAGATTACCTGAGGAAGAAATTCGAGACTTCTTTTCAAACGAAAAAAAAGCTTTAGACAACAATATTGCACTTGAGCTAAAAAAGAAGATTGCAAAGGAGTTTAAAGAGCAATTAGTCATAGGTAATCCAACCAATCAAGATGAAATCGCCTTAAAAAAACTCTCCAAACAATTAAGGCAAAAGAGAGTAGTTGTGAAGCTTCACTTAAAGCATACCCTTCATGCCAAATTATACCTTGCTCATCGTGACGACTATAATAGCCCAACCATTGGTTTCGTGGGTAGCTCGAATTTAACTTTTGCAGGTATTAGCAAACAAGGTGAACTGAATGTTGACGTTGTTGAAGGTGATGCCGCAAAAAAACTCTCTAAATGGTATCAAGACCGTTGGGAAGACAGGTGGAGCATTGATATCACAGAAGAGTTGGCTCAAATCATTGACGAAAGTTGGGCAACTGAAAAACTGTACTCCCCTTATCATGTCTATTTGAAAATTGCCTATCATCTTTCAAGAGAAGCAAGAGCAGGAATTTCAGAATTTCAACTTCCCAAGGTTTTTGAAAAATCCCTTCTTCCCTATCAGCAAAGTGCAGTTAAGGTAGCTGCCCATCATTTGCATCATCGAGGTGGTGTTATCATTGGAGACGTAGTTGGTTTAGGAAAAACTATTACCGCAACGGCTTTAGCCAAAATGTTTGAGGATGATTTTTTCCTGGAAACTTTAATCATCTGTCCGAAAAACTTGGTGGAAATGTGGCGTGATTATGTCCACAAATTCCAATTGCGAGCAAAAGTAATTTCAGTTACACAGGCTCAAACTAAATTGGCCAATGAGCGAAGATACCGACTGATTATTGTTGACGAAAGCCACAATCTTAGAAATCGGGACGGGAAACGATATCGTGCGATTCAAGAATATATCCATTTAAATGATAGTAAGGTTATCTTGCTAACAGCAACGCCATATAACAAGACGTATCTCGATTTAAGCAATCAACTGCGATTGTTTTTAGACGAAGAGTACAATTTGGGAATTAGCCCCGAACAATACATTGAAAGCATTGGCGGCAGAGTTCACTTTTTAGCCAATCACCAAGTTTCGGAAACATCCATACCTGCATTTGAAAAAAGTCCATTTTCTGACGATTGGGCTGAATTGATGCGACTCTTTTTGGTAAGAAGAACACGTAGTTTTATTAAATCGAATTATGCAATTGACGACCATGAGGTGGGACGAAAGTATCTTGAATTTCCCGATGGTACACGATCCTACTTTCCGGACAGATTACCTAAAAAAGTAGAGTATGTTTTCGACCCAAAAGATCCCAAAGACCAATATGCACAATTGTATTCCAAGAAGGTAGTTGATGCCATAGATGATTTAATTCTTCCTCGCTATGGTTTAGGGCAAGAAGGCTATGAAAACAAAACACCGAGTGTAACCATTACGAACGAGGAAATTATCATCAAAGAGAACCTTGGTCGTGCAGGTACAAGGTTAATTGGTTTTGCAAGAACCAACTTATTCAAACGCTTGGAAAGTAGCGGTTACTCATTTTTACTTTCCATTAGCCGACATATTCTTCGGAATTATCTATTTATTTATGCCATAGAAAATGACTTACCTTTTCCTATTGGCAAACAGGAAGCAGGTTTGATAGATGATTTCATGTATTCGGATTCAGATAATGAAGATGACGACAATTCCGAAATTTTGACCACTCAAAAGCAGTATCTTGAAAGAGCTGAAAAATATTATGATTCACTGTTCGCCAAGAAATCTAAATACCAGTGGATTAGAAGTCAGTTGTTTAATGAGAAATTAAAAAATGATCTCATTGGCGACAGCAAAGAACTCATGAGTGTGTTGAAATTAGGTAAAGATTGGCATCAAGAAAATGACCGCCAGCTAAATGCACTTTACAACCTTGTTACCAAAAAACACAAGGACGAAAAAATATTGATTTTCACTCAGTTTTCCGACACGGCTAACTACCTCTATCAATCCTTAAAGAAAAGAGGACTTGAAAAAGTAGAATGTGTGACAGGCGCTAATGAAAATCCTACAGCCTTTGCTCATCGATTCAGTCCCAGAAGCAACGAGAAGGATATTCCGAAAGGGCAAGAAATTCGTATACTTATCACGACTGATGTTTTGAGTGAAGGTCAAAATCTACAGGATGCTCATATTGTACTCAATTTCGATTTGCCATGGGCACTTATTAGGCTCATCCAAAGAGCAGGTCGTGTGGATAGAATTGGCCAAAAGCACCATGAAATTTTGTGCTATTCATTTTTACCTGAAGATGGAATAGAAAATATTATCAACCTCAGAGGAAGGTTAAAACAACGCATTAAGCAAAATGCAGAAACAGTAGGATCTGATGAAGTATTTTTTGAAGGTGACCCAGTGAATATAGCCGATTTATACAACGAAAAATCAGGCTTATTAGATGAGGAAGAAGATATTGAAGTGGACTTAGCTTCTTACGCTTACCAAATTTGGAAAAATGCCATTGATGCCGAACCTGAATTAGCGAAAACTATTCCCGATTTACCCGATGTGATTTATGCCACCAAGAAAGGAAGTGAAGACCAAAAGTTAAACGGTTCCATTGTTTACACCAAAACACACAATGAAAATGACATCTTGGCTTGGGTGGACGAAAAATATAAAATCGTTACTCAGTCTCAGTTTCAAATTCTCAAAGCGGTGAAATGTGGCCCTGATGTTGAACCTTTAGAGCGCTTTGAAAAACATCATGAATTGGTAAAATTCGGACTCAATCACATTAAGGAAACGGAAGCCAAAGTAGGCGGACAGTTGGGCAAAAAAACAGGTGCTCGTTATCGGGCTTACAATCGATTGGAACGTTATGCATCACAAAATGAAGGTACGCTTTGGATAACCGAAGAACTCAAGCGTGCTATTCAGGATATTTACGATTACCCTATGCGCGAGTTTGCGCGTGAAACCATCAACCGTCAATTGAAAACAGGCATTACCGATGAAGAATTAGCGAACCTTGTGGTGTCATTGCGGGAAGATGTCAAGCTAAGTTTGATTGGTGATGATGATAGCAAGCAAAAAGAGCCACAAATCATTTGTTCCATGGGATTAAAAATCAAGTAGTATGAAGAAACAGACATTTACAAACTACATCAAGGATTTTGATTTCGAAACGCTCTTCAATGAGTTAGGATGGGACACATTTAACAACCAATTGCCTGTTGCCGTTAATGATGATGCCTTTATGCTCAAAGGTGTGGCACAGAAAAAAGGTTTTGTCATTCTGCTTTGTCCGCCACTGCCTAATGGAAAAATTCCCGTTAGCAACATTCGTAAACAGATTGAAAACAAAGTGGCCAAAAACTACTTTGAACACTTGATTATCTATGCTGATCAAGACCAAAAGCACCAAATTTGGCAATTAGCATTTAAGGAAGAAAACAAACCGAAGCAAGTACGTGAGGTAAGTTGGTACAGTCACCAGGATGTGGAAGGCTTGTTCCAAAGGATGAAGAACCTTCTGTTCACTTTGGATGAAGAAGAAACCATCACCATTGTTGACGTAAAGCAACGTGTCTCGGAAAATTTTGCCAAAAACTCAGAGCAGGTCACCAAAAAATTCTACACCGAGTTTAAGAAGCAGCATGTTGCTTTTCTCGATTTTATTGAAGGCATTGACGACCACATTGGCAACAAGGAAAACCAGAATAAACAGTGGTATGCTTCACTAATGCTTAACCGCTTGATGTTTTGCTACTTCATCCAAAAGAAGGGTTTTCTTGACCAAGATTTGAATTACCTGCAAAACAAGCTCAAGCGATGTGAAGAACTCGAAGGGCAAACGAATTTCTACAGTTTTTACCGCAGCTTTTTATTGGAACTATTTCATGACGGTTTGGGCAAACCAAAAACCAAGCGCAAATCGGAATTGCCAGTTGATTTGGGCAAAATTCCCTACCTCAATGGTGGTTTGTTTGATGTGCACGAATTGGAACGCCAATTTGACCAAATTGAAATCGATGATGATGCCTTCAAAAAGATTTTTAACTTTTTTGACCAATGGAATTGGCATCTGGACAGCAGCATCGAGTCCACCGGTAAAGACATCAATCCGGATGTAATTGGTTACATTTTTGAAAAGTACATCAACGACCGGGCAGCCATGGGTGCTTATTACACCAAAGAAGACATTACCGACTATATTGGCAAAAACACCATCATTCCGTTTCTGTTTGACGAAACCGAACGGCATTACAAAGAAGCTTTTAAACCGGATGCTGAGCTTTGGCAGTTCTTAAAAGACAGTGGCAATACCTACATCTACGATGCAGTAAAACACGGAATTCCTGAGGGCGATGATTTGTTTGCCGATTTACCTGAGGATGTTCAAACAGGCATTCATCACCCTTTGGAGGATAAAGTAGTAGTAGCCTCCACCCAACCGCATTTGTGGGAAGTCCGCCAAGCATGGAACCAAAAAACACCTGCCGAAATTGGTCTGCCAACCGAGATTTACCGTGAATTGATTGAACGCAGAAAACGCTTTGCAGACATCAAGTCCAAAATAGAAAAAGGCGAAATCAACCACATCAACGATTTTATTACTTACAACCTCAATATCCGTCAGTTTACCCAAGACTTTATTGAGAATACAGAGGATGCTGCTTTTATCCGTCATTTCTACAAAGCCATCAATAAGATTACGATACTTGACCCAACTTGTGGTTCAGGTGCATTTTTGTTTGCAGCACTCAATATTTTAGAACCGCTTTATGAAGCTTGCATCATTCGCATGGAGCAGTTTGTAGCCGAACAACCGGGCAAACACAAATTCTTTGAAGAAACACTTGCGGAAGTAAAAAGCGACCAACATCCCAATCTGCAATACTTCATTTTTAAGAGCATTATCCTGAACAACTTATATGGCGTGGACATTATGAACGAAGCGGTGGAAATTGCCAAACTGCGTTTGTTCTTAAAATTGGTAGCCACCGTAGATGTAAATCCCCGAAAAGACAACTTTGGATTAGAACCTTTACCCGATATAGACTTTAACATCCGTGCAGGAAACACCCTGATTGGTTTTGCCACTGAAAACGAACTGCTGCAAACCATACAAAAGAAAGAGCCTCTCTTTGCTGCCGATAAATTAGAAGAATTTAAGGAAGAATTTCAATTGACGGCACAAGCCTTTGAGCGATTTCAAGATAGTCAATTAATGACCGACCAAGGGAGTGAAAGTTTTAAGAAAACAAAAGCCCAATTGGTAGCCAAGCTAAAAGAACTCAACCATAAACTTAACGTCTATCTTGCTACCAACTACGGCATAGATGCCGAGCGAAAACCCAAGGAGTATGAAGCTTGGCTACACAGCCACCAACCCTTTCATTGGTTTGCAGAATTTTATCAGATTGTTGCCGCTAATGGTGGTTTTGATTGCATTATTGGGAATCCGCCTTATGTTGAGTATTCAAAAACCAAAAAACAATATTCATTACAAAACATTGAATGCATTTCCTCAGGTAATTTGTATGCGTTTGTAATTGAAAGATCATTACTATTCCAATCTACCTCTGGTTACAATGGTATGATTATTCAAATGTCAGCTTTTTGTACCCCAAGGATGGCGAGTTTCCAGAACCTCTGGTTAGGAAGGGCAGAAATATCATCAATTGCTTTTTTTGATGACCGGCCAGGAAAGCTATTTGATGGATTAGAACATATTCGAGTTGTGATAAACATTTTAAAGAAAGGTGATTATTCCAAATTCATCAAAACAACTGGTTATATAAAATTCTATTCTGAGCATAGAAATGACATGTTTCAAAATATTAATTATACAAATAATGACAACTCAAGGTTGCCGTATTGTGTGCTGAAAGTTTCAAATAGCTTAGAACATAATATAATTCAAAAGTTGTGGTCTAAAAAGAAAACAATTTCTTTTCACGAACTACCGAAAGGTAAGAATGAAAATTTTGTTTATTATGGATATGGATACGGCTATTTTGGCAAAATATTAAATTATAAATCACATTTTTGGGGAGAAAATGTATCTGAAAGCACTGGTGATAAATACTACTATTTAAGTAATGAATTTGATAGAGACGTTTTCGTTGGCATTCTCAACAGCACCTTGTTCTACTGGTATTACATTAATTCCTCAGACGGTCACAATTTCACAAAGACGGTAATTGGTAACTTCCCATTTGACTATAATCAAAATGAAGATTACGAGCATTTAATACGAGCAGTAAACGCCCTTATGATTGATCTAAAAAGTAAGACAAACCGGAAAAAAGCAAATTATAAATCAACAGGACAAGTTGAATATGATGAATATTTCCCGAAAAAATCAAAGCCCTTTATTGATTGTATTGATGTGATATTAGCAGAGCATTACGGTTTTACGGAGGCGGAGTTGGATTTTATCATCAATTACGATATCAAGTACCGCATGGGCAAGGCCTTGTTTGGGGAGGCAGATGAAAGTGAGGAGGATGAGGAATAAGCATACAATAACATTATAACGATGACAGCAGATGGAAAAATAGAAATCATGGTAGCTTCTTCAGTCTTGGGATATGAAGACCAGGTAGAACGTGTATGCGGTCTTTTTGAGCAAATGGGGTATCAGCCTATAAGCTCACATTACAAAACCATGCCTGTTGACCCATCAAAATCCAATTTGGAAAACTGCCTTACTGCTGTTGAAAATTGTGATGCTTTTTTTGGAATCATCAGACCAAATTACGGCACAGGTGTGATTGGAGATACGTCCATTACCCACGAAGAGATGAAAAAGGCCATTGAACTGAAAAAGCCAAGGTGGTTTGTAGCTCATCGAGATATTCGGGTGGCAAGAGTACTGCTAAAGCAATACAGGTATTTACCAGATGGAACATTAAATCCAACATTTGCCTATAGACCCAATAAATTGATGGATGACATTCGGGTTATTGACATGTACAACGATACCATTTTGAATGACATTCCACCCGAAGAACGAGTTGGCCATTGGGCAGATGAGTATTTCAATATCAAGGACATTGAAAAGGTTATTGAAACGCAATTTGGTAAAATGGATAGAATATTCGACATCATCGAAAAAATGAAAACGGTATGAAAACAGGTGATGTAAACTATATACAAGACATTTTGCAGAAGAAAGAATCTGCAACATTGGAGTTTAAAGCTACCTTCAACAAAGAGGAGTCTGCCAAAGTAATATGCTCTTTTTTAAATCGAGATGGTGGCCATTTGGTCATTGGTGTTGAAGACTCTCAAAAAGTAATCGGGCTAAAAAATGCAGATAAAATAGCCTCAGAATTCCAAAACTTTTTAATAGCTGAAATTGTACCCGAACCTGCAATTTCAGTGGATATTCAAAAAGTTGATAAAATGGATGTTTTGGTTATTTCCGTTTGGAAAGGAACCAACCAGCCATACATTTATAATGGCGGTGTATATTATCGTTTAGGAGCTAAAACAGTTCAAGCAAACTCCAAGCAATTGGCGGACTTGATTCATAAAGAAACCGATCGCAACCAACGTTGGGAAAGCAAATCTGCCATTGAAGTAGATGTAGAAGATATTGACTTGAATGAAGTGTTGGATTGCATGAAAGATGCAAACAATACCGGTCGCGAGCAAAGCTTACCTGACAATCCCTTGCAATTTTTGAGTAAGTATGGACTTTATAAAAATGGTGATTTTACCAATGCAGCAGTTGTTTTATTTGGAAAGCAACCTGTTAAGTATTTCCCTCAAGTAAGAGTTCGCCTATCTGTTTTTAAAACCGATAAAACAGGTGAAGCCCTTTTGTACGATAAAATATTTGATGACAACCTTTTCAAATCTATCCGACAAATAACTGATTTCTTTGATTTAGCTTATGGCGTTTCCAGTTCGTTTCAATCAACCAAATGGACCCGTACAGACAAAGCGTCTTTTCCAAGACTTGCTATTCGAGAAGCCATTTTAAATGCTTTTGTTCATCGGGATTATTCTTCGTTTTCAAGTAGTATAGCCATCAACATTTATCCTGATAAATTAGAGGTTAACAGTTACGGTAGTTTGCCAAAGGGTATAAGTGTTAAGTCGTTGTCTGAAGATCATTTGTCGATTCCTGTCAATCCTGACATTGCCCACATTTTCTTTTTAAGAGGTTGGATAGAGAAGATTGGTATCGGAACGGTAAAGATGATTGCTCATTGCAATAAATTAGGTTTTAAATCACCTACTTGGAAGGTGAAAGACAATACTGTTTCGGTAACGTTTCCTGATGTGATAGTACCTTTTAACTACAATGAGGGAATAACTGAGGGAATAACTGAGGGAATAACCAAACTGATTGAAGAGGGAGTATCTGAGGGAGTAATTGAGGGAATAACCGAGGGTGTAAAAGAGTCCATGACACAGATCGTTTCAATAATTCTCACGGAAAAAAGTATTAGAGCTTCTGAAATTGCTGAAAAGCTTAACAAGCCTTACAAAACACTAGAACGCCACATTTCAATATTGAAACAATTAAATGCAATAGAGTACAAAGGATCAAATAGAGCAGGAGGCTATGAAATAACTAAAAAGTTTTCTGCTTTGCTAAAGGATAAATAGACCGTTATAAAATGGAATATTTCGGAAACAAGGACATACTGAAACATCACAAGACAGGCTTTCTAAGTTCAAGAAAATGCCCGGCAGAAGTCGTCCTCAAAAGTTACGAATGGGCTAAGCTTCAAAGAAACAAAGGGAACTGTGTGGTCTGTGGTAATCACTCACAAATTGAACGAGATGTATTTGAAATTCTATTGAAGGGAGAACAACCGCTTGTATTGGTATTACCCAGGGGACTAAAAAAGCGTTGGGACAAAAGTTGGCTTGAAAATATAGAGAAAAACAGATTGCTGATTGTTTCACCCTTTGCGATAGACATTACAAGAGTGACGAGAGAAACTGCCATTCATAAAAATGAAACAATTCTAAGTCTAAGCGAAAATATAGTGGTTGGGTACAAATCACCCAATGGACAACTAGACAGATTACTAACGAACTTAAAATTTGACCATGTTTAATCCCCGCTTCAAAGCCACACACATTACCAAGCCGCACAAGCCCACGCTCAAACCAAAGCTTGGCAAAGAGTGTGTCTGCCCCAACGCCACGGACGACCGAAGAGAAAGCACGATTGCACAACAATGTATAAGCGTAATGCGGGCGAAAGTGCTGATATGAAAGTAATTACATTAAATAAACTAACAGCTAAACGGAAAGTGAAGTGCCTTGAAATCCCGCACTACGCATAGCCGAGACCGTTGTGTACAATTAAATTAAAAAAGAGGTGAATTTAGAAGAAATAGTTAGGGCAACCTATGAAGAGGTTAAAAATACAGATGACAAAGGACGATTGGCATCTTATATTCCTGAGTTGGTTAACGTTGATTCGGAAAGTTTTGGAGTATTTATATCAACAATTGACCACACTAATTTTGGTATTGGCAATTTTAACGAAAAATTTTCGATTCAGAGTATTGCAAAAGTACTTTCACTAAGCTTAGCATATAGTATTCTTGGCGAGAAAATTTGGACAAGACTTGGAGTAGAACCTTCAGGAACAGCATTTAATTCTCTAGTTCAACTTGAAGCAGATAAAGGCATACCTCGAAATCCCTTTATAAATGCTGGAGCAATTGTTATTTCAGATATTCTACTTAGCAATCTGAAAAACCCAAAAGAAGAATTTTTATCTTTTATTAGAAGCATTTCCAATAATTCAGAATTAAACTATTCACGCAAAATAGCTGCTTCAGAAAAAAGCGTAGGATTTCGAAATGTGGCATTATGTAATTTCATTAAATCCTTTGGAAATATTGAAAATGAACCCTCAGATGTTCTTGACTTCTATTTTGATCTTTGCTCTCTTGAAATGAATTGCAAAGAGCTTTCAGAATTATTTTTGTTTTTAGCAAACAATGGCTGTAACATATTTGCTAACAACTCGATACTTACCAAAAGCCAATGCAAAAGAATAAATGCACTAATGCAAACTTGTGGCTTTTATGACGAATCTGGAGAATTTGCCTTTAAAGTTGGACTTCCTGGAAAGAGTGGTGTTGGAGGAGGGATTGTTGCAATCCATCCAAATCATTATGCGATTGCAGTTTGGAGTCCGAAATTGAATGAAAAAGGAAATTCATATAAAGGGATGAAATTTCTTGAAGAGTTTACAACAAAATCTCAGTTATCGATATTTTGAGATGAAATAGCCATGATTGGAACAAATCACCAACCGAAGATGATATTATAACCAATCTGGCGTATTCCATGTGACCCATAAAAATAAATAATAACACATGAAAACTGTACACAACAGCCGCTTTGCAAAAGCGGGGGTTTTGTGCTTCTATGAAAGTGAAGTCCTAAATTCAAGCTTAGTGCATCTAATAACGTTCAGTGCTAAAACTCCCCGCCATCGCAAAGCCCCAAAACGTTAGGTGCAACCCTATCGAACATTCGTACATAAATCGACAATACTCTAAAAAATCAAACTTATTTAACTTTTATAGACAGTTGAAATTTATTTCAAAAAATAATTGACTACTAATATCTTTATCGTAATATTGCAATATAGAAATATAGAAATGGAAATAGAACAAACAAAACCAAAGGATTTTACAGACAGCCAACACGAAATTGCTCACATTATAAAAGCATTGGGACATCCTGCTCGAGTGGCTATCATAGAATATTTATTATCAGTTGACACTTGTATCTGCGGAGATATTGTTGATGTACTTCCTTTAGCACAGCCAACTGTTTCAAGGCATTTAAAAGAACTTAAAAATGCAAAACTAATTAAGGGAACCATTGAAGGTAACACGATTTGCTATTGCATTGACGAAAATACTATTGAAGAACTGCAAAAATATTTTACAAATATTTCGGCAAAACTTACCCTAAAAAACAACAATTGTTGTTAATCATATAAATAATACAAAAATGAAACTATCACAAGTAAAAGCACTTTTACCAACCTTAGAAAATGTAACATTCAAATTGGAAAACGGCTCTTTCGTTCCAGAACATTTTCACGTAACCGAAGTCGGAATGATTACAAAAAACTTCATTGATTGTGGTGGAGTAATTCGTACAGAAAAAACCGTAAATTTTCAGCTATGGAATGCCGATGATTTTGAACATCGTTTAAAACCTGCTAAACTTTTAAACATCATTAAACTTTCCGAAGAAAAATTAGGCATTGAAGATGCAGAAATTGAAGTAGAATATCAAAGTGACACAATTGGAAAATATGCGTTGGCTTTTGACGGAACAAATTTCATTTTGCAAAACAAAACAACTGCTTGTTTAGCACAAGATGCGTGTGGAATTCCGTCCGAGAAAGTAAAGAAGAATTTATCCGAACTATCTGTAAATCAAAATGCTTCTTGCACACCAGGTGGTGGATGCTGTTAAGTATAAGCTATGCAACCAAAATTAAAATTTCTCGACCGTTATCTGACCCTATGGATATTCCTTGCAATGCTTATTGGCATTGGTTTAGGCAATTTTTTTCCAAACATTTCAACCTTTACGAATTCCCTTTCAGTTGGCACAACCAATGTGCCGTTGGCTATCGGATTGATATTGATGATGTATCCACCTTTGGCAAAAGTAGATTACAGCTTGTTACCTAAAGCTCTAAAAGACAAAAAAGTAATTGCCATTTCCTTGATATTAAATTGGGTTATCGGGACCGTTTTGATGTTTGGTTTAGCCGTTCTGTTTTTACGAAACGAACCCGAATATATGTCGGGATTAATTTTAATTGGTCTGGCAAGGTGTATCGCAATGGTTATTGTGTGGAGTGATTTGGCAAAAGCAAACAGAGAATACACGGCATTATTGGTCGCCCTAAACAGTATCTTTCAGATATTGACTTACAGTTTTTTCGTTTGGCTTTTCATCAACATATTGCCCAATAAATTAGGGATTGCTAATTTCAATGTAAGTGTTTCAATGAAAGAAGTTACACAAAGCGTTTTGATATATTTAGGCATTCCTTTTTTTGCTGGTTTCGTGAGCCGTTATTATTTAGTGAAATCGAAAGGTATTGAATGGTATAATAGAAAGTTTGTTCCAAAAATATCGCCTATTACATTGTATGCTTTACTGTTTACCATTGTGCTGATGTTCAGTTTAAAAGGCGACAAAATATTGGAGTTGCCTTTAGATGTCATAAAAATAGCGATACCATTAATCATTTATTTTGTACTCATGTTTTTCGTGAGTTTTTTCATTAGTAAATTTCTAAAAGTCCCTTATGATAAAAATGCATCTATTGCATTTACAGCTACTGGCAACAACTTTGAATTGGCAATTGCGGTCGCCATTGCGGTATTTGGCATACACTCGCCTCAAGCCTTTGTGGGTGTAATCGGGCCTTTAGTTGAAGTTCCTGTTTTGATATTATTAGTCAGAGCAAGTCTATTTTTAAAACGAAAATATTATAAACAATGACAAAGAAAATTTTAGTGCTTTGCACAGGAAACAGTTGCAGAAGTCAGATAGCTGAAGGTTATTTACGACATTTTGTGAACGGAAATGCAGAAGTTTACAGTGCAGGTGTCGAAACACACGGAGTAAACCCAAAAGCCATTGCAATAATGCAAGAAGACGGAATTGATATTTCAAATCATACGTCAACCAACATTGATGAATATTTCGACATTGATTTTGATTTTGTCATTACAGTTTGCGACAATGCCAAAGAACGTTGTCCGTTTTTTCCAACTAAAGCAAAAAAGTTTCATCACAACTTTTCAGACCCAGCAAAAGCAACAGGAACAGACGAAGAAATTAATGAACAGTTCAGAGAAGTCAGACAGCAAATTAAAGAATACTGCGAACGATTTATAGCGGAAAATCTAAAGGGAAACCAATAAGGGCAGCACCTAATAACTAAGTTTTCGTTTTGCCCGCAGGGCAAGAAATGAAAAATCTGTTGAACGGAACCGATGGTAGCCGCTTTGCTATCTATGGAGTTGTTGATTGGTGATTACAGGGCACTTTGCAAACAGAATATGTATGCTTTTTTGTGGCAGTAGTTTTCGTGGGCGTTTGTAGTTGTTTTAGTAAAGGCTGGCACAGACCTTCCCCTACCCATAAAAATTATTTAAGCAGCAGCTACCTAAGAAATGTTGGAAACTTTTTGGCCCCTTCCAAAGGCTAAAAAAGTTTTCACCATTCCGATAACTGCAAAAATATTTATGAGTAAATTTGATTACATAACAACAAAAAAAGAGTCAACCTATAGCAGGACAAGACAACGACCGTACTACTATCAACATTCACGACAAAACAGACAGTTTCGCTACAACTTGACACAGACAGACCCGAAAGGTTTTAAAAAATTTTCCCACCGCACATTTTAAAAAATAATTTCAGCTGACACACATTGGCACATTTGCAAACCGCACCAAGCCCACCCACCACCCAAAGTTTGAAAAGAGCCAATTTTACCTGCCCTAACAACAAATTCATTTTTTTTGTAAAGAACTTGTTGAATTAAAAAGTTTACTTACCTTTGCGAGTGAATACTAACTAACATTTAATTTTAGAAGTATGCAAGAATTTACAGACAGACAAATTGAGATAATGGAAGCAGCAACAAACAGGATTTCAAAATTTGGAATTCAGAATTTGACCATTAAAACACTTGCCGAAGACATTGGTTTATCTGAACCCGCATTATATCGACATTTCAAAAGTAAAAATGAAATTTTGTTGAGCTTATTGTCGTATTTCAAAAGCGAAATGAAAAACCGCATTCAGTCTCTTCCCTTCAAACCAAACGATACGGAAGGTGATAAATTGAGAGCCATTTTCAATTCACAACTACAAACATTTACCAATAAACCGGCGATTGTCAGTGTGATTTTTGCAGAAAGTATTTTTCATTATGATGAAGGATTAAGTTATAAGGTTTCCGAGATAATGGACTTAATGCATCAATACGTCAATAAGAACATCGAAAAAGGACAAAAAGGCGGAACATACAACAAATTAATAGGTGCATCTACGCTTACCACCATTATACTTGGAGGAATGAGAATGACGGTTTTGAAATGGAAACTTTCGGGGCATAAGTCTAACCTGATGAAAGACGGCACAGCAGTTTTAGAGGGAATTTTAAAAATGATTGAAAAGAAATAATCAGATTATGAAAAAAGTAATTGTATTCGGAATGGGCATTTTGTTGTTGTGGAGTTGTAATAATTCCACTGAAAAATCAACAACACATCAGGAAACTGAAAATCACGCAGAGCATCATCACGATGAAAATTCAGAAGCTATTGAACTCAACAATGGCGAAAAATGGCTTGTGAACGAAGAAATGAAACCCTTTGTATTGAAAGGTGAAGAATTGGTTAATACCTATATTCAGGACGGAAAGACGGATTATAAAACGCTTGCCGAACAACTAAAAGACCAAAACAGCCAACTCATAAAAAGTTGTACAATGGACGGAAAAAGCCACGATGAACTGCACAAATGGCTGCACCCACACCTTGACATAGTTAAGACATTAGAGAATGAAACAGATGCAATAAAAGCAAATGAAATTGTTTCGCAACTGCAATATTCTTATCAGCACTATCATCAGTATTTTAATTAGTCTAAATATTTATTTGTATAAAATAAACAGAACATAATGGTTGCTAATCAACACGTTTAAATAAATACATACCTTTGTAGTATGAAAAGATTATTGGCAATATTTTTTCTTTTTACCTTTCTGAGTGCAAATACGGCATTCGGAGAGGTACTGAAATTGCCAATGCTTGTACAACATTATCTGGAACATACCAGTGAGGAGAAAGATGTTACCATCTTCAAATTTTTAGTGCAGCATTATACAGAAGGGGAAAATCACGATCATCGGGAAAACCACAACCACCACGACCAACTGCCGTTTAAGGCTATTGATGGTCACTTCTCGTCGGTTGTTTCCATTGCTGCATCGCCTTCTATTGTGATTTCTAACAACACTTTAGTTGTAACATCTATAAAATTACCTGCTTACAGCCAACAAAGCTATTCAAACGCATATCTGAACAGCATCTGGCAACCGCCACGCTTTAGTTAATCATTTTTTGAATGAACGATAGGCTTTTTACTGTGCCTATCGCAATTGCACATTTCTCAAAACCATTAATTAAATGAATTATGCTGAATAAAATCATTGAGTTTTCAATAAATAACAAACTCATCATAGGGCTGTTTGTACTTGCCCTTATTTGTTACGGAATTTATGAAGTTAGAAAGCTTCCAATTGATGCCGTCCCCGATATAACAAACAACCAGGTGCAGGTAATTACGGTAGCTCCTGCATTGGGTGCTCCCGATGTGGAACGCCTCATTACCTTCCCTATCGAACAGGTCAACAACAACATTCCCGGACTGATAGAACTCCGCAGTTTTTCACGCTTTGGATTGTCCGTGGTAACGATTGTTTTTGAAGATGATAATGGCACTGAAAAATGAAAGTGAAGAATAAATTATTTCAAAGAAAGAACTAAAATTTTTAAATTATGAAAACAGATATTAAAATTCATTTTACGCTTATCCATCGAATTTTGCATTGGATAATGGCTTTTACAATGCCTGTGTTATTTCTCACCGGTTTTCTTCGTATGTACTGGATGAATAAAAATCACATAACAGGAATTATTGAAAGTAAAACATCGGCAATACCCAAAGAGCAGATGACAGAAATCGCTAAAAGCATTCGTGAACCAATGTGGCAGTGGCACGAAGTATTTGCCCACATTATGATATTTTCATTCCTTGCAAGAATAATTTATATGTTGGTAAAAGGTATTCGCTTTCCTAACCCATTTAAAAGCAATCAACCACTTAAAGAACGGTTACAGGGTTTTACTTACGTGTACTTTTATCTTTTTGTTTTTATTTCAGCCGTTACAGGTATTTGTATTGAAAAAGGATTTTTTCCACAATGGAAAGAAAATATTGAAGCTGTCCATAAATGGGGTGTTTATTGGTTTCCTATTTTTATTCTATTGCATTTTGTGGGAATTGTCATTGCTGAATTATCCAGTAAAAAAGGAGTCACCTCAAAAATGATTGGTGGGGATTAAAGAAAAATTTTGATATTGATAAGCCAAAATACTTTACAATAATATAACCTATCGACCTTATATATTTTGGAAAAATATATATTAATTAAATGATTATGAACCGTAATAACCAATAATTTTAACGCAAAGATTTCATTAGTGAGCGAACATAACAACATCAAAGAAATTGCCCGACTTTTTCTGAAACTGGGATTTACGGCATTTGGTGGTCCTGCTGGTCATACTGCTATGATGCGGGAGGAAGTTGTAGTGAAAAGAAATTGGTTATCCGAGCAGCAATTTCTTGATTTGATGGGAGCTACAAATTTAATTCCTGGTCCCAACAGTACTGAACTCGCCATACATATTGGTAAAGAAAAAGGCGGCTGGAAGGGAATGCTTGTTGCCGGAAGTCTTTTTATTCTTCCTGCCGTACTTATCACGGGGATTTTTGCTTATTTGTACAAAATATATGGACAACTTCCTCAAGTCGAACCATTTGTTTATGGTATCAAACCCGCAATTATTGCCATTATTTTGGCAGCAGTCTATCCATTAGGCAAGCAATCTGTAAAATCTAAAGAGTTGGCTATTGTTGGATTATTGGTTTTAATTTTTTCATTTTTTGTGCAAAATGAAATCTTATTAATGATTGGTTTCGGTTTACTATTTATGCTTTATAAATCACTTAAAGAGAAGCATACACTCAACAGTTTTTTCCCGATTCCGTTCTTGTCCATTCCCTTAATGACCACAATTTCTGTTACCAACCTCAAACTGTTTTGGATTTTCCTAAAGATAGGAGCAGTTTTGTACGGAAGTGGTTATGTGTTGTTTGCATTTTTAGATTCTGAACTCGTGACCACAGGTATTTTAAGTCGCCAAGAACTGATTGATGCCATTGCCGTGGGGCAGTTTACGCCCGGCCCCGTTACGTCTTCGGTTACATTTATTGGTTATCAAATCAATGGAATTTGGGGTGCAATTATCTCAACATTTGCTGTCTTTTTGCCTTCTTTTATTTTCGTCGCATTATTGAATCCAATTTTGAAATTTTTACGAAAATCAACACGTTTCTCTTCCTTTTTAGATGCAGTAAATATTGCTTCGGTAGCACTCATTATTTCGGTCTGCATCATTATGGGAAGAGAAGTAATAACCGACTGGCGGACGATATCCATTGCAATCATCAGCCTTTTTCTAACCTTTGGCTTCCGAAAAATAAGCTCCGTCGTTATCATACTTCTGGGGTCTTTGACGGGCTATTTATTACATCTAATATAATTAAAATATTGTTTTATGACACCCTATAACATTCCCAAACACCTGACCGGACTTTCGGAAGAGGAACTGAAAATCTCTCGTAGCCAATTCGGTTACAACCAGGCAGACAACATTAAAAAAAATATCTGGTACACGATGCTATTGGACATCCTGAAAGAGCCGATGTTGCTTTTGCTCATTGCCGTGGCGATTATTTATGTGATTGTGGGCAATTATTCCGAAGCAATTTTTATGTTGGGAGCGATTATAGCCGTTTCGGGTATTTCGTTCTATCAGGACAATCGTAGTAAAAAGGCATTGGAAGCCTTGGAAAAACTGAACGAACCGCTCAGTACCGTTATCCGAAATTCAAAAGTAATACGAATCCCTACCCACGAAATTGCCGTGGGCGACTTGTGCATTACCGAAGAAGGAAAGATGATCAATGCGGATGGTGAGATTGTGCACAGCAATGATTTTTCGGTCAATGAAGCATCGCTAACAGGGGAAAGCTTTTCGGTGTTCAAAAGTCAGGAAACCGAAGACCGGAAAGTATATAGCGGTTCGTTGACCGTTTCTGGACTGGCGGTTTTCAAAGTGGAAAAAATCGGTGCGGAAACCAAGCTGGGAAAAATCGGACAATCCATTCAGAACATCAAAGGAGAGCAATCTCCCTTACAAATTCAGATTACAAAATTTGTCAAATGGATGGCGGTCATCGGTATTGTTGTTTTTTTATTAGTTTGGGCATACAGTTTTTGGCAATCAAGAGATATTATTGAAAGTTTATTGGTTGGACTGACTTTGGCGATGTCCATTTTGCCGGAAGAAATCCCTGTGGCTTTTACCACTTTTATGGCATTGGGAGCCTGGAAACTGATGCGAGAAGGAATTATCATCAAGCGAAGCAGTGTAGTCGAAACATTGGGGAGTACCACGGTGATCTGCGCAGACAAGACTGGCACCATTACCGAAAACTCAATGCACTTGAAAGCTTTGTTCGATTATAAATCCAACAATATTTTTGACGAAGCTGATTTTAACGCACCCGAACTTTCAGAACTCATTGCGTTTGCGATGTGGAGTAGTGAACCTGTTCCGTTTGATCCGATGGAGAAAACGCTGCATCAGGTTTATGAACAAACTCAAGCTGATGACCAACGGAAGAACTTCCAAATGATACACGAATATCCCTTGGAAGGAAAACCACCGATGATGACCCATCTTTTTGAAAATGGATTGGGAGAGCGAATAATAGCCGCCAAAGGTGCTCCCGAAGCCATACTTGCCGTATCCAATCTCTCAGAAGGTGAAAAAGAAAAAATGCGTCAGCATATCAGTGATTTTGGCAAACAGGGCTATCGGGTATTGGGTGTAGCCAAGTCAAATTTTGAAGAAAATGATTTCCCCGAAAAACAACAGGATTTCAACTTTGAATTCTTAGGATTTACCGTGTTTTACGACCCACCAAAGAAAAATATTCAGGAAGTATTCCAAAAAATATACGATGCCGGAATTAAAGTAAAGGTGATTACAGGCGATAATGCCGATACCACTAATGCTATTGCCCGGCAAGCGGGAATTATCAATGAAACTCCGGCTGTAAACGGAGCTGAAATTATCCACCACACCGAAACGGAATTGATTGAACTTTCAAAGAAAACAACTTTATTCACTCGGATGTTTCCCGAAGCAAAATTAGCGATGGTCAATGCGTTCAAAAAAGACGGCGAAGTCGTGGCGATGCTGGGCGATGGAGTAAATGATGCTCCTGCACTGAAAGCCGCTCATATTGGTGTAGCAATGGGAAGCAAAGGAACGGAAATAGCGAAAGCAGCAGCTTCATTAGTGATTACCAATGATGATTTGGACAAACTCATCACAGGAATTGCAGCAGGGAGACGAATTTATGCCAATATCAAAAAAGCCATTCAGTATATTATCTCCATTCATATTCCTATTATTCTGATCGTTTCGCTGCCTTTGTTTTTGGGGTGGATTTATCCGCATATTTTTACGCCGGTACATGTTATTTTTCTGGAGTTGATAATGGGACCCACCTGTTCCATTGTCTATGAAAATGAACCGATGGAAAAAGACACGATGCAACGAAAACCACGGAAAATGTCCGAAACTTTCTTGAATTGGAAAGAATTAAGCATCAGCATTATTCAAGGTTTGATCATTACAGCAGGTGTATTGTTTGCCTATCAATTTGCCGTTCAAAAAGGAAGTAACGAAGAAACGACAAGAGCAATGGTTTTTACGACCTTGATTTTTGCGAATGTGTTTTTGAGTCTGGTTAATCGTTCATTTGTTTACAGTATGTTTGAGAGTTTCAAATACAAAAACCGTTTATTTCCAGTGATCATCGGAGCAACTTTGATATTGCTTTTCGCCATATTGTACATACCGATATTTGCCGGTTTCTTTCACGTAACCGGATTAAACATCCCAGAATTAGGAATGACATTTTTAATCGCAGCAACTTCAGTTTTGTGGTTTGAGATGTACAAATGGATTAAAAGAAGAAAGTAAATAAGTGATTTTTCAGAGAAAGGTATTGTTCTCTCTGAAAACACTCCTTAAGTTTTTATATTATAATGTCCACTTTTTGCTGACGATTTACAAGTTGGGTTGTGGGTTTAATTCATCTTAATTCTTTAGTTGTAAAGTGTATAATTTTTAACCATTTAATGAATTAAGTTCAGAACACAATGATATGCAAGCAACTATACGTGCTTATATATGCTCAAACTATGTAACTAATTAAACTATGTGGTTTAATTAATCTCCCGCAGATGGCGCAGATGTTCGCTGATTTTTTTAACCACATGGGACACCAAGGAGGCAGAAAGGAAACAATCTGCTGCAGCTGATGATAACTTAATACTCTCAAATTGTATTCTTAACACAGATCAATTTTTTTCCGGGAAGTCTTGTGTAAATTTGTAAGAAAGCAATTATAATTCGAGAAAAATATTAATCATAAAAAAATAAAAATGAAACGATTTGAAAACAAAGTTGCGATTGTAACAGGAGCCGGCAGCGGACTGGGAGAAGCTACTGCCTTGGAATTTGCAAAAGAAGGAGCGAGTGTTGTGCTTGCGGATATTTCTGATCAAACAGCTGAATTATCCGAGAAAATGAATGCCGACGGATATTCTACGATATTCGTTAAAACCAATGTGGCCGACGAAGGCGATATTGTCAACCTTGTGGAACAAACGGTTGCAAAATTCGGAAAGCTGGATATTATGTTTGCGAATGCCGGAATTAATATAGAAAAAACGCTGGAAAATCTGGAAACCGATGATTGGCAAAAAGTAATCGATGTAAACCTGAAGAGTGTTTACCTGAGCGACCGATATGCGATCAAACAATTCAGAAAACAAGGAACTGGCGGCGTAATTATCAACTCGGGCTCCATTCATAGTCTTGTGGCGAGAGAAGGTTTGGCCGCTTATGCCGCTACAAAAGGCGGTGTTAAATTATTGACCCAGCAAATTGCTGCAGAAGTGAGCAAAGACGGGATCCGTGCGGTGGCGATTGCACCGGGATATATCAAAACGCCACTGATAAATACATTGTCACAAGAAGTAATCGACAATCTGGTAAGTTTGCATCCGATAGGGCGTTTGGGAGAACCGATTGAGGTAGCGAGAACGGTTTTGTTTTTGGCGAGTGATGATGCTTCATTCATTACCGGAATTACTTTACCGATTGATGGCGGATACACTGCGGTTTAGTAAATTTCACAAATTAGACATCAGAAGTTTTAAACTTTAAGGTTTTAAAAATGGTTCAGGTTTGGAGAATCCTTACTCCTTCCAAAAACGAAGGACAGGATTTTCTGAACTTTTTTAGTCAGGTACTCATTAATTTTAGACGTGATTCAGCATTATGCTAAAGAAAAAATTTAAAGAATTAATCGGCAGCTACACAAACGATAATAGTTTGATTAATGAATTATGGAATGAAATTGAGCGTAACTATTCTGCCAAAAAAAGGCATTATCATAATTTAACCCATTTGGAAAATATGTTGAAGGAGCTTGATGAAGTAGTCGTAAAAATTCATCATCCCGAAGCAATCCTGTTTAGTCTTTTTTATCATGACATCATTTACAATCCTTCGACAAATAATAACGAAGAAAAAAGTGCTGAATCCGCTGCCCGGCGAATGAAAGAACTAAGCGTCCCCGATGCTGACATTAAGCGTACTGAAGAACAGATTCTGGCCACAAAATCCCATCATTCTCTGGAAAATGACACCCAGTATTTAATCGATGCTGATCTTTCCATATTGGGTCAAACTCAGGAGGTTTATTCGATTTATTCCCAAAATGTCCGGAAGGAGTTCAGCATTTATCCTGACTTTATTTACAAATCCGGTCGCAGAAAAGTTTTAAAAGATTTTCTCGAAAGAGAAAGAATTTTCAAGACCGATTATTTTTATCAGAAATATGAAAAAGCTGCCCGAATAAATATAGAAAATGAGTTGAGGGAAATCTGAAAAATCAGGAATTTCTTAATGTTATTTTTAAAAAACACCTACCAAACCAACCGTTCCCGGCCCCAAACTCAGGTTCCATTTGATTTCGCGGTTTCTGTTTAGATAAGACAAAGATTCAGCATCTAGGTTTCCATATTTTTGTTTGCGTTTGAGAAAACTGTCAACACCTTCCACGATGGCAACGCTCATCACCAAACTCAAAGTAACATCGGTCAACCAATGCGCACCCGCCCAAAGTCGGGAAACCGGCGTCACAAGTCCGATGGTATATAAACCTCCTTTTATCCAGGGATTTTCAAATTGTTTGGACAAAGCATAGATTGTGGTGGTCGATAAAATCGTATGCCCCGAAGGAAAGGAACCATAAGCATGCCCACCGCGGAATAACCGAAACTGATTATGTCCCTTTTCCAGGTCAGGTCTTCCCCGCCCTACTACGGTTTTCATT
This sequence comes from Moheibacter sp., assembly GCF_049672845.1. Classification (NCBI taxonomy): domain Bacteria; kingdom Pseudomonadati; phylum Bacteroidota; class Flavobacteriia; order Flavobacteriales; family Weeksellaceae; genus Moheibacter; species Moheibacter sp. The sequence goes on from NZ_JBATWT010000005.1 coordinate 23,286, forward strand.
GTTTGTTGCGCTACACCTCCTATGATGGAAGAAGTCACCAATAAAACCCCCGTTTCCCGTATTCTTTCATTGTCCGTAATCAATCCCACCAGATAAACACCAGCAGTCAAACTATAATTCGCTTCGGGCCGACCAAATAGCCATCCGAATTCTTTAACGGATCCGGGAATATCGTCTGACTGATTTCTAAAAAACTTACTGGTTTCTTCATCGGCCAGATACAAAACCGATAATCCGGCTGCGGTAGCACCCGCAATGAGGAAATCATCTTTTTCCCAACGAATGGGTTGAGTAAAACCATTCAAAGTTCCGCCAGCAATGGCGGTGACATCATATTTCAGGTTTTTCCATAATTTATTTTTGGATTTTAATTGAATTGAATCCGTTGTTAAATGCAAACTGTCTTCTTGTCCGAAGGCTTTCAGACTCAAAAAAATGAATAGTATAAAAATAAATTTCGCTTTCACAATTAAAAATTAAATCCAAGTCCAAAACTAAAACGGTTTCCATCTTCCGAATGGAAAAAATCCAAATGCAGACTGGTCAGTGCAGCGGCGTTCAGCCAGATTCCTCCACCGTAGGAAGTATGCCATTTTTCTGAATGCTCGCCGTCATGCCAGATTCTTCCGTAATCAAATCCACCTGAAATTCCATATTTGGCCGGTATGAATCCTTTGGCCGAACCCAATAATAATCTGAGATCGGAACTTTGATAAAAAGATTTATTTCCCAAAAATCTTTCGTTTCTGAATCCTCTGATTCCGTCATTTCCGCCCAGATTGGCTCCCTGATAAAATTCAAATTCGTCGTTCAGAATGATTTTCCCTTTGAATAAAGTAGAAAACACCAATTTTCCGCTCGGGATCAGTTTATGAGTAAATCCAAGATGTGATTCCAAAGTGGTAAAATTTCTATATGTTTCGTCTAGATTCATCGTCCATTCTGCTCTTGCATTGAAAGTGAAACCCAATGTAGGAAAGGCTTTATCGTCATAATTCTCATAAGAATAGCCGAGATGAACAGTCCCGAAATATTTGGATTCAAAAACGTCCGGATTCAGTTCATCTGAAACCAGGACAAATCTATCCGTTGTGTCATCTACTTTCATTTGTTCAACGTCCATCCCGAAAGAAATTTCGGTACCGTATCTTCCTTTTCGGATCAAAGAGGGCGCAAAAGACAAATTTTGAATTTTCACGCGGTTATAATCTTTGCCGAATTCATCTTCGGGATTTTCCGTTTCGTTTCCAAAACCAAAATAATTCTGACTGAAATTGGGACTCGTCCATCTTGCCTGCAAATTCAGGTTCCAGTCCCAAAGGAAATTCACAAATTCGCCTTCGTATTCGAACTCAAAACCCTGCGTAGCAAAATAATACATTCCCCGGAAATTATGCTTTTGTGAAAAAGGATCACGGTTAAATTGATTGACTTCATAACTCAGATCAGCACCCAGTTTTACACCATCGTCGGGATTATATCCGACGCCCGGCAAAGCAAAAAGCACATCGTATTGAGGTTTCCGATAATCGTAATTATTCAGATTGTAATTATCGGTCAGACGAACTCTTGCATTTCCCTGATTTTCAATCGTATTATTTCGGGTTTTATAATCGTAAACGATGATTTTCTTTCCGTTTTGAATTTTAAACACATCGTGATTTTGTCCGCCAATCAATCGAATTTTGATGTACTGATCACTCTCGCCGTTTACTTCAAAAATATCATCATCGTCCAGTCCGTACACCCAGATTTCCTTGGTTTCATCAAGCGAATAAATTCTCTGCGAAATGAAAACCTCCCCTTCTTTTTTAATCCGATAAATTTTTATTTCGGTTTTACCGTTTTCCAGACGGTTGATTTCGAAGCGGTCTTCTTTATCGGTACCGGTCAGCACTACAAGCTTTTGCAATTGGCTGTATCTTTCTTTTGCCCAATCCTGAAGTTTATTTCTTCGAATTTTTAAGTTTTCGATGATTTCTTTTGAATTTTCATCCTGAAGGTTTTCGGGAAGTTGTGCAAAAGCCGCTTCAATGGCTTCATCTGTGAGATTTTCCTGAATAAATTTCGCCTGCGCTACCCAATCTTCTTCTGTTGCCTGATGAATAAAAGCCATATCCAGCGGATTCCCCGATTTGTTGAGCCATTTCAGGCTTTTGGGTTCCTCATCAAAATGCTGAAAGTGTCGTGTCGCCGGAATACTTATCATGAGTTTCAATAAAACGCCGTCATATCGGGCAAAAACCTGATCTCGGTCGCGCGGAATCGGGCGGTACAATTTATTTTCCCCCAAGTCATGTTCCGCCCAACGCCATTGGTCCTGGTGACGGTCCCAATCCCCGAGCAGCATATCAAATAAACGCGCTCTGATAAAGGCTTCTTCATCGATTTTTGCTTTCTCATTTTTCTGAATGGCCTCCAGCAAATCCATGGTACTTACGATATCGTCTGCTTCCCCGAAATTGGTTTTCTTACTGTGCTCCGACATGGGACGTTCCTCGATCATGTAGAATTCGTCACCATAATCTTCATTGTATTTTCCCAATGCGGCCTGTTTGGGCACATAATAAAGTTCGGGCAAAGTATGATTGATGCCCAGAGGTTGGGCTAATCCGTTCAGAATAAAAGGATAAAAAGGATTGGACGAAGTATAGAAATCATAAAGGAAAGTTGAAACACCTGTATTTTCAAAATCCTGTTCCACGTATTGCTCCGGATACAAAGTCTGTAAAAATCTCGTGGTATTTTTCTTCAGCGAACGCATGGCATATTCCTTTCCGTCCTTATCGGCCAGTCTCAATGAATTGGACTGCGTTCCTCCGCCGGCTCTCAAAGGTTTCAGCCCACCGAGCAACGTATCGAGTTCTACGACAGGCGCTTCGATCTGCATTCCATAATAATCCCGGTATTTACGTCCGAAAAGCCAGTTGTAAATTCCGCTTTTTTGGGTTTTATCGGGCGGATAAATGGACGAAGTAATTTTCTTTGGAAATTCATCGGGAAATTTAGTATTCCAATCAGTTTTTGCGGTCGGCTCCTGAATCTGTCGGGAAAAAAGAAGTTTCTCCACGCCTTCCTGATTCCCGAAATAGGATACAGTTGCCGAACCGTCTTTGTATAAATCCAGAATGGCGTATCCTTGTTTTCCGTAGGAGAAATCGTTTGGATAAACCGCCCGGGCAGGATCGGTTTTGGAAGCTGCTCCACTGATGATTTGTTTGATATTCTGATGTTCGATGTACTGTAAATTATGTTCGTGTCCCGAAACCACGATCACATTGTCACGGTCGGTAATTTCCGTTTTGATGCGGTTGGCCAGCTCCCGATAAGGTGCGCTGTGCAGATCCTGTGGAATTCCGATGGTTTTTCGCATAAAGGCAAAAACAGAACCCACAACAGGCAATGGAACATTGTCAATAGGATAAAGCTGTTGGTTGACGGACATAAGTCTTCCGCCGTGCGAACCGTTTGACAAAAGGGGATGATGAATGGCGAGAATCATTGTTTCATTCTGGAATTTATCGAGTTCGCTTTTTATTTCATCAAAAAAATCTTCTCTGGTTTTGATATCGCAATCATCATTGATTTTCGGATAATTATTCCAGTTTTCAAGGTACCATTGGGAATCAATGACCAGAAGGATGATTTCGCCGTTGATTTTAAGACGTTCGATGCCACAGTTTTTGCGTGGTAGAAAAGCATGCTTATCGGCCAAAGTTTCACTGACGATTCTTTCTTGTTCCTCCAAGCCTTCCAAGCCGCTGTACCAGTCGTGATTACCCGGCATAAAGATGGATTTACCTTTGAACTTTTTAGCGATTTCCAGTTGGTAATTTAATTTTTCTTCAGCCAGTTTTCGTTTTTCTAGATTGGAACTGTCTGGGATTCCTTTTGGGTAAACATTGTCGCCGAGGAATAAAATGGTTGCATTTTCTTCGGATTGGCTGATTTTCTCTTCAAAAAATTGCAAAGTCTTCTGAGATTCAGGTTCTTCCGCATTTCCGGCATCGCCAATCAGGAAAAGGCGATGGAATAATTCTGATTTGTCTGATTTTTCTTCAACAGGCTGACTGATGTTTTTACCATATTGGGGTGAATAAGTTGTGCAGGACTGCGTCAAAAAAATCGGCAGAAGTGTTCCAAAGATTATTAGAGGTTTTAGTTTAATTCTTTTCATAAAAAAACATATATTCGTATGTCACTTATTCACCATCTCATGCTTAGTCAGAAAGCAGAAAATTTTATTTTCGGGTTATTCAAAGATAAGGTATCGGAAGCTTATCTTTACCACAATTTCCAACATATATTTCGGGTGGTTCAATCCTCTGATTTGTTGGGCAAGGCGCATCATCTTTCGGAAGAAGAAATGGAAATGCTCATGCTTGCGGCCTGGTTTCATGATGCCGGCTATTCGGATTCAGGAGAAAATCACGAAGAAAAAAGCGCGAAAATTGCGGAGGAATTTCTGAGAAAAGAAGGATTTCCAGATGAAAAAATAAGGGAAGTTCAGCGAATCATTCTGGCTACTACACACGGACATGAACCAGTAGATTTATTGGAAAAAATCATACAAGATGCCGATACATCGCATTTTGCGGAAGAAACATATCCGGCGATTTCAGAACTGCTTCGCGCGGAATGGGAACTGACTGAAAATAAGTTTTATACCGACGAAGAATGGGCTTCACTTAACCGGAGTCATCTTTTAAAAGAGCACCGCTATTATACAGATTTCGCAAGAGAAAACTGGTCAAAAGCCAAGAATGAAAACATTGCGGCTCTTCAGAAAAAAATTCAGAAATTAAATCTAGGTGAAGGAGGCAAATCCAAAGGGAAAGAACCCAAAGACGAGCGATTTTCACGAGCGATCGATACGATGTTTCGTGTGACGCTGAACAATCATACCCGGCTGAGTGAAATTGCAGATAGCAAGGCCAATATTTTGCTTTCGGTTAATGCGATTATCATTTCCATCATTTTGGGAACTTTGATTCCTAAGCTGGATGCCGCAAGGAATTTTCATTTGATCATCCCGACTTTTGTGCTGATGATTTCCAGTGTGATTACGATCATTTTTGCCATTATGTCCACCCGTCCGAAGGTAACGGAAGGAACTTTTTCAAGGGAAGAAATCGAGAAAAGGCAGGTCAATCTGCTGTTTTTCGGTAACTTTCATAAAATGCCGATTTCTGAATACGAATGGGCGATGAATGATTTGATGAAAGATCGGGAAGCACTTTACAATGCGCTGACACGAGATTTGTATTACCTCGGGCTTGTGCTCAACCGGAAATATTATCTGCTCCGCATTACCTATGGAATCTTTACAATTGGAATTATTTTATCGGTCATCACTTTTGTGTGGGCGTTTTTAAAGTTCAACATCGGATTTGAGAACCTTTGATTTTTCAGCTTAATGTTTTGACTTAAGGCTCTGAATCAGTTTTCCATGATTTTGAAATCGGTGTAAACTTTTTCGGATTCGTGGTAAATAAATCCGACCCGCAAGGCTTTGAGTCCGATGATTCCCTGTAAATCTTCTACTTCGAGATTTTCTATGTTGAGTTCCAGCATTCCTTTGTGTTGCATCAGTTTGATGTAATTCAGGTATTCTTTTTCTTCTTCCCGATTTTGGTAAATAATCGTAAGTTTTCCGGGTTGGGTAATTCGTTCTTCGGAATTTTTAATTTTTGCCTTGTCAATTCGTTTTTTGACAATTTCGTAGCGAACATTATACGAACCGTCGATATCGAACTGCTTTTCATCCATACGGAACCGGATGGAAATCGGCGAGCCAAAAACAAGAATCAAGGAACTCACATCAAGGTCATGAGGCAAAGTCGGACGAAGTTTATAGAAATAATTTTCCATTTCGCACATTACCTGTATTTCCCACAGACGAAGATTCCGCAGGTAATAATCATGAAAATCCTTGTCAGGAACGATGGAAGCACCGATGTACATACTGTGCTCCACCCCATCGGTTTTGAAGCGTTCGTAATAATGCGGAAAATAGCTTTGGGCTTCTTTCTGTTTTTCATCCAGAATCGAAGCAAGTTTTTTATTGATGATGGAAATCGATTCGTCAAATTCCCTTCTTTCCTTGTGAAAAATTCCGTTCTGAGGAATGGTTTTTTCAAAATAATAATCGATTTCGGCTCTGATATGCCGGTCGTTGGAATTGGATTTATAATTATTCAGAATGGTATGGATTTCGGTCGAAATATAATTCTGAATTAGTTGTTCGGTATTGCTGGAAATCAGCAGTTTGAGTTCTTGAAGATAATTTTTTAATTCATAAATTTTCTGTTCAAAAAGCGGAAGTCCGGCCTTTTCATAAATCAGTTCAAAAAGATGAATCAAATCCTGAACTTGCAAAATCAGGTCTTTTTGAATGGCCTGATTTCTTGAGTTTGACGAACCCTGCACATCGATTTGACCATAAAGCGGATAAACATCATGAAAAACGATTTCCTTCAGCGCATATTCCAATCCCAATCTTTTATGGCGGATGAATTCAAAAGCTTCTTCTTTGAAACGCCAAAGCACGCTGGGATGAATGGAAGTATATTCGTTCTGAATGATGGCTTCGATTTCATTTTCCAAATCGGTGGTGACATGTGATAATTTGTCCTGAATAAATGGTAAAATATAATTCAGTTTAAAAGCATTAACGGAATTAAAATCGCCCACGCGCTGAGAAGAAAGTTCGAGGATTCCCAATAATTTATCCTCATCAAAAATCGGTACCAAAATGAAACTTTTAACATTCTGCTTCCGAAGTATTTCCAGTAATTTCTGTTCTTCGGGATGAACTTCTTTGCAGTTGTCAATATCTGAAACCGCCCAGTAGGTACGGTTTCGGAGAATGTTTCGCAGTGCGCCTTCGTCAAATAAAGCTTCACAATCGCGAATGGAAGATTCGTTGAGCAAATGACTGAAATATTTCTCTTCCATCACTTTCAGATTCAGCTTTTGGAGGAAGTTTCCGATGAGTGTAAATCCGATTTTGAGTTGTGGAATTTTAAAAATCGATTTGAAGATACCTTCCACGTTTTCGAGTTTGTTGTTTCCTTCGGACAGGAGATTTCCCTTGAAAGTCGAAAGTGCATTTTCGATGGTAGCATCAAAGAGTGTCATGATGGAAAAACCTTTTAAAATCCAGCTTTTTTCTGGGAATTTTTCTTTCCAAAGTGCCAGATCGTCTTTGTTGTCGAGCAACTCACGGATTTCTTCCGGCGTCAGGAGTTTGGAATTTTCGGTCGGGATGATTTCCATAAAATCGGAATTGAACAAAACCCGGTAGTGCCTAGTAATTTCATTGGCATCTGGAATGTCGATGAATAAAGGAGTATCGGTAATTTCAATCGGATAATTAAAATAAGATTTGATGATGACACAGCAGTTCATCACATAGAAATCATGGTCTGAAAAATCGCGGAGATTTAAGTTAAATTCACCACCTGCATCGGCCAGGATGCGCTCCAATCTTTTGGTGAGATTCAGGATTTTCAGGTGAAAAGGAATGGTAACTGCTTTGATTTCATTTTCGGAAAGCAAATAGGGAAACAAATCGCCCAATAAGATTTTGATTCGGTCTTCATATTGGTCCAGAAGCTCAATATTTTCGATTCCTTTGAGGAGTTCGGGATACTTATTAATTTCTTCAATTAGTGACTGAACATAGTTTTGCTGAAATTCGGTCAGATTATTTTTGGTCATTTCGAGTTCATCGAGCACTTTGTACAGGGAAATGACCGGCTTGAAAGGACTTATGCTATAAGAATCCATTTGAAATCAATTTAGATGTAAAGGTAAGGAATGTTGGGAAATGGTGGATAGTGATAGGAAGATGGAAGATTGTGTGTCTAGTTGACGTGGACCGTTTCTAATCAAAGATTAAGGAAAAATTACTTAATCATAGTTTCCTATATTTGAATAATTGAGCAAACAAATTCTAAGATGAAACTTTCGACAAAAGCAGAAAAAATACTAAAAGAAATCAGCGGTAAGGATACCAAATTGGGTGATTTGAGGGTCATCGCCAAGGAAATAAAAAAAGACCATGCATTGGCAATGGAACTTTGGGAAACCGGGAATTATTTTGCAAGACAATTGGCTATTCTCATCATGGATAAAAAACTTCTCAGTGAAGAAATTATTGACCGTTTAATTAATGAGATTGACTTACAAAGTGGAAATGAAAAGCTTCAACTGATCGACTGGCTGATGGCCAATCAGCTTATGAAAGACAAAAAGATAATTGCTTTGATTGAAAGTTGGGATGAAAGTCCGGTTTCTCTGAAAAGAAGAATTTATTGGTATTACAAAGGCCGGTTGCGCTGGACGGGAAAACCGCAGACTGATAGTGAAGAACTGCTTTCCAAAAATTGAAAAGAGGATTGAGAATGAAAATCCCGAAGTGCAATGGGCGATGAATTTCACGGCGGGATGGATCGGGGTGTATGAGAAGAAATTCAGACAAGATTGTGTGGCGCTCGGTGAAAGAACCGGGCTCTACAGTAAAGCAGCCGGTAAATTCTATGGCGATTTTTTAAGAGAACGCATTTTTGATCCCTTGGGCATGACAACAGCGATGGTAATTTCGGAAGCTGACATTGTCCCGAATCGCGCTGCAGGATACGACCTGGTGGATGGAGAATTAAAAAATCAGGAATGGGTTTCTCCTTCCATCAATACCACGGCTGACGGTTCTCTGTACATGACGGCGCTGGATATGGCCAAATGGGAAGCCGGATTGAATGCGCAAAAATTACTGAAAAAAGAAAGTTATGAAATGATGTGGTCGCCGGTAAAACTCAATGACGGCAGCACGCATCCGTATGGATTTGGTTGGAGAATTGATGCTGTACAGGATCATAAAATATTGGCACACGACGGTAACTGGCAAGGATTTTCAGCAACCATCAAAAGATACCCTGAGCAAAAGATCGCTGTTATACCTAAGAAGAACCAATACCCAAAAAATTGCTACCAGAATAATGGAATTCTACCAGCCGGAACTGAGCTTAAAACCAATTCCGGACGATGAACCAAAAACAACAGCCTTAGTGAAGGATTTTATCATAAAGCAGATGGATCAAAAATTAACTGCTGATATGTTTACTGCTGAATTTTGGCAGGAAATGCTTCCCTACTCCGAACAGGCAGCTAACTTTTTAAATAGCAAGGGAACTTTTGAAGATTTAAAACCACTTTACAGAAAAGATCTCGAAGATGGAAACCGATTGCATCATTACCGATTGTATTTTAGTAAAGACATTCTCGAAGTTCTTATCTCATTTACAAAAGACAATAAAATAGCATTTTTGGAAGGACGGGAGTGAGTGGGAATAAAAAAAAAAAAACAGCTATATCATCAATTTTATAAATAACCGACTCTTCATATTTTTTGAAAAATCAGGCTACTTTTTGTGAGCTTGCTATGGTTTGTGTAGATTCGTTAGAATCCCCGGAACTTGAAAAATCCGGATTAAAATTCAAAAAAAATGATTGTAGTAAAAGTAACTTACACCATAGAGGATGCGTATGTAAACACCAACAAAGAAATGATTCAAAACTTTCTTGCCGATTTTAAAAGATTGGACGAAACGGAATTCTTGTATACGATTCTTCAAACAGAGGATGGAAAAACCTTTATCCATACTTCCCAATATAAAAACAAAGAAATCCAACAGATTTTATTGAACACGCCGAGCTTTCTTCGTTTTCAAGAAGAACGTGATAAAAATCTGGCTTCTGTACCTCAAATTGAGTTTCTTCAATTTGTCGGGGCTTCAAAAGATGTGTTCTAAGCATTTAAAAATTCCTTTTATCTAATCGATTAAGTTATAAAATATCGGAAGTATAATTTTCGATTGAATTTTCATTGTTCAAAAAATTCCTCTCTCCTATTCTTTCATCCGGCTTTTAATCCTTAATTTTACGGTCGATTTTTGAAAACAGACATGGGTAAAATAGTAGCAATCGCCAATCAGAAAGGAGGAGTAGGAAAAACCACAACGGCTGTAAATTTAGCGGCTTCATTGGGGGTTCTTGAAAAGAAGACACTTCTTATCGATGCAGATCCGCAAGCCAATGCTTCGTCGGGACTGGGCATTGTGGTGGAAGAAGTGGAGAAAGGAACCTATGAAGTATTGGAGCATGAAGTGAGCGCCCGTGAAGCGATTCAGAAAACCCAGACGCCCAATCTGGACATTATCCCGGCGCATGTGGATTTGGTAGCGGCCGAAATTGAAATCGTGGACCACGAAAACAGGGAATACCTGCTGAAAGAAGCATTAAAGGAAATCAGAGATGAATATGACTACATCATCATCGATTGTGCCCCTTCGTTGGGACTCATCACGCTGAACGCATTGACGGCGGCGGATTCGGTGATTATTCCGATTCAATGCGAATATTTCGCACTGGAAGGTCTGGGAAAACTTCTGAACACCATCAAAGGTGTACAGCAGCATCACAACAAGGATCTGGATATTGAGGGACTTCTGCTGACCATGCATGATTCACGGCTTCGACTCTCCAATCAGGTGGTGGATGAAGTGAGCAGTCATTTTCCGCAAATGGTCTTTGATACGATCATTCAGCGAAATGTAAGATTATCAGAAGCACCAAGTTTCGGTGAAGCGATTATCGCTTATGATGCAGGAAGTAAGGGTGCTGAAAATTATTTAAATTTGGCACGTGAGTTTTTGGTAAAGAACAAAGACGTTTAAACTCTAGATTTAAAAATTTAAACTTTGAACCTTAAACTTTAATCGTAAAAAATGGCAAAAACAAATAATAACCGATTGGGAAGAGGACTTTCTGCATTGCTGAAGGATGAACCAAATGTGGTTTCGGCTTCAGACAAAGGTGCAGAAAAACTGGTAGGAAATATTCTGGACATTGACCTGAAAAAAATCAAGACAAATCCTTATCAGCCACGAACCAATTTCGATAAAAATGCACTGGAAGATCTGGTGAAATCCATCGCAGTTTTGGGTGTAATTCAACCGATTACTGTTCGGAAGATTGAAAGCGGATACGAACTGATTTCGGGTGAAAGGAGATTCCGTGCTTCGCAAATCGTGGGACTGGAAAGTATTCCGGCTTATGTACGACTTGCCAATGATCAGGAAATGCTGGAAATGGCATTGGTGGAAAACATTCAGCGTCAGGATTTGGATGCGATCGAAATCGCACTTTCCTATCAGCGACTCTTGGATGAAATCAATCTGACGCAGGAACAATTGAGCCATCGTGTGGGAAAAGACCGTACTTCGATTTCGAATTATCTGCGACTATTGAAACTCGACCCGATTATCCAAACGGGAATCCGTGACGGAATGATCAGTATGGGGCATGGGCGTGCCATCATTGCGATTGATGATTTGGACTTGCAACTTGAGATTTATGAAAGAGTGATTTCTGATAATCTATCGGTTCGTGAAACGGAGAATTTAATCCGTTCGTACAAAAAACCTACGGCCAACAAAACAAAAAAAACTGATTTACCATCGGAATACAAAAAAGCGCAAATGCTGATTTCGGAAAATATACAGTCCAAAGTTGAAATCAAACGTTCACAGAACGGTAAAGGAAAAATCATCATTGATTTTAATTCGGATCAGGAATTTGAACGTCTTCGTAAAATATTTGAATGAAAAATCTGATTCTGTCCATATTGATTCTGATTCCGGTCTGGGCGTTGGCGCAGGTTGAACCTATTGACAGCACTTCGATTGCGGAAGTTGTGGCAGAGCCGGAAATCGTAGCGGTGGATGATGCGGTGATTGATACGGTGGATTATCTGACAATGAAAAATCCGATTCGCGCTTCGCTTTATTCGGCCATACTTCCCGGAATGGGTCAGATTTACAATAAAAAATGGTGGAAAGCACCGCTTGTTTGGGGAATCCTTGGAACGGGTGTAGGATTCATCGTGCATTACAACAATCAACACAAAGAATTTCGTGGCTATTATTTAGACAAACTTTACGGCTACGAACTGGAAAATCCTACGTTGAACAATATGAGTATTGAGCAATTGGCAAATATCCAAGACGACCGAAAAAGATCACGTGATTATGCCATTGCCCTGACCGCTCTGGCTTATGTTCTGAACATCTTGGATGCAACAGTCGATGCACATTTATTCGGCATCAAAAAAGACCCTGACCTATCGGTAAAACCTTCGGTTATTCAGAATTATAAAACCTCCGATATGGCGATGGGATTTGGGGTGAAGTATAGTTTTTAGGTGAGGGAGGGAATGAATGAATGAATGAATGAATGAATGATTGATTGATTGATTGATTGATTGATTGAATGAATGAATGAATGAATGATTGAATGGGTGAATGATTGAATGGATGAGTGATTGAATAATGCGAATTTCGAGTTTCGAATTTCTAAAAGCGAAAAAATATGAACATAGCGATTATCGGATACGGAAAAATGGGAAAAGCGATTGAAGAAATTCTTCTTGAACGCGGGCATAATGTGATAGCCAAACTAAACCATAAGCCTGAGTCCGATGATCTTCAAAATGTTGAGGTTGCAATTGAGTTCTCCAATCCTGAAGCAGCTTTTGAGAACATCAAATCTTTGCTTGAAAATAAAATCCCTACGATTTCCGGAACGACCGGTTGGCTTGACAAACTGGATGAAATCAAAAAAATAAACTTAGAAAATCAGGCAGCGTTTTTATATGGTTCTAATTTCAGTCTGGGTGTTAATTTGTTTTTTGAACTGAATGAACATCTGGCGCGTTTGATGAATAATTATCCGGAATATAAAGTTGAAATCGAGGAGATTCATCACACCCAAAAGCTGGATGCACCCAGCGGAACGGCTATTTCGCTTGCCAATCAGATAATTGAAAATTCAAATTTTAATCAGTGGGAATTGGACAGAAAGTCTGCCGATGAAAATCTGCCGATTTATGCCAAAAGAACCGATAATGTTCCCGGGACGCATACGGTAAATTATCATTCGGAAATTGATTCGATTGAAATCAAACATACGGCACACAGCCGGAAAGGTTTTGCTTTGGGCGCAGTTCTCGCTGCCGAATGGATTCACGGTAAATCCGGTTTTTTCTCGATGAAAGATGTATTGGGACTGAATTCTTAAAAACATTAAGATTTATTCCAATCTTTTGATTTCAAGATTTGTTAAGCTCAACAAATTGATTTAAGAAATGCGAGAATTCTTTGAGTTTCCTTAAATATTGGAAGAGTCAATGACGCTCTGATTTAACAAAAAATAACAATTGAATTTCAGTTTATTTGTTTCCGCTTATCTTAAAACATTAAATTAGCACACTAAAATTAATCTGAATGGAATTATTAGTCAACTGGCTGATCGGTTTTTTAATTTACAATATAATTTACGGGGCTTCTACCTGGCAGCTTTACAAAAAAGCAGGCCGTAAATCCTGGGAAGCATTTGTTCCTTTTTATAATTTCTGGATTGGGCTGGGACTGATTCAACGTCCGAAATGGTGGATTATTTTATTTTTCACGCCCATCGTCGCACCGATTATGTGGTGGGTTTATTGGGTGGATTTCGGAAGAAGTTTCGGAAAAAGAACCTGGACCGATGCAATTCTGATGATTATAACCGTCGGACTTTATGCTTTCTATCTGAATTATATCGAAAAACCTGATTATGAAGGACCGGAAGAAAGAAAAGGAACTTTCATTGCGGCACTTTTGTTTGCGATTGTACTGGCAACGCTGGTTCACACCTGGTTCATTCAGCCGATGGTTGTGCCGACTGGTTCTATGGAAAACACCATCAAAATCGGAGACGCGCTTTTTGTAGATAAAATGAGTTATGGCGTAAGGGTTCCCTTCACGCCCATCGGACTTCCTTTTTCGGAATTCATCAATCGTAAAGCTTATGTGGACAAAGCAAGACTTCCTTATATGCGACTTCCGGGATGGAGCGATTTGAAATCAAATGACATTGTGGTTTTCAGCTATCCGGCCGATTCAATTTTCGATGCCATTGACCGTAAAGATGCCTATGTAAAAAGGCTGGTGGGAATGCCGGGCGATTCGGTTCAATTCAAGGAAGGCGAACTTTATGTGAACGGAAAATTATTTGTTCCGAAAAAAGATGCAATTGTTCAGCATCGGTATAAAGTAACAACCAGTAATGTATTCAGTCAGGAACTGCTTTATCAGGAATATGGATTATTGCCCGATGTGGATTATGGTTTCTGGCCGAACGGTTATATGGAAACTTCTTCCAAAGAAGGCGAGCAGTATAATTATCTGTTCAAAGCATTGACTCCTGAAATGGCTGAGAAATTCAAGTCAAATCCTCAGATTAAAATTGAAAGATTTTATACACCTGAAGAAGTAAAGGAATCTCAACACTTCCACAATTCATCAAAACTTGATTCAGCCAACTCCTTCCCTGTTGACCGCAACTGGAACCAGGATTTTTACGGTCCTTACTATGTGCCGAAAAAAGGAGATGTGGTAAAACTGGATAAATCCAATATAGAATTATACAAAAGAATCATCCGCAATTATGAGCACCACGATTTAAAAATGGAGGGCGATAAAATATTCATTGACGGAAAGGAAGCTAATCAATATACGATTGAACAAGATTATTTCTTTATGAGTGGTGATAACCGAAACCAGTCTTTGGATTCCAGATATTTCGGACCTGTGCCGGAGGATCACATCATCGGAAGACCTATTTTGGTTTGGGCCAATATGAACGGAATGTTTGAACCAGCACCTAAGAAATTTATCTGGAGCCGATTTATGACTTCTATCAACAATGATAATCCCGATAAAAAATCTTATTTGGTTTATGTCTTAATTGGATTGGGTGCATTTTTCGCCTGGGATTATTATAGAATTAAAAAGAAGAAACAAAAAGAAAAAGAAGGTAATTAATGATTTTTCCCGCTTTTTATTTCGGACCGGTTTCTTATTTCGCAGAACTGCTGAAAGCAGACGAATATCGGTTTGAAGCAAATGAAAATTTCCCGAAACAAACCTATCGGAACCGTTGTTATATTCAGGGTGCAAACGGCAAACTCCGGCTTGCAATTCCTACCCAACACAATGGTGCAAGGGTAATGAAAGACATCCAAGTTTCTGATGATCATAACTGGCAAAAGGAACATTTCAAATCATTGGTTTCGGCTTATAAAAGTTCGCCTTATTTTGAGTTTTACGAAGATGATTTGCTTCCGATTTTTGAAAAGAAAGAAAAGTTTCTGCTCGAGCTGAATCTGAAAACGATTGAATTTATTGCTTCTAAATTAAAACTCGAAATCGAATTAAATCTGACCGATCAATATGAATTTGTTGATGAATCAATTGATTTTCGGAACCGTTTCAATGCCAAAACCGAACCTGTGGGTAATTTCCCTGAATACTTTCAGGTTTTTGATGATAAATTTGATTTTATGCCCGATTTGAGCATTCTGGATTTACTTTGTAACGAAGGGCCGAAATCTGCGACATATCTGCAAGAATTAAGTAATAAAAAATAGATAAAAAATGAATAGATTCTGGTTAACATTCGGACTTGCTTTCACGCTGTCCGCGACCATTACCGCGCAGGATTCCATTCTCCTGAGAACCGAAAAAGCATGGTACAATAAAAGTAAAGAAGATACAGGTGTTTTTGGCGTAAATACCGAAAAGGCACATCAGTTTCTGAAAGAAAAAAACCGCAAACCCGTTGCGATGATTGCCGCCGTTTTGGACGGTGGTGTGCAGGCAGATCATATTGACCTGAAAGACAATATGTGGGTAAACCCCAAAGAGAAAGCCGGTAACGGAAAGGATGACGACAAAAACGGATACATCGATGATGTTTACGGATGGAATTTCATAGGCGGAGCAGATGGTAAAAATGTGGATGGCGATACGCTGGAAAAAGTCAGAATGTATAAATATACGTATCTGCCGATGTTTGAAGGTGCTGACGCTGCCAAAAATGCGGAGAACAAAACAAAAAATCCGGAAGCTTTTGCAGATTACGAAGAAATCAAAGCAGAAATCAGCAGCAAAGTTCAGGAATCACAGAATTTGCTTGTCCAATACACTATGATGAAACAAATGGCAGAAACCGGATTCCCGCCATTGGTTGAAGCATTCGGTTCTGAATTGGTTACCGAAGAAAGTCTTGGAAAATATACACCAACAGAAGAAACCATGCCGGCCATGCAGTTTTTTGCTTTTATCCCGAAAGATTATTGGGAAGGAAAAACAATGGCTGCGATTTCAAAACAACTGACAGATGAATTCCAGGGAGGTATTGAATATTTCGAAGGACAAATTAATTACCATTACAATGTTGATTTTGAATCGAGAGGAATTGTCGGGGATGATTATGCTGATAAAAAAGAAAGTAAATATGGAAATGCCGATGTGGAAGGGCCAGATGCAGGGCATGGAACACACGTTGCAGGATTAATTTCTGCCGTTCGTGGAAATAACAAAGGAATTGACGGAATCGCCGGGAATCATGTGAAAATCATGGGTGTTCGTACCGTTCCAAATGGTGATGAACGTGATAAAGATGTTGCCAACTCCATTCGTTATGCAGTAGACAATGGCGCGAAAATCCTGAATATGTCATTCGGTAAATCTCATTCGCCTGAAAGAGACATCGTTTGGGATGCTATGCGTTATGCTGAGAAAAAAGGTGCTTTACTTATCAAAGCAGCAGGAAATGATGATCTGAACATTGATGTGGATGTACATTATCCGTCCAATTTTGATGACAAAGGAAATAAAGTCATCGATGCGGTCATTACGGTCGGTGCTTCGACTCCCGATGCTTCTGCACTGAAAGCGAGTTTCTCCAATTATGGTAAAAAATCGGTAGATGTATTTGCACCGGGAACTGAAATCCTTTCGACTGTTCCGCACGATGAATTCAAAGAAGAACAAGGAACCAGTATGGCTTCCCCAATCGTTGCCGGTGTAGCAGCATTGGTTTGGTCGCACTATCCGAAATTAACCGCTTTGGAAGTGAAAGAAATCATTTTAAAATCGGTCAATAAAAATGAACAATTAGCAGACATCTCCGTAACCGGAGGAGTTGTAGATGCCTACAACGCTGTGAAATTGGCGGAAGAAATGTATAAAAACAAAAAATAATTTTTCCGGAATAAGCAAAATCCCGCTGGAGAAATTCAAGCGGGATTTTTTATTTAATTAAATTATTCCTGTTAACTCATCACTCTTTAATCACTTTTTTAGACTGCATTTGGTTGGGAGTATGAATGTTTACAATGTACAATCCTTTGGGCAAATTCTGCATATTGATGGAAGAAACTTCCCCTCCTTCATATACAATTTGTCCCGCCATATTCATTACCTGAATTTTTTGAATCGGTTTTTCGGAATTGATGTTCAAAACATCTTTCACCGGATTGGGGTAAACATCGATTTTATCGGCAATAATAACTTCATTCGTGCTCATTTCATTGGCCGCAATCAAGATATCAAATGCTAAGCCTTCTGGCATAGAAGTTTGATCTTCCGTATAAATAGCCCATTTAGAACCATCGTACCATACCCCTAAATTTTTGTCGATATTGTGTTGAGTAGGTTCACCATAAAGACCATAAAAATGACTAAAAACAAAGGTAGCATTTGGATTGCCATTTAATAAGGGATGATCGATTATTGAGTAATTCGCTACAATGTTGGAAGCACTTGTAACATGGGTGAAGGTGACTTCATCTGCACTTTTATAAATGATAAATCGTGCATTGTTGGGAATGTCGTTAAAGGAAGGATTATACAAATAACGAGTTGAACTAATGTAGTCCCATGAATATCTTTGATTATTATAAACAGCCGGATAATATGTCGAATAAAATAAATACTGATCCGTATACTGAGAAGGTAACTGAGTAAAATGATCTGTTGTATTGGAAGAAGTTGCTTGATGCATATAAGTATTACTACTTGGTCCAATCAATACATTGTAATTTGTTCCAATAATCAAATTGGTTAAATCTTGATTAAAAATCCACCATTTAGCTCCATCATACCAAACACCGGAAACTCTATTATTGTAAACGCCTCCTACTCCACCTGGATTCCAATTATGGACAACAATCACTCCCACATTTGGATTGCCATTTAAATCAGGATGATCCAACATGGTAGCTGCTGCACTTGTATTTTCCGATGTGGCCTTATGCACAAACATTTTGGTTTGCGCCCAAACACAAATTCCTATAAATAAGGTAAATAGGGTAAATATATTTTTCATAATAACATTTATTTTATGGGTAAAGTTCTATAATTAACCATCTTCATTTATATGCTATTTTAGGAAATGTCATTTTGAATTCACCAAATGCAATAATTGCTTAACTAATCGTTATTATTCACTAAATCCCCCATCCTTCCCGATCCAGACTTCTGTATTGAATAGCTTCGCTGATATGGTAAGATTCTAAATTTTCACAACCTTCCAAATCGGCAATGGTTCGAGCTACTCTAAGAATTCGATCATAAGCTCTTGCCGATAAATTCAATCGTTCCATGGCTGTTTTAATCAAAGCTTTTCCCGAATCATTCAATTGGCAAAATTCATCCAATTGTTTCGGACCAATCTGTGCATTGTAATGGATTTTGGATAAATGCTTATAGCGTTCGGTTTGAATATTTCTCGCTTTCTCTACACGCTTTCTGATTTCTATACTTTTCTCTCCATTTCTTTCAGCAGACAAATCATCAAATGGAACGGGATTGACTTCAATGTGCAAATCGATTCGATCCAATAAGGGCCCCGAAATCTTATTCATATAGCGTTGCATCTCCTGTAAAGTGGACGTATTATTCGGATCATCCGGAAAATATCCGCTCGGACTTGGATTCATGGAAGCCACCAACATAAAACTCGATGGATAGGTAACGGTAAATTTTGCCCGAGCAATTGTAATCTCACGATCTTCCAAGGGCTGTCTCATCACTTCCAGAACCGTCCGTTTGAATTCCGGTAATTCATCTAAAAACAAAACCCCATTATGCGCCAAAGAAATCTCACCCGGCTGTGGAAAAGACCCTCCACCGACTAATCCAACATCCGAGATTGTATGATGCGGAGAAGAATATGGCCGTACGGTCATCAGGGAAGTTTTCTCACCGAGTTTTCCTGCTACCGAATGGATTTTCGTTGTTTCGAGTGCTTCGTTTATTGTTAGAGGTGGAAGTATAGAAGGTATTCTTTTGGCCAACATTGTTTTTCCACTTCCGGGTGGTCCGATGAGAATGATGTTGTGTCCGCCTGCCGCAGCTATTTCCAATGCACGTTTGACGTTTTCCTGCCCTTTTACATCGGCAAAGTCAAAAGGAAAGGAGTTTAATTGTTCGTAAAATTCTTTCTGAATATCAATTTTTGTAGGTTCGATGGGCTTTCCTTCATCGAAAAATTCAATTACTTCCGAAATGTTTTCCACGCCGAGAACTTCCAATCCATTGACGATGGCAGCTTCTTTGGCATTTTGTTTAGGAAGTATAAATCCTTTGAACCCTTCCTCCCTGGCCTGAATTGCAATAGGTAAAACACCTTTGATGGGACGGATTTCACCGTCGAGTGCAAGTTCACCCATGATTAAATAATCAGAAATACCTTCTGATTCAATTTGTTCCGAAGCAGCCAAAATACCCATTGCAATAGCCAGGTCATAAGCTGAACCTTCTTTATGCAAATCCGCAGGCGCCATATTGATGGTGATTTTTTTTCCCGGTACTTTGTATCCGGTATTGACCAGCGCAGTAGAAATGCGGAAATTACTTTCTTTGATCGCATTGTCAGGAAGGCCGACGAGATGATAGCCGACTCCGATGTCATAATTGACTTCTATGGTAATAGTTTTTGCCGAAACGCCATAAATGGCACTGCCGAATACTTTTACTAACATAATATTTAAGAAGGTTTTGGAATTAAAAGTTAATAATAATTTCTAAATTGGCTGTCCTTTTAGAGAAAATTTATGGAGAAGAAAACTTATCAATTTGAATATCAGAAATATAACAACCCAAACGAACTCAGTGAAGAGAATCAAAACCTGATTGATTTATCCAAAAAAGCAGCAGAAAAAGCCTATGCCCCCTATTCCAAATTTCGGGTTGGCGCAGCAATTCTTTTAGAAAACGGAGAAATTTTATCAGGAAGTAATCAAGAAAACGCTTCCTATCCGGTGGGTATTTGTGCAGAACGAACTTTGCTTTCTTATGCTCACGCCAATTTTCCGGAATCTAAAAAATTAAAACTGGCTATTTCAGTACTGGATACATCCAAAGATGTTTCACCCTGCGGACTTTGTCGTCAAACATTGTTGGAATACGAAAGTCTTCAAGGTCAGCCTATTGAAATCATGTTGCACAATATGAGCGGAACGGTAATCGTACTACCTTCAGCTTCTTCGCTTCTGCCTTTGCATTTTAACAATGATATGTTAACCTAAATGAGGTTTGCACAAATAAATTATTACGCCTAAATTTGCCTTTCACGAAGTTTTTATGGAAAAGATTACAAAAGAAACTTATCTCCAGTGGTACAGAGAAATGACTTTCTGGAGAAGATTTGAGGACAAATGCCGTTCCCTATACTTGAAACAGAAAATCAGAGGATTTTTACATTTATACAATGGTCAGGAAGCACTTCCTGCAGGATTTCTGCATGCGATGAAACCTGCTGATAAAGTCATTACTGCATATCGTTGCCACGTATGGCCAATGGCCATGGGTGTTGATCCCAAAAGAGTGATGGCAGAATTATGCGGAAAGGAATCCGGAACTTCAAGAGGTTTAGGGGGATCCATGCACATTTTCAGCAAAGAACATCATTTCTATGGTGGACACGGAATTGTGGGAGGTCAGATTCCTGTCGGTGCCGGGATGGCTTTTGGAGACAAATATAATGGACGTGACAATGTTACGATTTGTCTGTTTGGGGATGGTGCTGCCCGTCAGGGAACACTTCACGAAACCTTTAATATGGCGATGAACTGGAAACTGCCGGTGGTTTTTGTATGTGAAAACAACGGATATGCCATGGGGACTTCGGTTGAAAGAACCGCTAATCACAACGATATTTACAAACTTGGATTAGGATATGAAATGCCTTCGCTTCCGGTGGATGGTATGGATCCGGTAAAAGTTGCAGAAGCAGCTTTTGAAGCAATCGAGAGAGCAAGACGCGGTGACGGACCTACTTTCCTGGACATCAGAACTTATCGTTTCCGCGGACATTCTATGTCGGATGCGGAACCTTATCGTACCAAGGAAGAAGTTGAAAAATACAAAGATGAAGATCCGATTTTACTGGTTCAACATACCATTCTTGAAAATAACTGGGCTTCCCAGGAAGAACTTGACAAAATTGTAGATGAAGTAAAAGCCGATGTGGAGGAATGTGAAAAATATGCAGAAGATTCTGCTTTTCCTGCTCAAGACACCATGTACAAATATACTTATTCGCAAAACGATTATCCTTTTATAGACCTTTTCGAAAACAAATAAATTATGGCTGAAAAAATTACAATGCCGCGATTGAGCGACACAATGGAAGAAGGAACAGTTGTAAAATGGCATAAAAATGTCGGCGATAAAGTTTCGGAAGGTGATATTCTGGCAGAAATCGAAACCGATAAAGCCATTCAGGAGTTTGAAAGTGAATACGACGGAGTCCTACTTCACCAAGGAATCGAAGAAGGAAAATCAGCCAAAGTAGATACTATTCTGGCCATCATCGGTGAAGAAGGAGAGGAATTCTCTACAGATTCCGATGAAAGTTCAGCTGAAAAAAATACGGAAGAGGAAGCAGCGGAAGCTCAATCTGAAAGTTCTGAAGAGACCGAAACTTCGAATGAAATTCCGGAAGGTGTAAATGTCATCACCATGCC
This sequence comes from Moheibacter sp., assembly GCF_049672845.1. NCBI lineage: Bacteria > Pseudomonadati > Bacteroidota > Flavobacteriia > Flavobacteriales > Weeksellaceae > Moheibacter > Moheibacter sp. The sequence continues at coordinate 45,205 of NZ_JBATWT010000005.1, forward strand.
ACGCCTGAGTGATACCATGGAAGAAGGAACGGTTGCCAAATGGCATAAAAAAGTTGGAGACAAAGTAGCCGAAGGTGATATTCTGGCCGAGATTGAAACAGACAAAGCCGTTCAGGAGTTTGAAAGCGAATACGACGGAACTTTGTTGTTCATCGGTTCGGAAGAAGGAAAATCAGCGCCGGTAGATTCAATTCTTGCCATCATCGGTCCGGAAGGAACAGATGTTTCAGGCATTTCTACAGGAAAGCCAAAAAAGAAAGCCGAAGCCCCTAAAGAAGATAAAAAAGAAACCAAACAACCGGAAGTTAAACCGGCAGAAGCACCGAAAGAAGAAAAGCCAAAACCCGTTGCTGTAACTTCAGCTGATCGTATTTTTGCTTCTCCCCTTGCTAAAAAACTAGCGGAAGAAAAAGGAATTGATCTGAGTCATGTAGAAGGTTCGGGCGATAACGGAAGAATTATTAAAAAAGACGTTGAGAACTTTAAGCCAAGGGCTGTTTCGGCATCTGCTCAAAATTATGTGAAGCGTGAAAGCGAAGCGGTAACTAATTCTCAAATGAGAAAAGTGATTGCCAAACGACTTGCCGAATCTAAATTTACAGCTCCACATTATTATCTGAATGTGGAAGTGGATATGGACAACTGTATCAGTTCGCGTGAGCAAATCAATAAAGCCAATCCGGATTTCAAAATTTCCTTTAACGATATCATTGTAAAAGCTTGTGCCCTTGCCCTACGCAAACATCCGCAAGTAAATTCAACCTGGAAAGGTGATGAAACTGTACTTCACGGCGATATCAACATCGGTGTAGCCGTTGCGGTAGAAGACGGACTATTGGTTCCGGTAATTAAAAACACAGATTTCAAATCATTTTTTGATATTTCAACCGAAGTTAAAGACATGGCAAAACGTGCACGTGACCGTAAACTGAAAGCCGATGAAATGGAAGGAAGTACTTTCTCAGTTTCTAATCTGGGAATGTTTGGAATTGAATCCTTTACTTCGATTATCAATCAACCGAATTCCAGTATTTTATCAGTAGGAGCCATTATTCAAAAACCTGTTGTGAAAAACGGACAAATTGTTGTTGGAAATACAATGAAACTGAGTATGGCCTGCGATCACAGAACTGTGGACGGAGCCACTGGCGCTCAATTCCTGCAAACTTTGGTGATGTATCTGGAAAATCCTATTACGATGTTTGTTTAATCAACTAATTAAAAATCATTAACATAAAGAATAAAGTTGTTAATTTTTTTTTCTATCTTAGAGGGAAATTAACACTTTTTTTATGAGACAATTTTATTTTCTATGCTGCATTTTACTATGGCTACCTATTGGTTTGAGCGCTCAGCTCTACAGCCAGGAAGAACAAAATGAAATTGAAGCTTCCTTTCAGGCTTCAATGATGGAGGTACCCGGACTTTCTCAATCAGGTTTGGGTATTATTGAATTTGGTTCAGACGGAGTTGAAGAAAATTTCATTCCGACTGCCGGTGCTACTCAGACATTTAACCCAGCAACAGGAGACTTCTTTTTTGATCCGGGAGGACCAGGTGGTGGTCCTGACGGGACATCGGGGAATTATCCTAACTGTGGTTGTATAACCAATTCTACTCTTGCTGGTGTTTCTCAGATTGAATTCAATGCATTTGAAGTATTTGGGTACTGGGACTGGCTTAAAATCTATGATGGCACAGATACTTCTGGTACATTGCTCTTCGATTCTAATGTTGGAGGTTATGACCTTACTGAAATGATTGCTTCGAATGGTTCGGGCGTATTCAACGCTTCATCCGGAAACTTTCATTTTGAATTCAATGCCTCTACTGTTGTTAACCGACTGGGTTGGGAAGTTGAAATTCTGGCAACCAGTGGTGGAGGTGGTGGTGATGACTTATTGATTGTAGACCTTACTGTAGAAAATCAGGTAACTATCACCGCAACTACTGCTGCCTCTTCAGCAACAACAAGCGGAAGTACTTTTACTGGATTCATTTTGGAAAACTTTTTCTCAAATGCAGGGACTCAAGCTATTGGAACTACGACTTATGTTGGAACTCCAACCCTGACTGCGGCTTCTGTACCTACCGACAATTCGCCCTCACTTTTCCGTGGTTCGAATACAGATTCCGGAATGAATATATGGAGCTATTCAACTACAGCAACCACTACTTTCACAACCGGGTCACAAGCATTTACCGGCGAGGCGACTTGGAGTATAACTCCTGAATTGTATGCTGCCATGCTAACCGCTCCATCAAGTGGTAATATTTATTTCCCTGCAGATACATCAGACGACATTCCTTCTGCTACCTTACTTGGAACTTATACAGTTCTTCTTCCTGGAGGAGGAGGTGGTAACTGTGAGTGGACCGTAACTGTATTTGGAAGTGGTCTTGGAGACGAAGTAAGCTGGGAATTCCGTGACTCAGATGGCAGTGTATTGCTTTCAGGCGGACCTTACATGGATTCACCACCATTTATGGATGTTCAGACTGTATCAGCAGCTGATCCGGTGGAATTATATATTGAATCTATGGGATCCTGGAACGATAATACACCTTCGTTTACAATTGCCAATGAAAACGGAATTATCGTAAACAGTTCAATTCCGGGAGGTGGAGAAGCTACATTCTCAGATCTTCTTTGTAGTGATTTACCGGCGCCTGCTCCGGCGAATGATAATTGTGAAGATATAACACCTACCACGCTTACCAATGGTACACCGGCTACCTTTACCGGTACAACCGAAGGCGCAACCGGAAGTACTGAAGAAATCAATGTTCTGGGCTATGCGGCAGTTTGGGAAGCAGTTACATTGACTGGAGACTGTAATAACCTGACCGTAGATTATTGTGGTACTACTCCAGGCGTAATGGACGGACAAATGTTTATTGTTTATACAGACTCCTGTCCTACTACGGATTTTGTAATTGGAACTTATGATTTCACTACCTGTGGTGACGGAAACGGAACCATAAGATTCTATAATTTACCTGCAGGAACTTATTATCTTCCCGTGATTGTAGATACAGCTTTCAATACTTTGGGTGAATATACAATGAATGTCCTTTCTGAAGATTGTCCACCACCACCATCCAATGATGATTGTGATGATGCCATGGAACTTGCCTGTGGAGAATCTCATTCAGGAAGCACCCTGAGTGCAAATGATTCAGGCGGAAATCCTGCAGGAGATGTATTCTACAGCTTTACCGGTGAAGGAACAGAGCAGATTGTGACTGTTTCGCTTTGTGGATCTTTCTATGACACAACTCTGAGAGTATTCAGCGACTGTACAATGACCAATGAAATCGCATATAATGATGATTCCTGCGGATTACAGTCAGAAGTAAGCTTCTTGTCTGACGGAACCAGCACTTATATCATCATGGTAGAAGGTTACAGTACAAGTACAGGGGAATATGTAATCAACCTGAGTTGTTCTGAACCACCAGTATACGATCCTTGTGCACCAGTTCATACAGGAGAGCCAAACAGCGGAATCGGTTTCAGTGGCGGATATACAACTGCGAATGATTTCAATGTAATGGCCAACACAGAGTTTACAGTTGAGAAAATCACTTTTGATGTCGCAACTATTGGTGGTGATCCTACTACGTTCAGTTTAAGTTTCTATGAAGGTGATACAGGTGTGGGAACTCAGTTTGGTGAGACATTTACCAATATAACTCCGACTTCCGTAACACCAAACGGATATCTATTCGGTTTCTATCCGATTTTCACGGTAGAGCTGACCTTGCCGACTGCCCAAATATTCCCTGCCACTTCGGCTGATGATAAGAAATACTGGGTGGCTATCGTATCTGAATTGGATTCAAGCGGTGGATTCACTTATTGGGTCTCAACTGAGTATATGGCAGGAAGCACTCTTCCGACATGGCAAAATGACGGTACGACCTGGTTTATGTATGATGACGGAGCCGGTGGTAATGTTGAAGGTGTGATGTCAATTGAAGGTGAATGTGAAACACTTGGATTAAGTGATATGAGCAACGTTGATTTTGCTTATTATCCGAATCCAGTGAAAAACACGCTGAACATTGATTCACAAAAAGCAGTACAGTCTGTATCTGCATTCAATATGACCGGACAGAAAGTAATCAGCAATCTGAAGGTTGAAAACAAAGAAATCGATCTATCTTCTCTTGCGCCTGGCACTTATGTGTTCCGTGCAACACTTGAAGGCGGACAGATTGAAACCTTTAAAATCATTAAAAAGTAAGTTTTAATTAATTTTGATAAATGGCCCCGGAGATCCGGGGCTTTTTTTTTATACAAAATATATTTTCTATTCTAACTTAATTTCATACCATAAAAAAAGTTCCTTCCGAAACCGAAAGGAACTATAAACATTTTAATTATAAATCCTGATCAGACAAAAGGTGTTTTCACCACTTCGGCCAAAACATTTTTATCCCGAATCTGAATGTAAATACTTGTTCCGATTTTGGCGAAATCAATGTTTACATATCCCAGTCCGATTCCTTCTTTGAGCATAGGCGACATGGTTCCGGATGTTACCACTCCCAACGTGTTTTCATATTCGTCTACTATTTTATAATCCTGACGCGGGATTCCCTTCTCAACCATTTTAAATCCGATTAATTTTCGGGTAACACCTTCTTCCTTTTGTTTAGCAATGATATCTCTTGCCACGAAATCTGTATCGAGTTTGGTAATCCAGCCTAATCCGGCCTCAAGTGGTGAAGTTTCATCGCTGATATCATTTCCATACAGACAGTATCCTTTTTCAAGTCTGAGTGTATCACGCGATGCTAGTCCACAAGGTTCAATGCCGAAATCTTTTCCGGCCTCCATTACTTTTTCCCACATACTTTGAGCAGCTTCATTTTTGAAATAAATTTCAAATCCACCCGAACCTGTATAACCGGTAGCTGAAATTATCACGTTTTCAATTCCGGCAAATGTTGCGATTTCGAAGTGATAAAAAGGAATTTCTGAAAGGTTCACATCAGTCAAGGATTGCATAGCTTCGATCGCTTTTGGCCCTTGAATAGCAAGTAGTGACATTTGGTCTGAACGGTTTTCCAACTGCACATTCCATTTATTTTGTTTATTTATCCAATCCCAGTCTTTGTCGATATTTGATGCATTTACCACAAGCATCCATTCATCATTTGAAATTTTATAAATGATAAGGTCATCAATGATTCCGCCTTTTTCGTTGGGCATACAAGTATATTGAGCCTGTCCTATGGACACTTTTGACACATCGTTTGTACCGATATATTGTAATAAACTTTCAACTTCAGGGCCTTTTGCAAAAAACTGTCCCATGTGGCTGACATCAAAAACGCCGACCCCTTCCCTCACGATCATATGTTCGTGGTTGACTCCTTTGTATTGAACCGGCATTTCAAATCCGGCAAATGGAACCATTTTGGCTCCTAAGTCTTTATGAATCTGATTAAAGGCTGTAACTTTCATTTGTAATCTGTTTTAAATGGATAATTACAAATGTATTAAAATAAGCGAAGATATTTTGCGATTTAAATCAGTCTACAATTTTCTGGTGCATGGCATAAAGAACAAGTCCTACTCTACTTTTTATATTGAGTTTATCAAACAAAACCTGACGGTATCCGTCAATTGTTTTAGGACTTAGCGACATTTCTTCTGCGATTTCTTTGTAGGTCATTTCGGTGCAAACGAGCTTCAAGAAACGTATTTCCTGATCTTTAAGTGCTTCATGAGGTTTTTGTGGCTTTGCATTTACACTGTTCAGCAAAGCAGAACTTACCACATCATTGTGATAAAAACCGTTGGAAAGTACATGATCCAAAGCAAATTTCAAATCGCCAGGTGTTGTATTTTTCAGCAAATAACCATTGGCTCCGTTTCTTACCGCCTGAATGATATTGCTTTCTTCATCATTCATGGAAAGAATGAGGACTTTTAAATCGGGTTGCTTTGATCTGATCCATGCGAGGGTTTCAAATCCGTTCATTAGTGGCATATTCAAATCGAGTAAAACGATTTCTGATTTAATTTTCTGTTTTGAAAATTTGTCGATAAAGTCTTTACCGTTTTCAGCACAGAAGAGTACTTCATATCCTTCAAAATTGTTGACCATATCTTCCAGAGCTTTTGTAAAAAGATAATGATCATCCACTATTACGATTTTATGCGACATTGTCAGTAGTTTTTTTACGGTATGTGATTTCGAGTCGGGTTCCTTTGTTAATTTCTGAGTCTAAGTTAATAAAAGCTCCGATAAGTTTGGCTCTATTTCGCATATTTATTATACCGGTTCCCAACACCGCCGTACTATCATAGCCCACTCCATTGTCTTTTACAGTGATGGTCAAATCACGTCCATTGAAAATAAAAGCTATTTCCATTTTTGTGGCTCGAGCGTGTTTGAGAGAATTGGAAAAGAATTCCTGGATGATGCGCAATAGTACCAATTCCTTATCGTCCGGGATGATGAAAGGCGTTCCATCAACCGTCAGCTGGGTATCCATAAATTTTAAACGCTCAAAACGAGCCAATTCTAATTCCAACGATTTTATCAGTCCTACGTTTTTAATATATTCAGTATTCAAAGCTTTGGAAAGACTCCTCACCTCTGTTATAGCGGTTTGAATGAGATCCTGGAGTTCGTTTACTTTGGGTTTCAATTCCACCGGTGCTTCTTCCTGCACTTTATAGCTGTATAAATTCAATGTGGAAAGAATTTGTCCAATGTTATCATGGATCTCCCAGGAAATATTTCTCAATGTTTGCTCGGCTATTTCAATTTTTGTTTTGGTAATTTCTTTTTGGTAATAATCTTTTCGTTTATGGTACAATAAAAACAGGGCAATAAGTGAAATACTAAATACCAAAAATGTTACTGAAACAGATGTAATCAGTAAGTATATTTCTTTTTGCTCCATATAAATCCGAAAATTAATATTAAGTGGGAAAAAATGATGGAAAAAAATAATAACCGTAAAGCGCCGGTTTTAAAATCTCCAAAAATATCGCTCCATCTCGTTATGGAAAATAAAGGAAGAGATGTCGCATGAAAAAATATCAAACTGAAACACAGCCAAAATAAAAAATTTTGTGTCAGTCCTACATAGTTTTCAATTTTCAGCATATGATTGAACATCATGATCAAAATGATTATCAACAGGATAACACCTGCCACATAACTGTAAGGAGCAGATTCAGTGATAAAATTATTTATACCAAACAAATAAGTACCAAAATAAATTATATTAAATAAAATGACCAGACCTAAAGTTATCTTTTTGTTTATTCCTTCTATGTACTGATAAAAAATATAACCGAAATAGTTGATTTGAACCAGCAACAAAATATTATACAGCCAGACATTTCCGATTTTATAGAAATTCATACAAAAAATTTCAACAAAGGCAACAAGCCCGTAAAAATAGGGCAGCCTTTTCATAGGTGTATGCTTATACTTATTAAAAAATATCAAAGAGATAATGAAAGTTACCAATTGGATATAAACACCACTTTTTAAAAGGATTTCCATGAAATGTCAGGAATAAATAATAGGTCAATGAATTATTATGGACAAATGTTTGGACAACTTTGACTATTATTTGCTATCCCGCTCGGTCCTTTATTGGACGAATCTGAAGATGCTTCAGATTTTGACGCAACAGCAGTTGAATCTGTCAACTCAGGCTCAGCAAATACCACACTGAGTTTACGAGGTTCATTCGGCTTGGAGTTCATCGGGTCAAAAGCCTCATTTTTATTGTTTACAGTATCTCGATAAGTTGGAGCATACATAAAAGTCAGCTCGTAATCCTTGTTGGACTCGTTTGGCATATTTGGTTTCCCTTCTTTATACTGCGTAAAAATGAAATCAATTCCGTTTACAGAAATATTATTCTTTTTTCCTTCAGCTTTTGCATAAGCGATATAATTCTCAAGATCTTCAATTGAAATCCAAGTCCTCAGCGCGTACTGATCACCATTCACTCCCGGATGAGCGTTCCTGTAATTGTCCAACTGTTCAAACGCCTTCTCATAGGAAATCAATGTTTTAGGAGGGTTTACATCAGGTTGAGTAGATTCTGCCTGATGGCTGCAAGAAATCAAAGCTGATACCATAAGTACCGGTACAAGAAGTTTAATAATTTTCATTTTTTCTAAAGTTTTTTAAGATTGTAAGGTGCTAAAATAACGGAATAATCAGAATCTAACAAAAAATATAATTGCATGACATTTGTTTATCTGAATGAAAATCAACTATTTAAGCTGAAATATATTAAAAAAAACAGGAAAAATCCTTAGTTTTTACAGGGAAATTATGGTTTTAAGCATACCTGTTTTTGATGGAAAGACCTCAAATCTGACTATATTTGTAGTATGAAAAAATTTCTGATTTTCTCTTTTTTACTGATTATTTCCTGCCAAACCATCAATCATCCCGATCTGAGAAACGGTGATTTATTATTTGTGGGAAACTCATCGGGTAATCTCTCCAAGGCGATTGACGAAGTAACCCAGACCGATAAACAAACAAACTTTTCTCACATTGCACTTCTCGAAAAATCAGGAAAAGAATTCTGGGTTTTACACGCCGCTCCGGAAAACGGTTCCGAACGAATTCCGCTCAGAGAATTCATCCGAAATCAGAAAAAAGACGGTTCTCAAATCGAAGTTTACCGTATCAAACCAAAATTTCAGCCCGATTTTGATAATGCCATTGAAACCGCTAAAACCATGCTTGGCAAACCCTATAATTTCTCCTATGTTTTAAGCGATACCGCTTATTATTGCTCTGATTTTGTTTACCATTCTTTTGCCAAAGACTCTATATTTGAAATGAACCCGATGACTTTTAAAAATCCGGGAGAAACAGAATTCAATCCCGGCTGGATTGAATTTTACGAAAATTTGGGAATGGAAATCCCCGAAGGACAACCCGGTTGCAACCCAAACGGAATGGCTGCTTCAGAAAAACTGATAAAAATCGGTGATTTATAAGTACGGATTGACTTATCTTTGCAGCGGGAAATGGGGTCTTCCCTGAATTCAAAACCGCCTCTGGCTGATGACTCCTGCTCTGTTTAACCTAAAAATTCAATATGGGTAGGATGATTTTATTGGTCGGATTGGGTGGATTTCTCGGGAGCATTGCCCGTTACGGAATGGGTTTGGGCTTTTCCAGAATTTTACCACTGAATTTTCCATACAGCACATTTATCGTCAATGTTTTAGGCTGTCTGCTCATTGGGATTTTCTTTGGTTTAGCGGAAAAATCCGAATGGATGAATGAAGAATTAAGAATTTTTCTGACCATCGGTTTCTGTGGCGGATTTACCACTTTTTCCACATTTGCATACGAGAATTTATCGATGCTTAATAATCAAAATTACATCGGTTTTTTTCTTTATTCGGCTGGGAGTTTCCTTTTGGGACTACTGGCAGTTTACGGAGGATTAACCTTAACTAAAATAATTTAAAATGAAATTTAATCCCTGGCACCATGTATCGGTAGGCGAAAAACAACCCGACACCGTTGAAGCCATTATTGAAATTCCGCAAGGAAGTAAAGCAAAATATGAATTGGATAAAGCTTCTGGACTTTTACGTCTAGATCGTGTGCTTTTTTCCTCAGTTTCTTATCCGCATAACTATGGATTCATTCCCCAAACTCTGGGTGACGACAATGACCCGCTGGACATCATTGTGATTTGTCAAATCGCCGTGGATCCGCTTTGTATCATCGAAGCAAAAGTAATCGGTGTGTTGCGCATGATTGACAACGGCGAAGGCGACGATAAAATCATCGCTGTCGCCAGCAATGACATGAGTGTCAATCACATAAACGATGTTTCCGAACTACCACCCCATTTGACGGTGGAATTGCAGAATTTCTTTGAAGATTATAAAAAGCTGGAAAACAAAGTGGTAATCGTAGAAGAATTCCAAAATGCAGAAATCGCAAAAGAAATTGTTACGAAATCCATCCAGAATTACAAAGACAACTACAAACGCATCAAAAGCGAAACGAAGAAGAATTAAGTTGAATTCTTAACAACCTTGTCAAAGTTATTTTCGTTACAGTGATTAACCTTGACAAGGTTCTTTATTAACTTCCCGAATACTCCACAAAATTCCTTGGCGTTTCAAAAAGGGTAATTTTCAGTTTTAAATTAGCATCTAATTTTTCACGAATTCGGTTCCAGATGACCACCGAAATATTTTCTACCGTAGGATTTAGATTTTTAAATTCAGGAATCTCCAGATTTAGATTTTTGTGATCCAGATAATCATCCACTTGTTCCTGAATAATTTGTTTCAATTCATCCAAATTCATCACAAAACCCGTTTCAGGATTGATTTCTCCGGTTATGCTGACGATGAGTTCGTAGTTATGACCATGAAAGTTCGGATTGGAACATTTCCCAAAAATCTCAAAGTTTTTTTCGTCACTCCAATTGGGATTGAACAATCGATGCGCCGCATTGAAGTGTGCCTTTCTGCTAATCGTTACCTGCATACTCAAGTTTTGCTACATATTCATCAAAAATGATGCGGAACCAAACGGTATATTTTTCAGGATTTTCATTTATATCGGCAATCAGGTCTTCCATTGAAATCCATTTATAATCCGCTACTTCTTCAGGATTTATCTTGATTTCGCCTTCATAAAATCCGGTAAAAACATGATCGAGTTCGTGCTCAAACAATTGCTCTCCAAGTTGTGCTTTGTAAATGAAATGAAACTTCGGTTCAATCTCACAATCAAAGCCCATTTCCTCCACCAATCGACGATGTGCAGCTTGTTCGTAGGTTTCTCCATCACGCGGATGACTGCAACAAGTATTGGTCCACAAACCCGGCGAATGGTATTTATCATGCGCACGTTGCTGAAGCAAAACTTCGCCTTTTGAATTGAATACAAAAACCGAAAAAGCACGATGCAACAATCCTGCTACATGCGCCTGTTGTTTTTCCATCAGACCGATCTGCTCGTCCTTTTCATTGATCAAAACCACAAATTCTTCCATAAAGGCAAAGGTAGAAAAGTTTAGTGGAAGTTTAAGAAGTCAGATGATTAAGTTCAAATTTCGCTAGGCGCTATTGGCATATCCTTTGACTAATAATGATGAACAGATTTCAGACAAATAAGCTTAAAGCCTGATTTCCCCATAATTTATTTATTCTCAAATGATTAAATTTGAATAAGGAAATCGGAGTAAAAGCATTTTGCTGACAGAATTACAGAAAAACTAAACATGAATATAGACAACTTGTCATTTGACCAAATTATGGGCGAAGAAATTGAATTAATTCCTTTGATGAACGAGGAAGACGAAAAAAAATTCAAAAAACAACCCATTCCCGAAGTTCTTCCGATTTTATCACTGAAAAATACCGTGCTTTTTCCGGGTGTGGTAATTCCCATCACTGCCGGACGAAATCAATCCATCAAATTATTGGAAGATGCTTATAAAGAAAACCGAATTGTAGGAGTCGTTTCCCAACGAAACGCAAAAATAGATGTGCCGGAGCCCAAGGATATTCACGAAATCGGAACCGTAGCACGAATCCTGAAAATGCTCAAAATGCCCGACGGAAACACAACTGTTATCCTTCAGGGAATTAAACGTTTTAAATGGATAGAAATGGTTCAGATCGAACCTTATTTCAAAGCGACCATTCAGACAATTGAAGAAAAAAAACCGGGTGGAAAAAATAAGGAATATCAGGCCACGATTGAGTCTGTAAAAGACATGGCTTTGCAGATTGTTGAAATCAATCCTGCCCTTCCGTCCGAAGCAAGTCTTGCCATCAGCAACATTGAAAGTTCTTCTTTTCTGATCAATTTTGTTTGTTCCAATTTAAATCTGACCATTCAAGAAAAACAAAGATTATTGGAGTTTGACAACCTGAAAGATCGTGCGACCGATGTTTTACGCCTGATGGGAATTGAACTTCAGAAATTAGAATTAAAAAATAATATCCAATCCAAAGTCCGACAAGATTTGGACCAACAACAACGCGAATACTTCCTTCACCAACAGATGAAAACCATTCAGGAAGAACTGGGTGGCGTTTCAAACGAAACCGAAATGGAAGAAATGCGCGAACGAGCAAAATCCAAAAATTGGGACGAAGAAACCCGTCAGCATTTTGACAAGGAAATCAATCGCATGATGCGCTTAAATCCCCAAATGCCCGAACACAGCATTCAACGAAATTATTTAGAATTTATGCTGGATTTGCCTTGGAACGAATACACAAAAGATGATTTCAATCTAAAAAAGGCGCAAAAGATACTGGATCGTGACCATTTCGGATTGGAAGATATCAAAGAAAGAATCATCGAATACCTCGCGGTACTAAAATTAAAAGGCGATATGAAATCGCCCATTATCTGTCTTTATGGACCTCCGGGCGTGGGAAAAACTTCGCTTGGAAAATCGGTGGCAGAAGCGCTGGGAAGAAAATACATCCGAATGTCTTTGGGAGGATTACACGATGAATCCGAAATCCGTGGACATAGAAAAACCTACATTGGTGCAATGCCCGGAAGGATTTTACAATCCATCAAAAAAGCGGGAAGTTCCAATCCGGTTTTCATTTTGGATGAAATTGATAAAATGGGAAGAAGTAATCACGGCGATCCATCTTCGGCCATGTTAGAAGTGCTTGATCCTGAGCAAAATAATTCGTTTTACGATAATTACCTGGAGCAAGGCTATGATTTATCCAAAGTATTTTTCATCGCCACGGCCAATAATATTTCCGATATTCCGGCACCGCTTCGCGACCGGATGGAAATGATCAATATCGCCGGATATACGATTGAAGAAAAAGTTGAAATCGCCCATAAATTCTTATTGCCTAAACAATTAACCGAACACGGACTTCAGAAAAACCATATTTCGATTACGAAAAAAGATTTGGAGTTTTTAGTGGAAACTTATACCCGCGAATCGGGGGTGAGAAATCTGGAACAACAAATAGCCAAACTCGTTCGGAGCATTGCCAAAAAAGTGGCTATGGAAGAGGAATTCGAAAGCAAAATTACACAAGAATCCATTCGTGAGGTTTTAGGCCCGGGAAGAATTAACGATAAATACGAAAACAACGAAGTTCCGGGTGTGGTAACGGGATTGGCCTGGACGAGAGTCGGTGGTGACATTTTGTTCATCGAATCGATTTTATCCAAAGGAAAAGGTACACTTTCCATCACCGGAAACCTTGGAAATGTGATGAAGGAATCGGCTCGAATTGCTTTGGAATTTATAAAAGCACACGCAAAAGAATTGGATCTGAAGGAAGAAGTTTTTGATAAATACAATCTTCACATCCACGTTCCGGAAGGTGCCACGCCAAAGGACGGTCCTTCTGCCGGAATCACCATGCTGACTTCCATTGTTTCTTCGTTTACACAAAGAAAAGTCAGAGCCAATTTAGCCATGACAGGTGAGATTACCTTGCGTGGAAAAGTTTTGGGTGTCGGCGGAATCAAGGAAAAAATTCTGGCGGCCAAACGCGCCAATATCAAAGAGATCATTCTGAGCGAAGAAAACCGAAAAGACATTGCCGAAATCAAAGCGGAATACATCAAAGGACTGAAGTTCCATTATGTAACCGACATGATGGAGGTACTAAAAATCGCTTTGCTGAAGCAGAAAGTGAAGGGAGCGAGGGTTTTGTAAAATCGAAAAAGAGGTATTGAAAATTAATACCTCTTTTATTTTTTAATTCTTAGCTTTAAAACTCCAGGTAAAAAAGAATTCAGCCACTTGGTCGCCTTTTTCATCTAAACCGATGCTTCGCATTTTCAGGGTTTGCCCCTCGCCTGTTTCGATGGCTTTTTGCAAAACGGCGTCCAATTCTTCGCCTTGATCACAAGTGAAAATAATTTTCCCGACTGCTTTTTTGGTGAAATTAGCTTCCAGTCCTACGACCAGCATGGAAATTTTCTGTCCAGATTTTTGGATTTTATCGATGCATAAAATCCCGGTTGACAATTCGGCAGCCATTCCTTGCACTGCCCAAAACATACTTTTGAAAGGGTTTTGGTTTAGCCAGCCATATTTAACCGAAATCTGGGCTTTGTTTCCATCGAAATGATGCAATTTAAGGCCGGCGATTTTAGCAATCGGAAGCTTAAACCAAAGAATTTTATTGAAAACTTCGCGTGTCATAAACTTTTGTTAATCCTTCAAATATAAACCCATTGGCTGACTTTCATTAGTTTTAAAAAGAAATTTATCATTTATATTTGTGAAAATTCAAAAATCCTAATGCAAACAACGGTTCTTATTATTCTGATTTTATTTGTTGTTCACTGGTATGCATCGCTTTTCTTCCAATCGATGTTTCACCACCGCTATGCCGCTCATGGCATGTTTACCATGTCCAATTTTTGGGAAAAAACTTTCCACATTGGTTCGTTCATTACCCAGGGCTCTTCCTATCTAAGTCCGTATGCATACGGTGTTATGCACCGTCTTCATCATGCTTTTGCCGATACGGAAGATGACCCCCACTCGCCTGTCATTGACAAAGATTTATTTGCGATGATGTGGAGAACCCGACGGGTTTATATGGAGATTGACCAAGAAATTGCCGTTGTAGGCGAGAAATTCAAAAAAGGAGTTCCTAAATGGAGAAAATTTGATCGTTTTGCCGAATCAAGAATTACACGCTTGGTTTGGGTTGCTATTTATGTTCTAATTTTTGTTTTATTGGACGCTCCCTGGTGGTTGTATTTCTTGGTTCCTATTATGGTGTTGATGTCACCTGTTCACGGTGTGATTGTGAATTGGTATTCGCACAAATACGGCTATAGAAATTTTAATGTAAAAGATACTTCACATAATTTATTTCCGGTGGATCTGCTGATGTGGGGCGAAAGTCTTCATAACAATCACCATAAATTCGGTGGACGACCTAATTTCGCCGTGAAATGGTATGAATTTGACCCCTTGTATCCATTCATCTGGCTGATGGACAAAATGCGCATCATCCGATTTAAAAATAAGCCGGCAACGCAGTATATGTAATTCGGTTTGTTTATTTCTTTATTAATAAATCAAATCAGAATTACTGATTAATTCCTGAAAAGAATTCTAAATTTGTGCCCTAAACACAGAAAATCATGAGTGAAACAATCAAAGATACAGTCATCATCGGTTCGGGTCCTGCGGGTTATACTGCTGCTATTTATGCAGCGCGTGCCAATATGAATCCGGTGATGTTTACCGGAATGCAACCCGGCGGACAATTGACCACGACAACCGACGTTGAAAATTTCCCGGGTTATCCAACCGGAATTACAGGTCCCGAAATGATGGACGACCTGCAAAAGCAAGCCGAACGATTCGGAACGCAAATTCACTACGAATACATTACCGAAGTAAAACTTGCAAAAGAACCGGGACAATTGCATACCGTGATTTCCAGTTCCGGACAGGAAATTCAGACGCGTTCTGTGATTATTTCTACCGGTGCAACCGCGAAATATCTGGGATTGGAAGACGAAACCAAATTTGCCGGAAGCGGCGTTTCTGCTTGTGCCACTTGTGACGGATTTTTCTACAAAGGTCGCCCGGTTGCGGTTGTAGGAGGTGGTGATACGGCAGCCGAAGAGGCAACTTATTTGGCAAAATTATGTACGCAAGTCTATCTTTTGGTACGTAGAGATGAATTACGTGCTTCCAAAGTGATGCAGGAAAGAGTTTTCAATACGCCCAATATCACCGTGATGTTTCACCACGAACTGATTGGGCTGGAAGGTGATAAAGCAGTTGAAAAAGCCAAAATCATCAATAATCAGACTAATGAAGTTTCGGAATTGGCTGTAGACGGCGTTTTTATTGCCATCGGACATAAACCCAATACAGAATTATTTCAAGGAGTTTTGGATATGGACGAAACCGGATATCTAATAACCGAAGCTAAATCCACCAAAACAAATGTGCCAGGCGTTTTCGCTTCAGGCGATGTTCAGGACAATGTGTATCGGCAAGCGATTACCGCAGCCGGAACGGGTTGCATGGCAGCACTCGATGCTGAAAAATACGTGGCTGAATTCTTTCATTAATCGGACTTTGAAAAGATTATAATCTAAAAATCCTGAGCTTTCACTCAGGATTTTTTGTTTGTGTAAGTTTTATTTGAATTCTTTCCAGTGCGGAATGATTACCGCGAGTCCATAACCTATAAACACAAAAAGTGTAAACATTGAATAAAGTGTTCCGTCTGGCATGAATTCTGGTTGTATAACGATGGAGAAAAACAATCCCAAAATGGTGAGATAAACGCCTATTTTTTTGTAGAAATAAACCAAAATCAATCCGATTAAACTCAGAATACCAAGCCCAAGTGTTGCGCCCGGATACCATTCCGGCATTACCGCATCGCCTAAATTGAAATGTTCTTTGAACAAATAATCATTGGTTGACCAAATCCTGTAACCACGGAAGAGAATTCCTCCGATTAAAATCAACATCAGGCAAATCAGCCCGTTAAACCAAATGGAACGTTTCATAGCACAAATTTACTCAAAAATGGCGCGCATTAAGCGGTTTTTATCATTAAAACTTTCTTCCAAAGAAATCATGGATTCAGTTCGCAGTACATCTTCTATCTGATCAATCAAAAAAATGAGTTCTTTTGCATGATTGGTATCGCGTGCTCTGATTTTACAGAAAATATTGTATTTACCCGCCACTATGTGTGCTACTGTAACGTTCGGGATTTTATACAATTCATCTATCACACTCTGAATCTTATTGGTTTTTGTAAGCAACAATCCCAAATAAGCAACGAACTGATAACCCATTTTATCGTAATCTGTAATAAGTGTAGTTCCTTTGATAATTCCTGCATCTTCCAATTTTTTCACTCTCACATGAATGGTTCCCGCCGAAACATTCATTTTTTTAGCTATTTCAGTAAATGGCATGCGGGTATTTTCTATCAAAAACATCAGAATCGTTTTGTCAATATCATCAATTTCGTAATTATGCTTCATAATTCCGCATCAGTTTTATTAAATTAATAATTTTAAAGGCACAATATTAATGAATTTATAAAGTACAAACAATAATTATGAGAATTATTTTAAAATATTAAGACTTTATTTTAAATTTGGTTTTGGTTATGAATTCAGGGTTATCTCGATTCATTACTTTGTTTGTTTTGCGTGAGTTTATTGCTTCCCGGCAGTAAACTTTTTTTATTTGAAGCGGATCAGAGAATTTGTGCTTTTACGCTTTTTAGGAGTTGTCTGCGAAACTTCTTTTTGCTGAACCGAATCTTTTTTTTCTTCCCGGATTGAATCCTGGGTTTCAGCCGGCGGCAAATCAAACAATGAAGGTGGGTCGTCATCAAAATTCACATTAGGAAGAACCATGGATTGTATATTACTTTCTTTTTTGAAAATTTCAGAAATTCTGTCAAACGAAGTTTTATAAATAACGCCGGCTCCATAACTCTGGAAATTTCCTGCACCGCCAAAATTCTGAACCCCAAAATTGGTAGGCCGCGTGAAGAAATTCACCACCATGCTCTTGTCCATATTTCTAGAAACATCCCATTGGATTTCTGTTTCTACAGTCGTGGCATCATCAAATCCGGTCGTATTTCCGACCGCTACGCCCAAAGCTCCGTTGATGGTCCATCGCGGACTTAAATCCACACGCAAACCGGTCTTGAAACGATCTGAAGTCTGACTCAAATTTGAACCCGTCACATAATCCAAATCCACCGCTACTCCACTTCCGGCGATGATGGAGTCAATGATTCCGCCCAATTGTTTCAAGGCAATTCCGGCTCCTGTAGAAGTAGCTCCGGCTGTAAGAACCGCATCGGTATTGGTCATGAATTGTCCGATCAATAAAACCGCACCAAACTGAATCATTTTCTCATCGGGATCAAGGTTAAATTTATAATCAATCATGGACTGAACGTCTGTACCTGCTTTTGGAATATTGACCGTAAAATCCATCTGTGGGTCATCAAGTGTTTCCGAAATCTCAATACCCAAGACTACGTCATAAGACTGGCTGTAACCTGCACCGAGATATTCCCCAACATTGGAAACCGTCCGTTCATAAGTTGCATTAATATTCATCGTAGCGTTTAATGCGCTTCCACCATCCCAACTCACATAACTACCGGGCTGAATCTCAAAATCCCGGTTCAGCAAAGAAACCTGACGCAGTTTATAGATTCCCGTATCGAGTGTATAAACACCATTCATCGTCATATTTCCGGTTCGGCTCAGGTTGAACTGAAGGTTTTCTGTAAATCCGTTTGCCGTGACCATATCACCCGAAACAGGGTCAAAAATCAGATTGACCGTGGTAGTCGGGAAAGCCGTAATGTCCAGGTCAATGTTCATTCCTTTTGGCGTTCCGTCATCAATTTCCTTTTCTCCTTCTGGAATGAAACGAACCAAATCACTTCCGGTTTCGATTTTGGTTGCGCCTGTATTAATAGTAAATTCAGAACCTTCATTGATGATCGCTGTTGCTGAAATATCTAACCGTTCCGGAGGACCGAATAAAGAGAAAGCGCCCTGCCCAAAAACTCGTCCATAAAACAAATCGTTCTGTGCCGGAGACGTATTCATCACCAAAAGATTATTGGTATTAAAGGACAAGTTGAGGAACCAGCTCGCAAAATCCCGGAAAAGTAATTGTCCGGAAACTTCGCCCTTGGTATTGTATTTTGTATCGCGGAAACGCACTTCATCAAGTGTTATCGAACCCTGTCCCTGACTGGCTTTGTAAACCGGAACGGTATTGATTCCGTCAAATGAATAATCAACATTGAGGAAATCAACGGTAAAGCCGAGATTAGCCAGATCAAGCATTCCTTCGAATTCAGGAGAATCAATGGGTCCGGTAAATCGCATATTCCCCGAAACCATTCCCCGCAAATTGCTCATCGCAGCCGAAAGGAAACTTTCTACAAAATTGAAATTCAAATCATCCAAACTCGCTACCAGATTGATCTCTGGCATATCGGGTTTGTTATCAATATAACCGTTTACATACAAAACCTGAACCTGTTCCTGATTCAAAAACAATTCTATATCAAACACGTTTTGATTCACATTGTAAACCGCATTCATACCCAAATCACCCAAACCATAATCATTCAGCGCAAGTTGCGAAACATCCAGTTCAATCAGCGGTTTGAATTCATCTTTTGTCCGAACTACATTAATATTTCCATTTGCGATTCCGTCGATTTTCAGATTGCCTAATAGACCTTTCGGAATAATTTTGGACAACACAAGTTCTTCCAAATCTGCATTTAATTTGTAATCTGTATTGCTGGCATAATAACCATCGAGCAATAATTTCTGGTCTTCTGACTCAAGCAATAAATTCTGTAATTCGTAATAATTTTTGTCGAAATTTACGATTACACGATTGGAATTTTTATCGTTATTTGGATTCAGATGCCAATTGTTTTCATCAATTTGAATGGTTGATGGCGAAAATCCAAAAACCAGATTTTTATTTTCATCGGTCGTATGGAATAAATTCAGATCAAATTTCATCGGGAATTCCTTACCGATGTGAAAATCCGTTTTGACCAAAAGCGAATCCTGAATGGGCGTTGTATGAACATTCAGCTGATAAACCATTACACCTTTTGCCATCAGACTATCACTTCTCAGGTAAATTTGTTCCAAATCTTTGGAAGTGTCAATGTTGATCAGCGGATTGTAAATATTGATACCATCATATCCGATTTCAGTTGAGGACAATTCAGCAATCAAAGTCTTGGCATTTGTATCTACCTGTCCGTCCAGAATGGTTCCTGGCGCAACCTGAATTCTCTGATCGAACATAGAAAATAAATCCTGTTCGACTTCAAAAAAGAAATTAAAACTTTGATTCGGATCTACTTTTTTCGGCTCATACGTCATCAAAGTCGTCGAACCGATGGAATTCATAATCACATCTGGCAACTGACTTAAACGGTATTGACCGTTAATTTCGCCTCGCAAATAACCGGGAATGTCGATTTCGAGATTTTGTACATCTCCGTTTCTTGAGGAAGCGATATGCGCCTGTGCCACTTCCAACGTATCATTTTTAGAAGTAAAATAAAGATTGTTTAACTGAATTTCTCCAATGAAATCATCGAGATTGGTCAAAGTAAAGTCACCCACAATATCTGCACGTAATTTTGCATTCATATCTTTTGTAACGCCCAGATAATCCAGATTCAGATACTTGACTTTTGAAGTAAAATCGAGTCGGTATGGCTTTTTGGAGAAATCAAAAATACCGTTGTAATCGACCATCATCTGCGGATCGTTTACCGATAAAACACCGGCAAACTGTTGTCTTTCCAAACGTCCGTCCACTGCAACATTCTGATAACGTTTCCCCATCAAATCCAAATAATCCAGCTTTCCTTCGGCATCAATGCGAAGCGTTTTAATATCGGTTCCAACGCCGTCAAACTGAATCTGACCGGAAACAAAACCAAGTTCCGCAACTTCTGTAATCTGTTTCAGGTTGATATCATCGGCCATCAAAGTTCCTTTGTATTTCAGCGTTCCACGGTAATCATCGAGCCGAACTCTCATATCAGCATCACCCAAAGCCGTGATTGCATATCCGTCCAAATTGATGTGCGCCGGATCCAGATTGAAATTCCCCGAATAATTCATAGTCCCGAAACGGTTGAGATAATCGGGAATTGTATTTCCGATGAAAGTCGGCAACAAAGCCTGCAATCCCTGATAGGATGTTTTTATTTTCACAGCTTCCGTATCGATGATGATGTTGGCGCCATCGGTCATATCAAGCAAACGCAATTCATTGGCGGCAATAAAAGCGCCGTCTCCCGACAGTTGAAAATCATTTAACTGCAAATTATTGAGCGTTCCCGAAACTTTACCTCTTACTTCCACCGATGAGTTTTTGTCGAAATTCTCAACAAAATAGCGGATGTCTTTGAAGTTAACTTTGGAATCATCTTTCAGCTCCATATCCCAATTCACCTTGTTCAGGAAGTCTTTCATATCTTCCATTGAATCGTAAGATAATACCACGTGACCGTTCAGGTGGGAATCTGAAGTTTCCAAATCCATATTTTCCACCCTGATTTCCTTATCGGAATAATGAACTTTTCCCGATAAATTTTTGATATTATAAATTTCGCCGTTTCTTTTTCCGATGAAATTCATCGAATTCAAATCGGCCCAGATTTCATTGTTTTCCAAACGAAAATTCTCAATCCCAATGTTCAGATTAGTTGCATCCACCCAATCTTGTTTATAACCTTCCAGATTTTCATTTCGAATTAATAATTTACCGTCCACCACATTAAGAATTCCTCTTAATTTAAAATCAGAAGGTTCTTCTTTTTCCGATTTGGAAAATTTATTAATCAATGAGATAAAGTTACTGACGGAATCATTTTTATACGTAATTACCTTAACTTCAGGATTATATAAATTTAATTTCCGAATCGCAATCCGATTCGGCTCCATAATCAATCCGGTCAGACTGAGTTTCGCCTGTAATCTTTCAATATCCACAAACTGCGTCCCATGATCATCTTTTGCACGAACACCGTTCAGATTGATATCACCAAAAAAATCAATATGAACCCTGTCCACACTGATTTCTGTTTGGAAAGTTTCATTCAATTCATTGACGACATAAGTGGCAATTTCGGTTTGAACAGCAGGAATTTGGATCGCAATCATGGCCGAAAGCAAAAGACTAAGCACCGCGATTACGGGGATTAATATGATTCTACCAATTCTTCTTAATGCTTTCAAACCGTAAAATTCCGATATTTGCAACAAAATTACTCTAAATAATTAATTCTGAACGATAAAATGAGTTCATTTCCCATCATTTTAGGAATCGAATCTTCTTGTGACGATACGGCCGCAGCCCTCATCCAAAACCGGAAAATTCTTTCCAATGTCATAGCCAATCAAAAAATACACCAAAGCTACGGCGGTGTTGTGCCGGAACTTGCTTCCCGGGCGCATCAGCAAAACATCGTTCCGGTGGTAAATGAAGCGCTTAAACAAGCAGGAATTGACCGCAACCAACTAAGTGCCATCGCCTTTACGCGTGGCCCCGGGCTGATGGGTTCGCTTTTGGTGGGAAGCAGTTTTGCCAAATCTCTGAGTATGGCGTTGAACATTCCGCTCATTGAAATCAACCATATGCAAGGACATATTTTGGCGCATTTCATCGAAGATGCCAACGAAAATTCTCCCGAATTTCCTTTTCTCTGCCTTACCGTAAGCGGCGGACACACACAGATTGTAAAAGTTTCAGATTATTTTGAAATGGAAGTTCTAGGCGAAACCATTGACGATGCTGCAGGAGAAGCTTTTGACAAAGCAGGAAAAATTCTCGGATTGGATTATCCGGCCGGACCCATTATCGATAAACTCGCAAAAGAAGGAAATCCTGAAAAATTCAAATTTTCAAAACCAAAAGTCGATGAACTCAATTTCAGTTTCAGCGGATTGAAAACAGCGATTTTATACTTCATCCAAAAAGAAACCCAAAAAAATCCGAATTTCATACAGGAAAATCTGAACGATCTTTGTGCTTCGATTCAGAAAACAATCGTCGATATTTTGATGGAGAAATTAACCTTAGCTGTAAAAAAAACAGCCATTTCTCAAGTAGCCATTGCCGGTGGCGTTTCGGCCAATTCAGAAATCCGAAACCGTTTGAAACAAATGGAAACCGAAAAAAACTGGAAAGTTTTCATTCCTAAATTTGAATACACAACCGACAATGCGGCGATGATTGCTATGGCCGGACAGTTGAAATTCGAACAAAATGAATTTGCTGAAATCACTTCAAAATCTGTAGCTAAATACCTCATTTGATGCATTTATTCATTGGAAATATCGAAGGAAACTATGCTGAAATAATAGGCGACGAAAGCCATCATTTCACAAAAGTTCTTCGCGGAAAAGTCGGACAAGAAATTCAAATCACCGACGGAAAAGGCAAAATGGGGAAAGGAATTGTCTCTCAAATCAACTCCAAATCCGTTGAAATTGATTTGAATGAAATCATTGAAAACCATGAAAAAAGACCTTATAAAATCCATATCGCCATCGCCCCGACCAAAAGCATGGAAAGAATGGAATTCTTTATGGAAAAAGCCTCCGAAATCGGCATTGACGAAATTACATTTCTGAAAACTTTCCATTCCGAAAGAAAAAATATCAACCTCGACCGTTGCCGGAAAATCCTTGTTTCCGCCGTCAAACAATCCCTGAAAGCCTACATTCCCCAACTGAACGATTTGGTAAAATTCAATGATTTTGTCAAAGAAAATCATCCAGAAAACAAACTCATAGCGCATTGTGATGAAGATTTTACCCGAGTGAATTTCAAGGAACTCATTCATCCTCAAAAGGACTATCTGATTTTAATCGGCCCCGAAGGGGATTTTTCAAAAGAAGAAATTGAACTTGCCCTACAAAATGGCTTCACGGGAATTTCGCTTGGAAATCAACGCCTGAGAACCGAAACAGCTGCATTAAATGCGATTTTTGCTGCAAATTGGATAAATAACTAAGTTATAATTATTGATTAAATACTCAATAATCACAAATATTGACGAAATACTCAATAATCCTAAATATTGACAAAATCATCAATAATTAAAAATATTGACGAAATACTCAATAATTTATTTATCTTTACGTGGATGAAAAAATGGATTGTCATAACAGGCGACATAATTGAGTCACGTAAAAACACTCCGGAAAGCTGGTTGGAACGGTTGAAAGAAGTTTTATCGGATTTTGGTAAAGAAAAAACCGATTGGGAAATTTACCGTGGCGACAGTTTTCAATTAATCCTTTCAAAAAAGGAAAGTATGGAAGCGGTTTTACTACTGAAGTCAGCGATGAAATCCATTGGAGTGGATGTGCGAATGGCCATCGGACTGGGAGAAATCGATTATAAATCACCCAAAGTCAGCGAGTCAAATGGCTCTGCTTTTGTGAATTCGGGCAGAAAATTGGAAAGTCTTAAAAAAGAAACTTTGGGCATTCAGACTCCAAACGAAAAATTCAATCAGCGTTACAACGTGATTTTAAATCTACTCGATTTCATCATGGACTCCTGGCAGCCGACTACTGCCGAAGTGGTTTTTACTGCTTTGAAATATCCTAAGCTGAACCAATCGGAACTGGCCAAACTTCTTCAAAAGAAAAGTCAAGGAACGATCAGTTCGGCACTGAAAAGAGCAGGATTTGATGAAATCAAAAAAGTTGTGGAACTTTATAATCAGGAAATCAAGGGAATATGATGATATTGGCGCTCAAATTCGTTCTTGCTCACTTGGCCGGAGATTTTTTACTCCAGCCCGACTCCTGGGTTGCGCACAAAAGAAAATATAAAATCAAATCGAAATTTCTCTATTTCCACACGCTTGTTCATTTATTGCTTTTGCTGATACTGACCGGATTTGATCCGAAATATTTCATCGGAATTCTGGTGCTGAGCTTTGCTCATTTCGCCATCGACACAGCCAAACTTTACACCGAAAAAAAGAAGTTTTCAAAACTTTATTTCTTTGGAGATCAATTCCTGCACCTCCTTGCCATTGCGATGGTCGTGAATTATTATTATCCGTTCCGCATTAATTTCGAAGTGCTTTTCAGTCCGGTAAATTTATTGCTTTACTCGGCTTTGATTATGGTTACGACCGTCACTTCGGTCCTTCTGAAAGTATTGCTCAAAAATTTAAATCCGAATAAAAACAACAAAAAGACGAATTATGCAGGGAAATACATCGGAATTCTGGAGCGCCTTTTCATTTTCCTTTTTATTGTTATTAATTTTTGGGAGGGCATCGGGTTTTTGCTTGCGGCCAAGTCGATTTTCCGTTTTGGCGATCTGAAAGAAAATAAAGACATCCGACTTACAGAATACATTCTGATTGGCACTTTGCTCAGTTTCGGCATCGGAATTCTTACCGGAATGGCCTATCTAGAACTTTCCGAAATCATTTCTTCAGCAAATTAATACTTACGGTTGCCAATTCAGAGTCAGGAAATTTTTTGAATAAATTTCCGTCGGGATTTAAACCGGCTTCCTTGCAAATCCGATGAAAAACATCGACTTCCACAATGTATTGATCCGAAAAACCATGCGTAGCATCATAAGCCGTAGCGGCGGTTTTTCCTAAATTATCTGCTGTAAGTTGTGGCGGTAAAGTATGCAATTCGATTACTAACAAACCGAATTTCTCTACATAAGGCGTCCATTTTTTTAGGTGTTGCAAAAGATTTTCTTCCACTTCATTGTTCGCCAATCGCTTTCCACGAAAGGAAAAAGCACCGGTTGAAGTACTCTTACGTTGCCCGGCTTCCACATCTTCCCAAATCCGGTTGTGATCTAGAAAAGTTCGGATGTTGAGTAAATCTTCCAGTTGAATATCATAATCGGATTTTAAATCTTCGGCCAGTCTTTTAGGATCTCCGATGTCGCCCCAAATCACTTTTGCCCAAATGTCATTTTTCACCAAATTGGCTCTCGTGACTTTCAATGCAGCTTTGTTGAAATCGGCACCCACAAGGAAAAGCGGATGTTCGTCCAAATTTTTTCCACGCAAAGTACGGCTTTCAATCACATCGTAAAGATGCTGCAGCAAAGCACCATTTCCACAACCCATATCGAGAATTCCTTTGGGTTGCTCGTCCAGCGGACGGTTAAAAATTTCGATGATAAATTCATCCAGAACTTTAAAATAAGTAGAATGCGCACCGCCACTTCCCCAAACATTCATTTCGCGGTTTACATGGATTTCCTCCTCACCCATTTCCACTTCACGAATTTCATTGGCACGGCCAAATAAAAGATTTTCCATTTTGGCGAACATTGGCAAATAAGAAACCGTCACGCCATAAGCCGAAGCACGACGGGCGAAAAACAATCCGGTTTCGGTAAACTGAAAATTTCTTCCTTTGCGGCTAAACCAACCCAATTCAGCCAAAGCTTCTAATAATTGTTCAAAACAACCTGGATTTTTATGAAATTCATCGGCACTGAAAGAGGCTTCCATAAAGTATTTGTGAAACATTCCGCTCATGCCGAGTTTGACTATTATCGGACTAATGAGCGCACCTTCGATGTGTTTTTGAATTTGATATTCCAAAGAATTTTCGAGTCTATTCTCCAATAAATCCGAACGGTATTTCTCATAGATTTTCATCCATTTACGACCGAGTTCATCGGAAATGGCCTGAGAAGAAATCAATTCCTCATCGGATAGAAATTCCGCTAAATTCTGATAAATTCCTACAAATGAAAATGCTTTCTCTGAATTTTCATGGGTGGAAATCTTTACGGTGTTTTCCGAATTATTCAATTCATAATTCAAATATCCCTGCGAAGCCAAAATACGAAGCGCAACGTTGAGATAACCTTCGTTGGCATTGAATTCCTCTGCAATTTTCTCCAAATCTAAACTTCCATTTTGAAGAACAAATTCGAGAATTCCTTTTTGGGATAATTGATGAATGACCTGCGGAACCACTACTCCGTCGAGATGCCTGAAAATATAAGAACGCAATAATTTCTTGTCCATTTTTAAAATCTATGAGGGCAAAAGTAATTGTTTTAGTCTACTAAAATGATAGACTTATTGAATTTTTTAATGATTTCAACGATAACTAATTCGTTTTAAATCAATTAAAATTAAAGAATATTTACTTCCCTTTCGAGATTTATGCCGAATTTTTCATAAACATCATCGACAATCCTTTGGGACAAATCATAGATTTCCTGTCCGGTCGCATTTCCATAATTCACCAAAACCAAGGCTTGTTTTTCATGAACACCGGCATCGCCAAAGCGTTTTCCTTTCCAGCCCGCTTTTTCGATCAACCAGCCCGCTGCCAGTTTGACTTCATTTCCTGACGGATAAGCAGAAATCTCCGGATGTTTTTTCTGAATTTCCTCAAATTCCGATTTTGAAATCACCGGATTTTTAAAGAAACTTCCTGAGTTTCCGATTTCTTTCGGGTCGGGCAATTTGCTTTGACGAATGTTTATAACCGCACGGGAAATGTCCTGAATGGTAGGATTTTGAATATTTAATTTATCAAGTTCCGCTTGAATGGCTCCGTATTCGGTGCGAAGCTGATGATTTCTTTTGGTCAGTTGGAAGCTAACGTCGGTAATGATAAACTGATTTTTGAATTCATTTTTGAAAACCGAATCCCGGTACCCGAATTTACATTCGGCATTCGTAAATTCCCGAATATTTCCGGTTGAAATTTCCAATGCGGAAAGTTCAGTCATTGAATCTTTCACTTCCACACCGTAAGCGCCAATATTTTGAATCGGCGCGGTTCCAGCATTTCCGGGGATCAGGGAAAGATTTTCCAATCCGCCGAAATCATTTTGTAGTGTCCATTGCACAAATTCGTGCCAATTCTCGCCGGATTTGACTTTCACTTCTACGAAATCTTCCTCTTCTAAAACTACTTCAATTCCTTTCAGGTTCAACTTCAAAACCAATCCATCGAAATCGTGCGTGAGCAACATATTACTTCCCCCACTGAAAAGCATCAAAGGAAGTGTATTTTCGCGTGCGAATTCCAATGCAGATTTGATTTCGCCCACCGATTTCGCTTCCACAAAATATTTTGTGGAAACATCTATTCCGAAGGTGTTATAGGGTTTTAAAGAATGATTATTCAGAATGTCCAATCTCAAATTTAGTTTTGAAAATTATATTTATCCAACGCAACTCTCAGGATTTCAACCGAACGTTGCAAATCTTCTTTGTTTAAAACGTAAGCAATCCGAACCTGATTTTTTACCGTATCGGGATGGCTGTAAAATCCGTTTCCGGGTGCAACCATTACGGTTTCGCCGTCCAATTCGAAATCGTTTAGCAACCAAATGGCAAATTTCTCGGCATCGTCCACCGGAAGTTCCACCATACAATAAAAAGCTCCTTTTGGGTTGGGACAAATCACGCCGGGAATCTTATTCAATTCCGTTACCAGCAAATCACGACGGCTTATGTATTCCGCGCGGCTGTCTTCAAAATAAGTTCCGACATTTTCGTGGGCTTTTGCAGCGGCATATTGACTGGTCAATACCGGACTCAAACGCGCTTGCGCAAATTTCATCGCTCGTTTCATCAGTTCTTCATTTCTTGAAATCATCGCTCCCAAACGAGCACCACACATACTGAAACGTTTGGACTCAGAATCAATTATAATGACATTTTCTTTCAATTCTGGAAAACTCAAAACCGAGACGTGCTCTTCGCCACCGTACACATATTCAGCGTAAACCTCATCCGAAATCAGATACAAATCATGCTTCAAAACCAAATCTTTTAGTTTTTGAAGTTCGGCTTGCGAATAAAGATATCCGGTCGGATTGCCGGGATGACAAATGAGAATGGCTTTTGTTTTATCGGTAATTTTTTCTTCAAATGACTCAATCGGTGGAAGTCCGAAATTATTTTCAATCGTGGATTGAATCGGAACAATTTTCACATCGCTTTGACAAGCAAAACTATTGTAGTTCGCATAAAAAGGTTCGGGAATTATGATTTCATCGCCCGGATTGGCTATCACGCCAAAGGTAAACAACAAAGCTTCTGACCCCCCATTGGTTACGATTATATTATTGGTTTCGACACCGTATCCTCTTCCTTTGTAATAGTCGGACAAAGCTTTTCGGTATTCGGGTGTTCCCTCGGAGTGCGTATAAGCTATTACATCAAAAGGCAATTGATGATAAGCTTCCAATGCTGAAACCGGCGAAGCGATGTCAGGTTGTCCGATGTTGAGATGATATACTTTTGTTCCTTTGCTACGTGCTTTATCGGCATAAGGAACTAATTTACGGATAGGGGATGAAGGCATTTGTGCGCCTTTAACAGATAATTCTAGCATTTGTTAAAATTTTCATTAAATCGGTGTAAAGATAGAATTTTTGGTATTGTTTTTGACTTTAAGAATTCGTAAATTTAGAAAAAGTATTAACCTTTAAAATTAAAAACCATGGCAAAAGAAAGTGGTGCATTTAAATTATTAGCCGGATTATTAATCGGAGCAGCTGCAGGTGCCGCAGCAGGATTGTTAATGGCTCCTCAATCTGGAGAAGAAACACGCAAGCAATTAAAAAAAGAAGCGGATAGATTGAAAAAAGATTTGGAAAAATATTCCAATGATTTCAGCGACAAAGCTAAAAAAGCTAAAAAAGACTTAGAAGACCGTCTTGCTGAAGTAAAATCTAAATTGCAGAGTACAGCTCAGGATGTAAAATCGGAAGCTAAAAAAGCAAAAGATGAATTTGAAGAAAATGTTGGGGTCTAATCCCAACATTTTTTTATTAAATTTGACCTAAAACTTATTTATGTTTGATGATTTAAAACAATACATCAACAACAGGATTGCTTATGCGAAATTGGAAGTCGTAGACTCCGTCAGCAATATGATTGGCGCTGGGGTTTACGGCATTTTAGTAGGTATGTTTGTGATGATGATACTCTTCATCGGCAGCCTTTCTGCCGGTTATCTATTCGGAAACTGGTTCAACGATACAGGTTTAGGATTTTTGATGGTAATGGGGATTTATGTTATTTTCCTTATTATTCTATTTATTTTCCGCCGAAAAATCATGTTACTCATTACCGATAAGGCGGTAGAAGCCGCAATGGAAGCAATCGATAATTCAGATGACGACGAAGAAGATGAAAACTAAAGATATCAATACACTTGCCGACTTGAGAGAAGCCAAAAGGCAACTCAAACTGAAAATGGCCAATGCCGACAAATCGGCGCAAGAAGGTTTTCTTTACAAAACCATTAATAATTTTGTTAGCAAAGTGGAGGATAACTCCAACTCTATTTCATCTCCCATTGGCGGTGGTGTCAATACGGCTTTGAGTTTTATTTCGGGACAGGCAAGTCAGCGACTGAAAATGGGCAATGCCGGAAAAGCGGCTCTTTCGCTCGCCGTAATGGTAGCGGCTCCTATTATTGCGAAAAAAATTCAGGAGTTTGTGGATAAGAAACTTTAATGAAGATCGTATTTTAATCTTAGCAATTCTTGAACTTCTTTTTCCATTTCCCATGGCCTGAGTCCTACGCTGACTCTTCTCTCATCTAAATTTTCAAAATCTTTAATTTGTTCTGGCTTTATATTAGAATAAATTCCATACGTAAAAACACCTCGACTTCTATCATTGCTATCTACAAGATTAGCATAAATAGATGTATAATCCGTCTTTCCACATCTAACCCATTCCAGAAATATAGGTTTAAAATAATTCAAATTTTCTTCGCCTTGAATATGCATAATCAAAGTATAAACATTAGGATGCTCATCTACCGAATAATTCCCTACTAAATTTTTAGAAGGATACCCATATTCAGCAATTATTTCCTTCAATGCATTTATATTGATACTGTCAATTTGTTTCATTTTTTCAAAATCAATCGGCTTTTCTCTACGAACCTTTTGATCTTCTTTGTTCATTGATACTAACTTATTTCTTAGTTCTAAATCAATTCCCGAATGCCAATCTCGATAAATTTCATCTGCCTTTGCACTAACTTTCTGGAATTCTTTAGCTTTTATAAAATCACTATACAACGAATCTTCTACTAAATATTTAATTTCAAACCCATTGTTTAATTTCATTTTTAAATATTCTGTAGCATCCTCGTAAAGATTTTTACGAACAGAGATTTCAAGGAGCATTGAAATTTCATTGGTTTGTAAATTATCCAAAAGCGGACAATTTTCTTCGGCTTCTTTCAAATAAACATAAGCAGAATCATAATTTTCCTTCAGGTAATTAAGTTGACCTTTATAAACAAGTGGATAATAATCTGTGATATAATTACACGCACAATCTTTCTGAGCATAAATCTTATAAAACAGGCAAAGAATTAGAAAAATTAGAATTTTAAATTTCATTGTTCGGTTAGTTAGTATTCAAAACTAATTCTAAAATAGTAGAAACACAATAATTCATTTAAAAATTGTAACATTTGCATAAGAATTTCAACTAATCTCAAAAACAATTCTTATGTCGGATTTGCTTGTTGCAAAAGGATTAACCAAACAATACGGAAAAAAAATAGCGCTCAATGATTTTGATCTCAATATCCCGAAAGGTTCTGTTTACGGATTATTGGGCCCGAATGGCGCAGGGAAAACAACATTTCTCCGTATCATCAATCAGATTACTGCTCCCGACAAAGGTTCGGTGACCATCGCAGGCAAACCACTCGACAAATCCGTCATTCCGCTGGTCGGCTATATGCCCGAAGAGCGTGGATTGTATCAAAATATGAAAATCGGCGAACAAGCGCTTTATTTCGCCAAACTCAAAGGACTTTCCAACACCGAAGCACATAAAAAAACGAAATACTGGTTTGAGAAACTGGGAATTTCTGAATGGTGGGACAAAAAACTCACAGAACTCTCCAAAGGAATGGGCCAAAAAGTTCAGTTTGTGATTACCGTTTTACACGAACCGGAATTGTTGATTTTTGATGAGCCTTTCAGCGGATTTGACCCGGTAAATGCGCAAATCATCGCCAACGAAATTCTGGAGCTCCGCGACAAAGGCACGACCATCATTTTTTCTACTCACCGAATGGAATCGGTAGAAGAAATGTGCGATCATATTGCACTGATTAATTTGTCGAATAAAGTTTTGGACGGAGAAATCAATCAGATTAAACATCAATTCAAATCGGGCAAATATTTTGTCGAAATTGAAAATCCCGACCCGGAAATCTGGAATCGTTTTACCGCGGAATTTTCTCCTGAAATGGTCAAACAAAATAGTTTTTCCACTTCCTTCAAATTATCCAAAAAAGAAGGAATCAGTTCCAATCAATTATTAAATGAAATTTCGCATTTGGGACACATCATTCAATACAAAGAAGCCATTCCTTCGATGAACGAAATATTTTTGCAGGCCGTTACTTCGAATTTGGTCAGCGACCAAAAAGAAGCCATTTAACTAAGTAAAAGCTTATTGAAATTCTAAATTTAAAATTCAAATGAACCAAATATTATTAGTCGCCAAAAGAGAATTTCTGACACAGGTTAAAAACAAAACCTTCATCATCATGACCATTTTGTCACCCATCATCATGGTGGCTATCATCGGGATCATTGCCTGGATGGTTTCGGCAAATTCAGATCAGAAAAGTATTGCGGTAGTAGATGAAAGCAAGGAATTTATCACTTCATTGGTTTCAGGCGGCAATGAAATTTATAATTTTTACGGACCGGAAGACATTCAGGGTATTAAAGATACGCTTGCAGAAAGTAAAACCTTGAACGGATTATTAGTGATTCCGGCGATTGATAAAAATGATTTTTCAAAAGTTGAAAAAGGAATCGAATTAAGCACCAGAGGTAACATCGGGGTCGGATTCAAAGAAAGATTAGAGGACAAGTTGAGTAAACGCATCGAAGAACTCAAAATGGAACAAGCAGGAATTTCACATGATGCGGTGAAAAATATGGGTTCTGATGTAAGGATCAAAACATTTGATCTGAAAGGCGGTTCGGAAGAAAAAGGTGAATATGTAAAATTTGGTCTGGCGATGTTTCTGGCTTATATCATCTTTATGTTCATCATGATTTATGGTGTAAAAGTGATGCGCAGTGTGGTGGAAGAAAAAAACAACCGTGTGGTGGAAATCATCATTTCATCGGTAAAACCTTTTAACCTGATGATGGGGAAAATTTTGGGTTCAACCTTGGTAGCGTTGACACAATTCACTATCTGGATCCTCATGGGACTTGCCCTCATGTTGGGCGGCTCTGCTTTTTTCGCCTCAAAAATGCCCACCAATCTTAATACTGAACAAGCTCAAGCAATGCTGGAACAAAATCCAGAATGGATGGCTGATGCACAAGGAATTTTTGATACACTGTTAGGGTTAAACTATCCGTTTATCCTCATGATGTTTATGCTATATTTCCTGTTGGGCTATCTGTTTTACAGTTCGATTTTCGCCGCAATCGGTTCGGCGGTTGACAATGATACGGACACCCAACAATTTACCTTTTATCCTATTTTCCCCATGATGATTGCGATGTACGGAAGTATGACCACGCTTGAAAACCCGGATGGTCCGGTTGCATTCTGGTTGTCCATCATCCCGCTTACTTCCCCGATTTCAATGGTTACCCGACTGCCTTTTGGGGTGGAATGGTGGGAAATTGCACTTTCGCTGGTTTTGCTCATCGGAACCATGTTGCTAATGGTTTTCTTTGCTTCGAAAATTTATCGGGTCGGAATTTTGATGTACGGCAAAAAACCTTCCTTCAAAGAAATGTGGAAGTGGATGCGGTATTCGAATTAAGTTTCAAGTTCAAAGTTTAAGGTTTAAAGTTGATTTTACTATGAGTTCAGAAATTCTAAAATTAATCATTCCTTTGCTTTTAATAGGCGCAGGAATTTGGGCTAAATATTCTTCGGAACCATTAGCTAAAAAATATTGGTGGATATTAGTTGTTTTAGGAACAATTAATTTAATTTTTAAATTAATTCAACTATTTTGAATTTCTGGCTTATGTATCTCTCGGATTTTGAACTTCGAATTTCGCCAAATCGGTAAAATCCACTATTTTCGCAATTCAATTCAAAACTATGTCAGAAGATATTTTCAAGCGGATTATTTCGCACGCCAAAGAGTACGGATTTATTTTCCAATCCAGTGAAATTTACGACGGACTTTCAGCTGTTTATGATTACGGACAAAACGGCGCCGAACTCAAAAACAACATCAAACAATATTGGTGGAAAGCCATGGTTCAGCTCAATGAAAATATCGTCGGAATCGACTCATCAATCTTTATGCATCCCACAACCTGGAAAGCTTCCGGTCACGTAGATGCTTTCAACGATCCTTTGATCGACAACAAAGATTCCAAAAAACGCTATCGGGCAGATGTTTTGATCGAAGATTATTGCGCAAAAATCGAAGCAAAAATCGATAAAGAAGTAGAAAAAGCAGCCAAACGATTTGGGGATGCTTTTGACAAAGAACAATTTGTTTCCACCAACACCAGAGTGGTTGAATATCAGCAAAAAATCGATGCTATTTTGAGTCGAATGGCAAAATCGCTCGAAACGGAAAATCTGGCCGACGTAAAAGCACTCATCGAAGAGCTGGAAATCGCCGACCCGGTTACCGGTTCCAAAAACTGGACAGAAGTTCGTCAGTTTAACCTGATGTTTGGAACCAAATTGGGCGCAACAGCCGACACGGCGATGGATTTATACCTGCGACCTGAAACCGCACAAGGTATTTTTGTTAACTTTCTAAATGTTCAAAAAACCGGACGAATGAAAATTCCGTTTGGAATTGCGCAAATCGGAAAGGCCTTTCGAAATGAAATCGTCGCACGACAGTTCATCTTCCGAATGCGTGAATTCGAACAAATGGAAATGCAATATTTCGTACAACCCGGTTCTGAACTAGATTGGTACGAGAAATGGAAAGAAACCCGTTTGAAATGGCATCAGTCACTTGGTTTAGGAGATGAAAATTATCGTTTCCACGACCATGAAAAATTGGCGCATTATGCCAATGCTGCTGCCGACATTGAATTCAAATTCCCGTTTGGATTTAAGGAATTGGAAGGAATTCATTCGAGAACCGATTTCGATTTAAAAGCCCACGAAGAACATTCAGGTAAAAAATTACAATATTTCGACAACGAATTGAATAAACATTACGTCCCTTATGTAGTGGAAACTTCGGTGGGATTAGATCGTTTGTTCCTCGCGATTTTCTCCAACAGCCTGAAAGACGAACAATTGGAAGACGGTTCGGAAAGAACGGTTTTGAGCTTACCTCCTGCTCTGGCACCGATCAAAGCTGCGATTTTGCCTTTGGTCAAAAAAGATGGGCTGCCTGAATTTGCCGAAAAAATCTTCAATGAATTGCGTCTGGATTTCAATGTGATGTACGAAGACAAAGATTCCATCGGAAAAAGATACCGAAGAATGGATGCACTCGGAACGCCTTTCTGTATCACGATTGACCACGATTCATTGAATGACAATTCGGTGACGCTTCGTTACAGAGATACGATGAAACAGGAAAGAATTCCGGCAGAAAAACTGGGGGAAATCATCGACAAAGAGGTGAATATGAAATATTTGCTGGCGAAGGTTTAAATTTTGGACATGAGATTTATTCTAATATTATTTTTAAGTATTTCCTTAATTAAAGCTAAATCTCAACAAATAGTTGAAATATATTCTAATTCCTTTCTTGAAAAGGATGTAAAATTAAGTACTAAAATTATTGCAGATCATATTGAAAAAGATAGTATTATTTTATTCGATAATGGTACTTATGAAAATTTCTATTCATATAGCTTTTTTGATGAATTTGGAAATTCTAAAATAACAGGAAATTATTATAAAAAAGATTCTACAATTTATCTTAGACCTTTAAAAGAATATTACTCTGAGAATTGGATAAGAGATGTTTCAAACTATTCAGAAATTCCTTGTGAGATTATAAATGAAAAGTTAGATTGTTTTAAGGAATATAGAAAAATTAAATTTCTTGAAAAGCAGAGATAAAGCATATGCCAACAATCGAGCTAAAAAATTGACAAGGTTGAAAATTCAAAATCCATTTATTTCCTCAAAATATTCCAGGCGCCTTCCACATCACCGTCTCTCAAAAGATCTTTGGCATGTCGGTGTGTATTTTCATCATTCTTAAAGAAGTCTCCTGAAAGGATTTCTACATTGCCAAGCATCGCCAAATCATTTCCTGTAAAAACCTTGCTTAAGCGGATTTCATCGGGAAGCGCATCTACACCAATTCCTTTCGTAGCCAAAGGTTTGGGAATTTCAAACAAGGAATCCCCGTTGGAATGTGTGTACCAGGACTCGCCCATTCGTCCGACCAAATCAATTTTTCTGGTATCAATCAAACCTCTTTCGTTCAGTACTGACTCATCCACATGGATCATCAAAACCTCACAAACAACCAAGGTTCCGGCTCCGCCGCCATCGCCAAGATGAATCAAATCCCGCACTTTGCATTCAAAAGAAGCTTTGGACTCTTTCACCCGAGGTGGACTAACTTTCATAGAAGGAACTTCCGTAAGTCCGGCTTTCTGAAATTCGTTTACCCCTTTTTCGTATTCCGTACTGGAAAGCGAACTCTGATGAACAATGTCATAAGAAACCGTATTTATCACGCATTCGCGAACTTCCTCTATATTTTCGAGTGTATGTTTGGTAGTAGTATTCCGAACCCTTCTCGAAGGCGAAAAAACCAAGATAGGAGGATTGGAACTGAAAACATTGTAAAAACTAAAAGGACTCAAATTCACATTTCCTTGGCTATCAACGGTACTCACAAGCGCAATCGGTCGTGGCGCAACGGCATTTTGCAAATATTGAATGGACTCCGCCGGTGTAACCTGCGAAGTGTCGATGGTTTTGATCATGTTTAATTTTTTGAATTCCAAAGATAAGAATATGCTTTGAAATGGATGCGGTTTTGAATCGGGCAAGGGATAGTAATGGAAATCCTTTTTTGAATTCTTGCCTTCGAGAACCTCAGTCACCCATTCAAAAAAGATTGCAATGGATAGCCCGGTGCCGTTGCGCGATAAATAGCAATGAAATCTCAATAGAGAAATCGCAACGGCATGCCCCCAAAAACTTTTAACATGAAATTATAATTGATTAACATTTAATGGTTTGATGCTTGTAAATAATTAATCAAATCAAAAAATTAAAATTATGAACAGATTAGAATTAGAAGGAAAATGGAACCAAGTGAAGGGCGCCTTCAAGCAGAAATATGGAGAATGGTTTAACGACGATGAAGCTTTTGCGGACGGTAAACTTGACGAAGTAATCGGGAAAGTTCAGGAAAAAACCGGACGGACTCGTGAGCAAATCGAACAGGAAATCAATGATTGGGAAATCTAATTCTCTTCTGATTTATCATGTTCAGATTCCCTTTTCAGTTTTGGAAAGGGAATTTTTTGTGCCTTGAATTCTGAATTCTTTAATTTTGTGCAAAATCCATTCATGAAACGACTTGACGAACGAATTGCCTTTCCGGATTATGCTGAAACCGATCGGTTTGGTATCATTGCTTATGGCGGTGATTTGAGTCAGGAGCGACTGAAACTGGCGTATCAGAAAGGAATTTTCCCTTGGTTCAATGAAAACGAACCGATTTTATGGTGGTTTCCCGATCCGCGTTTTGTTTTATTCCCAAACGAATTGAAGATTTCTAAATCCATGCAAAAAGTTTTGCGAGAGAAGCATTTTCAATTTACAGAAAATCAGGCGTTCGAACAAATCATTGAAAATTGTCGCAGCATTCATCGGCCCGGGCAAGAAGGAAGCTGGATTACCGATGAAATGATGCAAGCTTACATTGGGCTTCATCGCGCCGGTCTGGCCAAAAGTGTAGAAGTCTGGCAAAATAAGGAATTGGTTGGCGGATTTTATGGGATGGATCAGGGCGATGTTTTTTGTGGCGAAAGTATGTTTGCCAAAGTTTCCAATGCTTCAAAAGCGGGATTTATTTATTTCGTTCAAAAGTATTCGGAGCAATATCAACTCATCGATTGTCAGGTTTACACGGCTCATCTGGCAAGTCTCGGCGCAAGGGAAATTCCTGCAGAGGAGTTTTTAAACTACCTCAATCCCTGATTATTTACGGTATTTCACCAGCATACAATAGAGTTCGTAGAGGATAATAAACGGAAAAGCGATGATGATCAAAGCTTCGTTTGCTATTTTTTTCATTGGGTAAAAATAAAAAAAGCAATTCATTTCTGAATTGCTTTTGAAAACTTGGTAGACCCACAGGGATTCGAACCCCGACAAACGGTACCAAAAACCGGTGTGCTACCGTTACACCATGGGTCTGCCTTAAATTGCGAGTGCAAATATAGTTGAAATATTTATTCTTCCAAAAAAGAATTTCAATTTTTTCTTATTCCCATTCAATTGTGGCAGGCGGTTTCGAAGAAATATCATAGGCCACACGGTTTATCCCTCTGACTTCGTTGATGATACGATTGGAAACAATTTCCAGAAATTCGTAAGGCAATTTTGACCAGGTCGCCGTCATAAAATCAATCGTATTGGCCGAACGTACCACTGCGGTATATTCGTAAGTTCTCTCATCGCCCATCACACCCACCGATTTCACCGGTAAAAGCACGACGAAAGCCTGACTTACCTCGTCGTATAAATTATGTTTGTACAATTCCTGAATAAAAATATCATCGGCTTCCTGCAAAATCCGCACTTTCTCCGCATCGACTTCTCCCAGAATCCGGATACCTAAACCAGGCCCAGGAAACGGATGGCGATACACCAGTTCTCTCGGGATTCCCAGCTCCACGCCTACTTTCCGAACTTCATCTTTGAACAATTCGCGAAGCGGCTCCAAAAGTTTCAATTTCATTTTTTCCGGTAATCCGCCCACATTGTGGTGCGATTTAATGGTTGCCGAAGGTCCTTTGACCGATTGGGACTCGATGACATCGGGATAAATTGTTCCTTGTGCCAGGAATTCGGCATCTTCAAATTTATGGGATTCCGCATCAAAAACTTCAATGAATTCACGTCCGATCGTTTTTCGTTTCTCTTCCGGATCGGAAATTCCTTTGAGTTTCGACATAAACTGCTCTCTTGCATCGATCATTTTGATATTCATATGGAAATGCTTTCCGTAATTTTCCATCACTTTTTTGCCTTCGTCTTTTCGCAAAAGTCCGGTATCGACAAAGATACAATTCAGTTGATCGCCGATTGCCTTATGGATCAGAACCGCTGCCACAGAGGAATCCACACCGCCCGATAGTCCAAGAATTACTTTTTTATCACCCACAACTTCTTTGATTCTTTGAATTTCATTTGAAATAAAATCGGTGAGCTGCCAGTTTTTCTCGCACTGACAAATAGTAAACACAAAATTCTCAATCATTTTACTTCCGAATTCGGTATGGGAAACTTCCGGATGGAACTGAACGGCATAAATTTTCTTTTCTTCGTTTACAATCGAAGCAATGTCCACATTGGATTTCCCGGCGATTTTAAATCCTTGCGGAATTTCCGAAACCTCATCAAAATGACTCATCCAAACTGTGGAAGTTTGGGGTACATTTTGGAATAATTCACTCGGTTCGATGATGCTGAATTCCGATTTTCCATATTCGCCCTTCTCTCCTTTTTTCACTTTTCCGCCCAAAAGATGAGCTGTAAGCTGCATTCCGTAGCAAATTCCCAAAACCGGAATATTTTGTTCGTACAAAGCTTTATCGACCAAAGCGGCGTTCTCGGCCGAAACCGAAGAAGGTCCGCCCGATAAAATAATTCCTTTTGGGCTTTTACTTAGGATTTCATCCAAAGAAGCATTGAAAGGAAGGATTTCGGCATAGACGCCAAATTCACGTATTCTCCTGGCTATTAACTGATTGTACTGCGAACCGAAGTCCAGAATGATGATTCCGTTTGTCATTGTGCGAAGTTTGCGCAAAAGTAAGGTTTTCTGAGTAGAATTCCCGTTGAAATTTAAGTTAATGGAACCGGATTTTAACTTTGACAAAGCTTTATGCAGTACGATAAGAACTTTGTCAAAGTTCACAGGACAAAGCCCTGACAGCGTTTGAAACCCTGTCAGGGCTAGATTACTTATTCCAACAACTTCTTAATTTCCGGATTGCTTTGTAAATTCCGCATTTGCCGTTCGACCCACCCGGCTCTTTTGCTTACATAAGCACTAGGTGGATTGACACGATATTTTTTCGGATTGGGTAAATTCACAACGATTCTGGCTGCTTCATTTTGGGTTAATTTGGAAGCGGGTTTGTTAAAATAGCGTTGGGAGGCAGCTTCAATCCCAAAAGTTCCGATTCCTGTTTCTGACACATTCAGATACATTTCCAGAATTCGTTCTTTTCCCCAAACCAATTCGATCATAAAGGTAAAATAGGCCTCCAAACCTTTTCGGAACCAGCTCCTTTTCTGCCAGAGAAATACATTTTTGGCGACTTGTTGGGAAATCGTACTGGCGCCGCGCAATTTTCTGCCTTCATTTTTATCGTTGAAATCCAGCGCTTTTTCGATTTGTTTTTTATCAAATCCATTATGCGAAGCAAACAATTGGTCTTCCGAAGCAATCGCCGCCAATTTTGCAGACTTAGGCATTTCATCCCAGGAAATATAATCGCGGTGTAAACCATGGCCTTCTATCAAACTATTGATTTGTGTTACCGTAATCGGCGGATTGATCCATTTCAGGGCAATGATGTAAACCAAATGTCCGATGAAGAGGATGAGAAAAGTTCGCTTGATGAGTTTCCAGAGCCGTTTCAATTCATTTAATTTTTAAATTTTCTGGATTTCTTCTTCCGTCCCAAATACTTAAAATCCAGATTTCATCCTCTACTACTTCATAAAAAATCAGATAACATTGACCACCCTAACCCTGACACTGGGAACATCTGTTTCCGTCCCCAAGTCGGGAAATTCCGCTATGAGGCGGATGTTATTCTGAAATAAATTATTGAGTTTTTTTACTGTAGGAATTGGATTTGTTTTGGGCAATCCAATAATTCAGGATTTCCTTTCTTTCAAATGCAGCTTTTTCAGACCAAATTATTTCTCTAACCATTGATCCAGATCTTTTTCAACTTCCTTATTTGTTAAAAATTTTCCGTTTTTAATGTCTTGCCGCCCCGCTTCTATGGCTGCTTTTTGTTTTTCATTTGATTTAAAAACCTGCGATTCAGTCTGCATTCCAAGCATCTTAACCACATCTTCTAAAAGATTTAAGTCTTCCGTTTCTGTAATTTTGGAAATTATATTCTTTTTTAATTCAATTGTGCTCATCTTCTGATCTTTCTATCAAATTTACAAAAAATAAACATCCAATTCAGGAATTAGCTTCAATCCAATCCAATGTCATTCCGATAATATTCATAATCGAAATGGATTCTTTTTACATTTTCATAAGCGATTGTTCTGGCTTCCTCCATGGTTTCACCGATTCCGACTACGTTTACTACTCTTCCGCCGGAAGTCAAAAATTTGCCGTCCGATAATTGAGCACCGGCAATGAAATAAGGAGATTGCACATTTTCCAGTCCGCGGATTTCAAAACCTTTTTCATAATTCAGCGGATATCCGCCTGAAACCATTACCACACAACAAGCCTGCTGATTGGAGAATTCGAGTTTAAAATCTTCGCCTCGATTGGATTTTCTGACGATTTCATACAAATCATTTTCCAACAAAGGCAAAGTCGCTTGGGTTTCCGGATCGCCCATTCGCAGATTGTATTCGAGCAAATAAACGCCTTTGGAAGTAATCATCAGTCCAAAGAAAATTACGCCTGAAAACAATAAATTCTCTTCCAATAATCCTTTCAAAGTCGGTTGGAGAATACCGCTTTCGAAAGCATCAAAATGCTCTCTTTTAAACAAAGGATTGGGAGCCAAAACGCCCATTCCGCCGGTGTTCAATCCGGTTTCACCTTCCCCTATTTTTTTATGGTCTTTGGCCGAGACAAAAGGTACAATCTCCTTTCCGTTAAAAAAGGAAAGAATGGAAGCTTCAAATCCTTCCAGATATTCTTCAATCACTACTTCGCTTCCTGCTTCACCAAAGGCTTTATCTTCCATGATTTCTAAAACCGCTTTTTTGGCTTCTTCGAAATTCTGACAGATAATCACGCCCTTTCCGGCTGCGAGTCCACTTGCTTTTACGACAATCGGGAATTCTTGTGATTCCAAATATTCGATTGCCAGCATCGGTCCCTGAAAGGTTTTATAAGTTGCTGTTTTTACACCGTATTTATTCATGAAATCTTTGGCGAAAGCTTTGCTTGCTTCCAAGTGTGCCGATTTCTGGTCGGGACCGAAAATTTCCAATCCGGCTTCCTGAAACAAATCTACAATTCCACGTGACAATTCATCTTCAGGTCCCACAAAAGTCAAATCGATTTTTTCTTCTTTGGCAAAATCCCGGATTTCTTCCAATGATTTCAACGAGATATTTTGTCCGAGCTGAGCTGTACCAGCATTTCCGGGAATGAAAAAAAGTTCGAGTTCTTGGTTTTTCTTTTTAAAATCTTCGGCAAATTTCCATCCGATAGCGTGTTCGCGACCTCCGGAGCCGATGACAAGAATTCGGGTTGGGGGTTGGGAGTTATGGGTTGTGAGTTGAGAGTTTTGAGTTATGGGTTTCGAGTTGTCCATTTTTGAAAATTATCTTATAAAATACAAAGATTGAAAATTCAAATTCAATTTCATTAAAAAAAACCGTTGATTTTTTCTAACCACATAGTTCTAGAGCGAACTGAAATATAAATAGGAACATCAATAATTTAACTTTGTCAAAGTACTTTCTCTCTGAATAAAACTTTGACAAAGTATTGCAAGTATTACAAACTTAAGTTTTTTCTAATTCAAAACTCAAACAATATCACCTCTTCTGCTCAGGCACCGGTGGTATCGCTTGCGGATGTTTATTTCCCTGATGACAGGTAAAGCAATTGACCTGAAACTCTTTTGGATTCTTTGTTTTAAAATATTTATTGTTGATGCCCCTGGTCATTTTCATCATTTCACGGGCAACGTCTTTGTGTTTGTTTTCATCACTTGAAAAATCCATTTTCCCATCGGCACCCGGCACATGACAGAAACTGCATTTCACACCCAAGGAAGCGTTGAAATTCCGCATCACGCCCATCAATTCCTCTTCTGAAATATCTTTGGGCAGGATTTTCAAGTTGGAATATTTGCGATTGGGTTTTACTTCGTAACCTTGGTCTTCGGTATTTCCCACAAAACTGTAAAAAACTGAAGTTGAAATCATAATAGCTAATAGAAAATAGATTTGTTTTTTCATAGTATTGAATTTGAATCTAAAACTACGGATTCTTGTGATTCGGCAAACAGTCCGATGGAATTTGAATTAATTCTAAACTACATGAAATTTGTCCGATATAAAACAAAATCAACGCCCC
Organism: Moheibacter sp.; assembly: GCF_049672845.1. Taxonomy (NCBI): domain Bacteria; kingdom Pseudomonadati; phylum Bacteroidota; class Flavobacteriia; order Flavobacteriales; family Weeksellaceae; genus Moheibacter; species Moheibacter sp. The sequence goes on from NZ_JBATWT010000005.1 coordinate 88,263, forward strand.
AAATTCCACAAACCTCAATTTTAAGAGAAAAAACTTATTAAACAATTTGCAATTTTGAATATAATTATGCTACTTAGCACAAAATAGTTCAACTCAAAAACCTCTAAGGAAGTCAGAAATTACTTCTCAATTTAATAAAGCTAAATTTATCATGAAATTTCCCTCTATCCGCTGTTTGCATTCTTGCAAACCATTTATTCTGACATTAAGTCTGCTTGCTCCCTTTTGCTTAAGTGCCCAGCAGAATTATTCCGAAATATATAATTCCTCTGAATTCATCAGCAAAGGTGTTCAGCACTTTGATCAGGGTGACTTCGAAGCCGCACTCACGGAATTCAATAAGGTTTCAAAGTCCGATATATTTTACCTGCAGGCTGTGTACGAAAAAGCTTATACGTTATATGCTTCCGAAAAATATGATGAACTGCAATCACTCTTTGATGAACTGGAAAAAAACGGAAAAATCAAAGAATTCCCTTCCATCTATATTATTTATGGAAATTATTTAAGTATAAAAGAACGATTTGAGGATTCAGAAAAAAAATACAAAGAAGCAGAAAAACTGATTCCCAATTCCAACGGACTTTTGTACAATATGGCCATCATGTACATCAGAAGTGAACAACGACAAAAGGCAGTGGATACCCTGAAACGCCTCCTGGAAGTAAACCCAAACAATGCAGGCGCTCACTATCTTCTTGGATTGCTTGCATATGAAGACGGACGTGTGGTAGAAGGTTCACTGGGAATGCTCGGATATCTTCTTTTGTCGCCCGAAGAAGCAAATGCAGGTGATGCCGTATTGCATTTAAATGAAAAAATGGGAAGCAAATATTTCGCAGACCATAAACTGAAATTTTCTGATAAAGGAGACGATTTCTCTGAACTGGAACTGATTCTGAAAAATGAACTTCCGCTCAGCAGCAAATACAAACTGAAAGCTTCCATCGATGATGTTTATACCCGACAGCTTCAGGCGATTCTGGAATATATGCCCACTCATAAATCTAAAGGCGGATTTTTTGACACCTATTATGTACCATGGCTCACAGAAATTGCCAAAAGAAATTATACCGAACATTTTACTTATTACACCCTCAGCGTGCTGAATGATAACATTGGCAAACCGCTTACTTCACAAAAGAAAAAAGTAGAAGATTTTACCAATAATTTCATTCTGCAGGATTTTTGGGGAATTTATGCCAAGAGAAACCGGATGCATTTCGGGAAGAACGAAGAAGTGGTGATTTTTCTCAAAGACGGGGTTCCCTTCTCTCAGGGAAAAGTTGTCAACGGAAAATCAGAAGGAATGTATCTTTATATGGATGAAGACGGAAATAAAACGGCAGAAGTTAATTTCCTGAACGATATGCAGGAAGGACCTCAGGTTTATTATTATCCGAACGGCAAAAAAAGTGAAGAATACACCTATGTAAAAGATAAAAAATCAGGCCCTTTCAAAACTTATTATTGGAACGGAAGTCTGCGACTTGAAGGCGGCTATCTGAACGATCAGTACAACGGAGCCTTCAAAAGTTACTATCCGAACGGCGGTGTTTACTGCGAATTTAATTATGTAAACGGTATTCAGAACGGGAAAAACAACTGCTACTGGCCAAACGGCACCAAGATGAACGAACAGAATTTTGTAAACGGCAAAGCAGATGGTGATGTAAGGATTTTCAATGCGGCAGGTGATAAAATCCGGGAGTTTAACCTGAAAAACGGAGTTTTTGAAGGAAAAGACATCAGCTATTTCGACGGAAAACAAATCAAAGTAAATGCTGAATATCTGAACGATGAGATTGTGAATAATTCTCAGGAATTCTATGAAAACAATACAATTAAAAACGAAAGCTTTTATAAAAACGGTAAAATCGAAAAGTACATTTCTTATAATTTATTGGGCAATAAAATTTCCGAAAGTTTGTACGACAGCAAGGGAGTCATAGTCGAATACAACAATTATGAGAACAACGGCACGCAGATTCTTTCAGAAAAATATAAAAACGGAAGCATTTCAAAAATCGCTATGAAGCGTCCCGGCACAAATGAAATAGAGGAAACTGACTTGAAAAACGGCGCTCTTCAAATTAAAAATGAAGAAGGAATCACCATTGTCGAAGGAACCTACAAAGATTACAAAATGATCGGCGAATGGAAATACTATTACGGAAACGGAAACATCAGCAGCAAAAAGATTTTTTCAAATGGCGACCTGAACGGATTGTACCATGATTACAACCTGGGAGGCGTTTTGAATTTTGTTCAGTATTTTGAAAGCGGCACTGAACAGGGGTTGTATGAAGGATATAAACATGATGAAGTTTATATAAAAATATGGAATGAAAACAACGTTAAATCAGGTCCTTATCAATATTTCTTCCCCGGCCAAAAAATGGAATATGAAGGATTCTTTGTGGATGATGAGAAGAATTATTTCCACTACGATTATTATTTGAACGGAAATCAGAAATTCGAATACAAATACGTAGATGATCAGCTGATTGAAGAAAAAAGATTTGACAACAAAGGAAATCTCGTATACGAATTCAGTTATGTAGGAAAAAGTGGAAACTTTGAAATAAAAAGTCCGGATAACAAAGTTCTGAAAAAAATGGAGCTGAAAAACGGAGCTCGGAACGGATTATATGTGGAAAGGCTGAAAGACGGAACCCCGGCGATGGAACTTAATTTCCTGAATGAAAAACTCCACGGTCCTTACAAAAGATTCTTCCCTAACGGAAAAGTTTCAATGGAAGGAAATTATTACGCAAATCAAGCACATGGGAAATTTACCTACTATGACCAGGCAGGAAACCTGCGAATCATAACTAATTATGTATTTGACAAGGAATATGGAACTTCGGATCAGTATTATCCAAACGGTAAAATTTTCCTTACCTATGGAACCCTTTCTGACATGAAAAACGGGGAAGCAAAGTATTATAATTTGGCAGGAAAACTAATCGCTTCCATCAACTACGAACTCGATAAACCCGTTTCCTACAGAGTTCTGAGTGCCAGTGGCGAATTAGGAGAACCTCAGTCCATAAAGCCGGGTAGCACAACCATTGAATCAAAATATCCGAATAACCGCATAGCCTTTAAACTTCAGCTAAACAACTGGTTAAAAGACGGAAGCCTGGAAATATTTGAAGAAAGCGGCGCACCCGCCTATCATTCTAATTATAAAAATGATAAGTTGCACGGAAGCCGTATTTCTTATCACGAAACCGGTAAAGTTTACAGAAAAGAGAATTTTGTAAACGGTGACCACAACGGACTTATGGAAATTTTTGACAAAGACGGAAAACCTGAATTTTCAGCTGAATTTTTCTATGATGAACTCCATGGAGAAGTAAAAGTTTATAAAAACGGAAACCTGGAACAAACCAAAAGATTTGACACAAATGAACTGGTGGAAGTATTATAATTCTCTTTTTCTTTTAACTTTTACAGCCGTCATCGCCACTGCCCAAACCTGGCAGGAGCTTCGGCAGAAACATCCCGGATACAACGAATACATTCTGGAAGAATCACAGTCCTATTCCATTTCGGTGGTAAAAGACAAACTTCATGTAACTTCTGATAATTATTACGAATCAGTTATTTTATCGGATCTGGGAATTCACAACAACCAGGAATCATTTGTTTATTCACAGCTGATTCCTGTGAAATCTTTTGAAGCCTATTCGGTTATCACCAACAACGGAAAAGAGAGAAAAGTTCCCATCAGCCGTGCAGTAGATGCAGCAGTGGATCAGCGGAATATTTTCCATAGTGATGTAAAGGAAAAGAAACTCACATTTGCAGGACTTCACGTAGGTGCACGCAAGGTTTACAAATATCAGAACGAATTTGTCGATCCCTATTTATTACACCGATTTATTTTCAATAATTATTATCCGGCCAAAGAATACAAACTGGAAATTCAGTCCGACAAAAACATCGACATCGGATACCGGATTTTCAACGATCCCAATAATTCAATTAGTTTTTCCAAAACCGAACGCAAAGGAAAATGGATATATACCTGGACGCTCAGTCAGACAGCGCCATTCCGCTATGAAGACTTCAATCCCGGATATCTTTATTCGGTTCCCCACATCATTTTTTTCATTGAAAACTATACCCTAAACAATGAAAAAGTTCCCGTACTCGGCACCGTTGATTTACTTTATGAATATTATAAAAATTTCACCGAAAACCTGAACAAGACCGAAGACGAAAACCTCAAAAGAACCACGCTCGGCATCATTGAAGGATTAAATTCAAACGATGAAAAAATCAAAGCCATTTATTATTGGGTTCAAAACAACATCAAATACGTGGCTTTTGAGGAAGCTTACCAAGGTTTCATTCCGCGTGAGGCCAAACTGGTCTATGAAAGGAAATTCGGGGACTGTAAAGATATGTCCAGCATCATCACCGAAATGGCCAAATATGCAGAAATTCCAAATGTGAACCTCACCTGGATCGGAAGCCGGAATATCCCCTACACTTATCATGAAGTTCCCACACCTGCGGTGGACGATCACATGATTGCTACTTACGAAAAACCGGACGGAAGTATTTATTTTCTGGATGCCACCGATTCTTTTACAAAATTCGGATTGCCCAGTTATTTTATTCAGGGAAAAGAAGCCATGATCCAAAACGGAAATACCTACAAACTGGTAAAAGTTCCGGTGGTCAAAGCCGCTGAAAACCTCAGTCAACATGAAACAGAAATCAGTCTGGACGGGAATTTACTGAAAGGAAAATCAAAAGCCCAAATACACGGTCTGGCCAAAACCCAATTCCTGTCAGAACTGGGCGACGCACAGAACAAAACAAGACAAGATCTTTTGAAAACCCTTCTGGAACTTGGAAATAATAAATTCCGCCTGAAGAATTTTACCGAAACCCATATCACAGAAAAAGACCTGCCCTACCAGGTGGATTTTAACTTCGAACTCGATAATTACGCCATTCAGGCCGGAAATGAAACCTATCTGAATTTATTTCTGGAAAAACCTTTTCAGAATGTAAATATTGCAAATGACCGGCAGTCTGATTATGATTTTGATTATCTGATTAAAAACCAATATTCCGTTCGATTTAAAATTCCGGAAGGAGTGAAGATCTCCTATTATCCGAAAGACTTTTCAGCTTCCAACGATTTACTGGATTATGAAATTCGATACACGGTAGAAGAAGATGAAATACTACTCGATTTTAGAATTGAAACCAAAAAATTACTACTGAAAAAATCAGATTTTGATTTATGGAATCAAACTCTGAACGAATTGAAATCCCATTACAACGAAACCATTATTATCACTAAAATTTAATTTATGAAACCTTATTTCCGGTTGCTTCCAGCCGTCCTCGCTTTATTCATCTCCTCATTGATTTCTGCCCAAACTTCCTCTCTTTTGAACTTTGGTTTTTCCGATGAAAAAATTGAAATCCCCGAACAGTTCAAAAATCAGAATGAAGTTATACTTCTGAAAAATCTGAAAACAGAAATTCTGGCAAATGAACGTTCAGCCGAACAATATTTTTTAATCCACGAGAAAAAATGGATCAATTCAGACGAAGGAGTCGAGCGAAATAACCGGGTTTACATTCCCTTTAAAAGCGATGAAACGCTCTTGCTGAACAAAGTCCGCGTAATCAGTGAAAATGGAAAAATTACCGAACTCAACCCAAAAGACATCATGGAAGAAACCGATGAGGAGACCGATATGAAATATAATTATTATGCAGTAAACGGATTGACCAAAGGCGCCATCATTGAGAAAATATTTCTGATTAAGGAATCACCCGATCTGGAAGGAAAAATCATTAAAATCCAGGAAGAACAGCCTATTCTAAATGCAACATTTGAACTTATTTATCCCAAATATCTGGTTTTCCGACATAAATCTTACAATGGTCTTGCCGAAGCAATTGAGAATTCAGAAGAAAACGACAATTCTTCTTCTTTATTGATTTCTCAGAAAAACATCGAAGGAATTCTGGACGATGAAACCTATTCAAACTGGGATCGTCACATCATGAAATTCAAATACAAACTGGACCAAAATCAGGCCTCTGGAAAATCCAATCTTTACAATTATCTGGATTTTGCCAAAAATGTTTATGACAATGTCCACATTGAACTCGATAAAAAAGACCAAAAAGCCATCGATGCATTTGTGAAAGACATTCCCAAAAGTAAAAACCAGTTCGAACAGCTGAAATTCATCGAAAACAAAGTAAAAAACTCCATCAGTTTCAACCGTTATTTCAACGGAAACAATTCCCTTTCCGACGTCATCCGTAACAAACAGGCCAATGGTTTGTTTCTGCTTCGGTTTTACACCGCTATCTTTAATCAGTTAGGAATTGAAAGCGAAATGGTTTTTACTTCCAAAAGATATTCTGTCTTTTTTGATAAGGATTTTGAAACCATGGAACAACTGGTCGATGTGATATTTTATTTCCCTAATGTGAATGAATACATGGATTTCCTTTCTTTGGAATATCGTTTACCGATGGTGAATTTCAATTATACCGGCAATTACGGTTTATTTGTCAAAGGCAAAGAACTGGGCGGCGCCAAAATTGGCTTAGGAACTGTAAAACTAATTGAAATTCCAAGTGCTGAATCCAATCATGACATTCAAAATATTTTGATTGATTTTACTAAAAACATCGAAAAACCCGAAATTCATGCTACTTATACCTTCAACGGATATTCTGCCTTGAACTTTCAGCCGCTAAAGGATTTTGTCCCTCAGAATCAATACGATATGATTTTGAAGGATTTCGCTCAGAATTATACACTTGAAACCGATTATAAATCCCTGAAAACCGAAAACGATGGTTTGGAAAATGTCGGGTTCAAACCTTTTGTACTCGATGCGAAATTTGACGGAACCATTCAGAAAGCAGGAAATAACATTCTTTTCAAAGCCGGAGAAACCATTGGAAAACAAATGGAATTGTACCAGGATCATCAGCGACTTTTACCGGTTGAAGTCTATTATCCACGCAAATATACCCGAACTCTGACCATCAAAATTCCCGACGGATATAGCATCAAAAATCCGGAAAGTTTCAATTTCGATAAAAAACTTGTGCTGAACGGAAAAACCGAAGCTGCATTTATCAGTTCCTATGTTCAAAAAGGAAACGAACTGATTGTAACCAATGAAGAATTTTACAATATTCTGGAATATCCGCTCGAAGTATTTGAAAAATACCGAGAAGTCATCAATGCCGCAGCCGATTTCAATAAAATTACTTTGGTGCTCAGCAAGGACTAATGAGGTAAAGTTAAAAGAAAGGGAGTCAATTTAGCTCCCTTTTTTATGTTCCAATTTTTTCAAAGTCATCTGTTTTGGCATCTAAGTTCAATATGGAGTTTCGATTTTTATAGAAGAAATAAATTAAGAAAAAATCTACAATTAAAGATAACCCTGGACTCACCCACCCCAATGCATACTCATTTCTAATGGCTTCCGAATATGCTACAAGTCTATCTAAATATTGAGAAGTTTCAATTAAATCAAAAATAAAATAAGTGACAAATTGAAGACATTGTCCAACAACCATCCAAATAGCAAGTTGGATGAATAATTTTTTAGAATTAGTCTTTTCATTTTTTAGTTTTGATTGAAACAAAAAACTAAATAAAATAATTGTTGATAGGTAAACTATTTGAATGAAAAAGAATAAAGCAACGGGTGGTATTTCTGTGAAATTGATTGCTAATAATCTTGTCCAATCTTGAAAAAGAAAAGCATAGGTAGTGATAAATAAATAAAAAAACACCCCTATTCCTATGAGCAAAAATCTATTATCTAATTTATTAATCATAAAGTCAAGTTGCTAAGCATTGTTTTATTCGGGAAATATAAAACAAATATTTTACGCAAAAACAATCTGCGTCCATCTGCGCCATCAGCGGGAGTTTTGAGGTATAATGTATATTGTAGAATATGTATAATGTATGTTTTTTTTTGCGAACTTCGATTTTAATAAACTTAATGAGAAAAGTATTAAGATTTAAAAAAACATCAAACTCTACAAAGTTATTCCTTGTGGTTAGAGAAGATTTAATTTACTCTTTCACTTATTGTACATTTTAATTACTTGAAGTAAATCTTCCCTTTTCTGCTCACTTTCACAGGTTAGCGAACATTCAAAATCAATTCGAAGAAAATAAAACTTTTTGAAAAATGCCTGTAAAGCATCGGAGTTGAATTTCAATTTTAGTGATTTGGAAAATTCAGGATGGATTTCAATTTCGTGTGTTTTTAAATTTACAGAGGACGGAATCAGATTCGTCAGAATGAACACATTAAATTTCCCCGGCAGGAAATGAATTTCATCGCGCCCGATTGCTAAATCAACTTTGCAGGGAATGGAAAAATTATACGAGAGTTTGCTTTTGCTCACGACGTGAATTTCTACATTTTGAAAGAATTTCATTTCAGGATCGGTTTTCAGATTTCGCTTGATCCGATTTCCTTTTTTAAAAAGCCAAAAGGAAATTCCGCCGAAAAATAAAAAAATCCCGATCCAACAGAATACAATCGGAAGAAAAGGATTGATTTGAAAATAAATAAAGTTTAAGTTAAAAGTCATAGAGGCAAATTAATGAATAAATTCTAAAAAAAACCTCCAAGGTTTTTGAAACCTTGGAGGTTTGATATTTATACAAATTCAACTTTAAAACTTCATTTTTTAATCAATGTAAAAAATGACGCATTCCGGTAAAGACCATTGGAATTCCGTGTTCGTTACAAGCCTCAATACTTTCCTGATCTTTCATCGAACCGCCCGGCTGAATAATCGCTGTAATTCCATTTTCGGCAGCGAAATCAACCGTATCACGGAACGGAAAGAAAGCATCTGAACCCAATACCAATTCTTCGGTTTGAACTCGTTTTGCACGCTCGATGGCTTGTTGCGCTGCCCAAATCCGATTGGTTTGTCCACCTCCGATTCCGAATGCTTGTCCGTTGGTGGCCACTACAATCGCATTGGATTTTACCCATTTCACAATCTTTTGTGCAAATACCAAATCGGTCATTTGTTTTTCGGTCGGTTGTTTGTCCGTTACCACTTTCAAATCGGTTGAAAATTGATTGTCAAGACTTTGAACCAAAAGTCCACCGTCCACTTTGGCATAACTCACTCGGTCTGAAACCGGATTGTTTACTTTGATAATTCTTAAATTCTTCTTGGATTTGAAAACTTCCAAAGCCCCTTCTGTGAAGGCAGGTGCAATGACTATTTCCAGAAATATTTTGTTTAATTCTTCGGCCGTAGATTCGTTCACTTCCGCATTAAAAGCGATGATTCCGCCAAAAATTGACACCGGGTCACATTCATAAGCTTTCTGATAAGCCTCGTCCACCGATTTTCCAATCGCAACTCCGCAAGGCGTGGAATGTTTCACCGCACAACAAGTAATTTCCTCAAATTCCGAAACCACTTTGTACGCCAAATCCATATCGCGAATGTTGTTGAAAGACAATTCTTTTCCTTGCAGATATTCGAAATCTTTCATTGCGCCGTTTCGGGTTTTATCGACATAATAAGCCGCTTTCTGATGCGGATTTTCGCCATAACGAAGATCCATCACTTTCTCATAAGAAGACTCTAAGAAATGCGGAAATTCATCGTTCAGAATATAAGACGAAATCGCGGCATCATAAGCTGCAGTCAAGTTGAAAACCTTTCCGGCAAGGAGTCGGCGGGTTTCCAGTTTCGTGGAACCATTTTCTTCGATTTCTTTTTGAATTAATTCATAATCATTGGCATCGGTTACGACGGTTACATCGTAAAAGTTTTTGGCCGACGAACGCAACATGGAAGGTCCGCCGATGTCGATGAATTCAATCATTTCGGCTTCGGAAAGTCCCGTGTTCATTTTGGCAAAGAACGGATACAAATTCACGATGACAATGTCAATCGGGTTGATGTTGTGTTCCTCCAAAGTTTTCATGTGATTTTCATCGGATCGTCGCGCCATGATTCCACCGTGAATAGCAGGATGAAGCGATTTCACTCGTCCGTCCAGGATTTCAGGAAAACCGGTAACCTCTTTGACTTCGGTCACTTGGATTCCATTGTCCTGAAGGTGTTTGAAAGTTCCACCTGTCGAAAGGATTTTGTATCCTTTTCCGGCGAGAAAATTCGCGAATTCAATTAAGTTGGATTTGTCCGAAACACTGATGAGTGCTTGTTTTTGCATTTTGTTTGTTTTTAAAGTTATGTTTGGCGAAAATCGAAGTTCGAAATTCGCTTGTTTTTGCATGCTAAAGTTAGAAGTTAGGAGTTAGAATTTAGAAAATTAAAACCCTAACTTGTTGTTAATATATAATTTGTGTTTTCTATTAAAAATTGAAAACATCATTTCTTATTCTTCAGTTTATCATTCATCTTTTTTAGGATACTTACTATAATGGCCGTTAATTCATTAGCTTCTTTTAATAAATCATCAACATCTGCCCATTTTAATTCCTGAATTATTTCCAGCCAATAGCAACATTCATCAACTTCCTCTAAAACAATTTGAAGTTTAGCTACAAACTCTTTATCACTTCTGGCACGACGAGAAGCGCGAAAATTAGCTCCCACCGAAGTACCACTCTTAACCAATTGATAGGCCGTAACTTTTCGGGCTACAGAAAGAGGCATACTTTCAATTAAATTAATAATACGAATTGAAAATCTTTTCGTTCTGACTTTTAAATCTTCATTCATGACTTATTATTTAAAAAATTAAACTTCAACTTCTAACCTCTGACTTCTAACCTCTAACTTCTAACCTCTAACTTCCTAATCGCCTCAACCATTATCATCTTTTCCACTTCGGCTACTTTCCGTTGTAGGTCTTCCACCGTATCGCCTTTTTCAATTTTAAATTCTTTCTGCAAGATGATTTCGCCTTCGTCCACTCCAGCAGTAACGAAATGCACCGTTGCGCCCGAAACCTCATCACCTGCTTCCAAAACTGCCTGATGAACGTATTTCCCGTACATTCCCTTTCCGCCGTATTTGGGCAAAAGTGCCGGATGAATATTGATGATTTTGCCCTGCCATTTCTCAACGAATTCTTTGGACAAAATCGAAAGAAATCCCGCTAAAACAATCAGGTCGATGTTTTCTCCTTCTAAGTTATGATCGGCATCTTCCGAAAAAGTTTTCCGGTCTTCGAGCAGATAAGTCGGGAGGTCATAATCCAGCGAACGCTCCACGGCATAACAATCGCGGTCGGCCATGACCATTGCGATTTCGAGGTTTTGAAGTCGGCCGTCCTCAACGGCGTCTATGATGTTTTGTAAATTAGTTCCCGAACCGGAAACGAAAACGGCTATTCTCATTTCTTTTGTTGTAAAATGTATAATTGTAGAAAGTAAATTGTATCGATTCTTGGGACACAAAGATAGAGATTTCAAAAGGAGAACTCAGGATTTGGAAGGGAGAATTTTTAGGGAGTTCAAAACTGAATTTGCGTTTTTGTTAATTGAGGAAAGCAGTTTTAGAAAATATTGTTGACTGGAGAAAGCGAAAAACCTTGTCAAGGTTGATTTTCGGACAATTTTAAAGTTGTGGTTTAAATTTGGCATTTATTTACCAATTACTTTAGTTAATGCTCATCATTTTCCCTGAGCCTCCGACTTAGTATCTTTTATTTGTCGTTATATATTATTCCCTTATTTTAAGAAAATTGCGACTTCTATTCTACACATACTACAGAGTAAATTTAATTAATTTATATCTTAATATACTGTCCAATGTTCGGAGAGCTAACAAAGTAAATTAGCATGAAATATATAATCCTATCGATTTACAATGGAAGTTCATTCAAGATTTTCTTTTGCGTACGCCAAGATGGGTAGTATTGATCCATCAACAAGACAAAACGCTTGTTGTGGTGGCGCTCTAGGAGGTGAACCATCTCATGGACCACAACATAATCGATACAATCCAGCGGTTTCTTAGCCAACTCGATATTAAACCAAAGCCGATCGGCATCGGTGGTGCAGCTGCCCCATTTGGTTTTCATCGTGCGGATTTTGAAGGAAGGTATTTGGAGATGCATTTCAGCAGCATACTTTTGAATACGCTTGTCCAGATATTTTCGCAGCTCTTTGCGATAGAATGCATACAAGGTCTTTTGTGATAAAGCAATATCTGCAGGCTCCCTGCTATGGATAATGAGTTTTTTACCGTTCAGCTCCACCTTGTTGCGGCTACTTTGTTGCAGTTTCAACAAATATCGATCTCCAAAAAAATAATGGCTCTCCTGATTTTTATAAAGTCTTTGCCGCTCACGGTTTTGCGCTTGAAATTTGCGTTGCTCTTTTTTGATCCAGCCCAATTTAGTGGCCGCATAGATTTTCACCTTTTCCAGACTGTACATTTCTGGTGACGAAATCGTTACCCTTCCAATGGGAGGATGCACACTCAAATGCAAATTCTTAATGTCCTTGAACGTCACATCAATCTCCACTTCCCCTATCTTAATTCGTTCCGTCATTAGTATTCGTCCTTATGTGCGTCTATAATTTTATAAACTTCCTCCACTTTATCTGTGTCTTTTATGACTTTATAAAGTGCGCTTTTTATCTCGTTTTGTTTGGCTTTATTTTCTCTAAAACCTTCTTTTTTGGCATACTGTACAGCATCTTCACAGGCCAAAGCCATTTTTTCATCTTGCACGTAATGGTAAATGGCCACTTTTCCTTTCGTATCGAGCGAGGATGGCACATCGTCTTTTTTTCCACGATTGACCTGTTTGATCAGTTGAGCCATTTCTTTCAAATAGTTTTGATACGAAATCGTTTCCTGTTTCCTGCGTTCGATCAATTCTTGCAAGAGAACAGACATTTCGTCGAAATATTTAGGATCCAAAAGATGTTCCTCTACAATCTTGCTTCTGACGTTGTTTTCAATGGTTTCAGCCACTGCTTCTTTATTGCCCTTTATTCCATTAGGCAAACTGTCAATGGCTTTGTCCATATCGGTTTCCATCAGATCCAACAGGGAGATATCGTCGAAGGGTGACACTTTCTCGGCTTCTTCGGCCTGGATATAAGTATCAATGAGGAAGCGCATATCGGCTTCGTAAGATTTTAAATCAATCGTTTCACCGGAAGCTTTACGAATAATTTCCCGAAGGTTGAGATAATCATCTAATTTCTTATGAAAACGCTGTACTTCGGCTTCTGTAAAGGAAGTATTGATAAAATCCGCCTTCAGATTAGCATAAGCTCTGATGTATTCCACAATCGCTTTGTACAACGCCATGCGTTTGTATTCGTTGGCTTTTAGCTCGTCGGGATTTTCGGTATTTCCACAGAAATAATGAATGAAATCCAAATCAGTATGCGGCGCTTGTACAGGCTCGCAAATGGCTTCTACGGTTTCCAAAGCCGTCATTAACCGATCTATAGCAATCTTTAGACGATCTTTCAAATTGATTTCAACCTCTTCTTTCGAAAACCCCTCGCTATCGAGTTCGGAGGTGTAGACATTAATCGCATCGGTTACATTGCCAAACAGTTCCATATAGTCTATGATGTAGCCGTAATCCTTGTCGTCGGTATCCAATCGGTTGACACGACAAATCGCCTGAAAAAGCGTATGATCCTGCATTTTCTTGTCGATGTAGATATATGAACAGGGCGGCGCATCAAATCCGGTCAATAATTTAGAAACGACAATAAGCAATTTCATTTTAGCCGGTTCCTTGCGGAAACGTTCTTTGCTATCGGATTCGTAGGTTTCTGTTTTGGACTTATTTCCAGACACTTGTACATTTTTCAATAGCTCGGTATAGGTATTGAAAATGTATTCTTTATCCGTTTCGGTATCGGCGCCTGTGTCTTCAGTAGACACATCGCGCATATTGGGATTGTACGAGGTAATGATCGCACATTTGTTCTTTAATTCGGTCTGAAGGAATAGATTATAGTATTTACAAGCTTCGTAAATACTCGAAGCGACCAAAATGGCATTTCCCATTTGAGAACGCAAGCGCGGCTTGGTCTGAAAATCGAAAATAATATCAGCCACAATCTTTTCCATTCGGCTTTTAGAACTCAATACATTTTGCATGGTTCCCCATTTTTTCTTCAGCTCGTTTTTCTGGAAATCGTTTAAACCAGCCGTCTTAGACTCAAACCATTGATCGATTTTGGTTTGAGAAGTTAAGTTTTGCTCTATGCTCCTGCCCTCGTACATCAAATCCTTCACTACCCCATCTTCTACCGCTTCGTTGAATTTGTAGGTATGGATGTAGCGGCCAAAAACGTCCATCGTGGTTTTCCGATCTTCTTTGAGCAAAGGCGTACCGGTAAAGCCAATGAACACCGCATTTTGCAATACGGCCTTCATGATTTGATTGAGCTTACCGCTTTGGGTACGGTGGCATTCATCAATAAACACAAATATCTCACCCTGCGTTTTGACGGGATTTTCTTGTAATTCTTTGATAAAGGTATCGAAATCAGTTTCGGTTTTATTGCCAAATTTATGAATGAGCGAACACACCAGGCGCGGACGCGGTGCGGTCAGAAAATCCATCAATTCTTTACCTGTTCGGGTTTTGGCAATATCGGTTTCGCCCACATCATTGAAAACACGCTCGATCTGATCGTCCAATTCGGTTCTATCGGTCAAGATCACAATGCGTGAATTGGACACATTCTCCAAGATCCATTTGCCGAGCAACACCATCATTAAGGATTTCCCCGAACCTTGGGTATGCCAGATGATGCCGCCCTCTCTGCGTTGGATGAACGGCTGTGCGGCTTTCAACGCAAAATATTGGTGCGGACGCGGCAACTTTTTCACGCCGCTATCAAACACCACCGCATTGTAAATGATATCTAAAAAACGCTCTTTATGACAAAGTTTTTTGAGGTATTTGTCGAGTTTATAGCCTTCGTTATCCTGCTCGTCTTCTTTCCAGGAAAGGTAATATTTATCGGGCGTTTCAATGGTTCCATATTTCAAACCCTGGGTATTATTACCTGCCATTAGAAACTGAACTGTACTGTAAAACCATTCATTGAACAAGGCTTTCTGGTTGGAAATAGACTGGCGCACACTTTCGGCAATATCCACCGTACCCCGTTTCAACTCCAAGACAGCCAGAGCAATCCCATTGACATACAACACCATATCCGGACGACGAATGTGCTGCCCTTTTGCCAAGGTAACTTCCTCGGCAATACCGAACTCATTTATATCCCAATTTTGCCAATCAATCGGAAAAATGGTTTCAAAATGCTCGCCCAATTCGGGACGTGCTTTCACACCATAACGCAGCAAAGAATACATCGCCTTGTTGCGATCGTACAAATTTCCTGCATTGGTGTTCGCCAAATCGTACACTTCTTTTACCGCTTTATCTGCCAAGGTTTCGGAATAGCCACGCTGCAAGAGATTCTTTTTCAAAAGCTCTTGTTCTACGTTGCTGTTATGTTCTCGTTTTTCCCAATTGCCATAATAAATATATCCTAATTGCTCTTGGAACAATTTAATGATGCGGTTTTGGGTAATGCGTTCGATTGGGTTAATCATGGTGTTAGTAAAATTTATCGTTTTTCCATTTGGAAACGTTGTTGCTAATATAATTTTTTATTTGTTGATATTCGGCATCATCACGAATGATATGATCATGAAATCGGGATTGCCATCCATTAGGAAATCCCAATCGATTTGCGTGTTTGGTTACCGCAGATTTGTATCCCCCAATGATGGATGAAACGGTGTTTTTACCTGGATTTCGAAAACGGGGGTGATAATTTGGGTTATTGATTAAATCACGGTCGGTTTCACCACGTAGAGACAGGGCATGCCCTGTCTCTACGTTATTATTATTTTCCAAATCATTCCCATTCAATATCAATATCCCGTGTATATGATTGGGCATGACCACAAATTCATCCAATTCCACGTTTTGGGAATGGTAAGGTATTTCATGCCACAACAAATCGGCAATCACGCCTGTGGGTGACAAAACCATTTTACCTTCATTGATTTCACCGAAATAATGCTCCCTGTTTTTTGTGCAAATCGTAATAAAATACGCACCCGATCGACCATAATCCCACCATGGGGCTCGGGCAGATTCAATGCGATATTTATTATTGAATTTGGACATTTGATTAAAATATCATAATGTTATTATTCATTAAATTTCAGTGTAAACAATACTGTTTTTATATGGTTTAAATAATCAAGAATAGACTCCTTCTTTACCTTATGATAATAATGCCTGTAATTGTTATCATAGACAAAATCACTAAGCAATTTCACTACTTCTACATCTGCTAAACGATCACTAATTGAACTTGCTTTATGATAGAAACATAATTCATACCCCCATCCATCTTTAGCAAATCTTATATCTAAATCATATTTCTTATTCTGAAAACTGAAGGACGATAATTTAATTCCAGGACAGCCCCCAGTATTTTTATCCCATAAATACTCTTGCTTTTCAAAGGGGTTAATGTCAAAATTTGAATTTATCAAT
The DNA here is from genome assembly GCF_049672845.1 of Moheibacter sp. Lineage (NCBI taxonomy): Bacteria > Pseudomonadati > Bacteroidota > Flavobacteriia > Flavobacteriales > Weeksellaceae > Moheibacter > Moheibacter sp. The sequence continues at coordinate 104,800 of NZ_JBATWT010000005.1, forward strand.
TCTTGATATAGCCACATCGTTCTCAATTCTAAATGATATCCTGTAATAGTAGATGATTGTAATAGTCGTACATCATTTTCTGAAAACCATCTAATTTCGTTGTATTTACATTCTTCTATAGCCCTACCGTTTGCTACAAAATAATATTCCCAATCCTCAACAGTAAATTTATGTTTTTTTATAATTGATTTCAATTTTTCTAAAAGTGTATGCTCAGGTTGATTTATTAAATCATCCAACAATTTCTTTAAAAGATTTCTTCTTGTATCATTATCAAAAATCTGTCTCCAATTGTCATTACGACTTCTTAGAGAATCATAAGATATACGACAAAATGAATGATTTGTTCTTGCAACAAGATAGTCCCCTTTTGTTAGTAATGCTTGCTGCAGATAAATTTCATTATCCCTTGTTGAAAATAACTTAGAAAGAAATTCTGAATATTTCGAAAATAAATCTTTATCACCATTTGCTAATTCAAAGACAAATTGAATTTGTCCCATAAAGTATTCATGATTTTCAAGCTCATGAATTTCATTAAAATCCCATATCGTAGGATCTAACTTACATTTATATCTTTCTTCAGCTACTTGATTTTTATCGAAAAATGATAAACTAAAATTTTCTGACTTCATTGCTTTCTCTAAATCCAAAATGTCTGAATGCATTAAATTGCGAATACTTTTCAGAGCATCAAATACATTATCTGGATTTTGGATGTAGGTATTGTAAATAATATTTCTCATACTGCGTATCCAAAAATTGAGATTTGTTTTATTAGATTTTAGAAGTTCTAAAATAAAATAATAGTATACTTGATCCCAATAGTTAGGAGTGAACAGATTATTTTTTAAATAAAGTGATAAAATATTGACTCCATTGGAAGTAAACGGTGCTTTGACAATAGCGTTTATTTTTCTATTAATATCATCATCTAAATCAATTAAAGTAGAAATTGTACTGTCGATGTATTTTAAACATTCAATCGAAAACAACTCAAATGTTTCTTTTGTACCATTTTTCTGTCCAAATTCTATTATAAATTGACTTAGTGGAATATATTTTACAGATTGTTTGTCGTAAGTTTCGCTATTCCTAATCTTTTGTAATAATTCCTTTAAATGATTAGGTAAATGTGAATTCGTACAAGTTGATAAATGAAAATTTATCGCTAATGTTTTTAAATAATTAAAATAAAAATCATCTAAAGATCTATAGTCTTCGTTTATGTTATTCCAAAAGAAATTCAACCATTCTGTATCCATTTTATTCCAGAATATTTCTAGAAAAGCATTATCATCAGCAGAAAGTTGCTTTTTCTCCATACAATCTTGAAGCCATGCCTTAAAATGCTCGAAGTCTGTCAATTGCTTTCCTCTTTCGTTCATTTTAATATACAATTCATCAGACTGTTTTAAATCATCTAAATCTAAAAAATCGAACTTAAAGGGTAAATCTTGAGGATTAACAGCGTTTAAGTCAAATTCTGTATATGAACTAAATTCTTGATGAATAGCTTGAAGCATGACCAAAGCACCACTTACAGTAGCATCATATTTCCATTTATCTAAGTACCATGTATATTTTTTTATTTGCTTATCAAGATTTCCATCCAGCTCCTTAAGAATAACATCAATATTCGGTTTGTGCGTCAATTGTTCGAAAAAAGCCAAGGCTAATTTTCTATTGTTATATTTAAAATTGACTAACTCCGTTGGAGCTTCACCTTTTCTCATAGAAATATACCAATACAGTAAGTATAGCGTTGTTAAGCGTTGCTGACCATCTAAAGGGATAAAAATCAAACTATTACTACTTTCAATTTCACTAACATTAATTTTGGTATCTATAGCTATATTAAATTGTTGAGCATATTGCGTAACAGTATGTAATAATGTTTTAACAGAATCTTGATGAAGTCTAGCCTCACGTTGTCTTTCCTTTCCTTCTATCTTTCCATACACGAATCCAAGATGTAAATCTTCTTTATGAACAATATGATGCACTAATGATTTTACAAATCGTTCTCTAATATAATTTACACTGTCAGAAACTCGGCCTTGCGCATAATCTCTTTGAATGATAGGTATCTCAATAATATGATTGGCTAATAATTGATGAAATGTATATTTAACTATCATGGCCTTATTTTAAAAAAGTAGTTATTTTATGTAAGATATCACTCATGTACGCATCTCTATCTCGTGTATTCCAATAATTCAATGTTAACTCATCAGAAGGAGTTAAAGCTTTTTGAAAGATTTGTTTGGTTGCGATTGGAACATAAGCAGCTGGATCCAAATGTGAATCCAATTCTAGAATCATATTTCTCTTTTTTCGAAATACTTTTTTTCCTACTTGAATATTGGTTTTATCATCCAATAAACAGAGGTTAGACAAATGATCTTTATCCATTAAATCGCCCAAAAGCGCCTCAATTTCCTTTACTTTAACATTCGCACTTTCTAAATCTTCAACTTTAATTTGTTCGAACTTGGTTTTTAGTTCCTCTATATGGGTTAATTGTGCATTATCTGTAAATAATTCTTCAATTTCATTCATCCATTCCTGTAAATCCTGCTTTGTTTCAAATCCCAACGAATTTTTAGCATAAATATGTTCAATATTCCATGCCCGAGTTGAATTGAATAAATCAAATGGAAACAGATACTTTTTATCATTGATTTGTGCAACAGCTATATTGTACAAAAACAAAATGGGAAAAACTCCAGACTTACCATATTTTACCTCGTTGATATCATACTTGTTCTTGAATTTCTGAGTTTTAGCTTCAAAAAATTCTTCTCTTAGTATTTTCTTTAAATAATCTTTTAGTTCATTTTTTTTGCTAGAGGTTCTATAGTTCTGTAATACTGTATGTATGGTTTTAGAAGTTAAATGTACCACGGCACCCATTAAATGATACGTTTCTCTATCATGGTACCATTCATCTAACAAATTATATAATGTCGCTAAGCTTCTCCATTCAGGTTTTTCATCACCTGCAAAAGCTTTTTCATACGCTCGAAAAGTGTAATACAAATCTTCTTCCTTGTCACCTTTTCCCTTTTCGATTTCTAATAAAATGGTGATTTTGTTAGCTAATTCCTTATTCGTTCGATTCTTTTGAATAAAATTCCAAAATTCTGGATTATTCAAATGTTGTTCGATGGCATTCCATTCGTCGGCAAACTGGTTTAATTCATAAGACTTTCGTGTGCTATCATTGATTTTGTTTATATCCAGCACAAACAATCCTTTTACTAATTCTGCTTGATCTAATTGTATTTTACCATTATTAAAATTGATAAAAGTGGCAGCAACATTTTTAGAATCTACGTTTTCTGTATACCAAATTACCTTGGTGTTTTCTAACAAATTATGCTTTATTGCATCTTCATTTCCATATTCAATAAACCACAATTGCACCAAGCAATAGGCTTTAAAGAAATAAAAATGGTCAACCGTATCTTCTATGGCATTTTCTTCACAGAATGATGTTTTCCAAATAGTCCAAATATGGTTTTCAACATCTTTTCCTTCACAGTTTAATACTGCTGAAAAATCTAAAGTATGTAAACGCGTTAAAAATTCATTTGATCCATCTTCTGTTGAACCCCTCGTTTCATAATGTATTTGATAGTAATTCTCCTTCAATAAATATTTTAGAATCAAGTATATTGTAGTTGCCCTTTGTTGTCCATCAATTAATTCGAAATTATTTTCTCCTTTATTAAGCATCACAAGAGGTTGCAAGCAGTAAAATCCGTCTCTGGCAATATCAAAAGCTAAAATATCTTTAAGTAAAGCATATATTTCTCTTTTTCCCCATCGATAACCTCTTTGGTATTTATTGATTACAAAGGTTTTACCCTTAAAATCCTTAATAGTTACAAGCGGATTCTCATTACGAAGTTGCTTCATGGTTTTTTATTAGTTAAAAAATTTTGCACCACCTCCAAATCTTTCTCCTTATCTCTGATAATCCGATGTTTCTTATCGTGCTCAAAGTCAGTATAATCTATCTCAATAAGCTGAATGCCGTTCTGGGGAAGCACATCACGCCGACGCTGATCATAAATTTTTCTCTGCTCGCCTCTTGAAACTCCACTAACCGTCATTTTATCTGGTTTATCAAAAAACTTTACTTCATTTGAATGCTGCGTTTCGCGGTATTCTACCACTAAATTTAATGTGGGATAATAAATATCTACCGGAAGTCTCCTGCCCGAATCGCCTGTCAGGAAATCAAATTTATGCTGACGAAGTCCTTTTAATTGTAAAACCTCATCACATAAATCCAATACATAAGCCTCGTCGCGATCCGTAGTTTTTGCCATGGATTTTGTGGTGTATTTTTTTGGGGAAGCGGCTTTCACCAGCTTTGTCGCCAGTTCAACACCGGATGTCCGCCGAAAATACCAGTTGGTATTTATCTTCTTACGATCGGCATACACAAAAGGAATAAGATGTAATTGATTCTTCTTATCCAAATCCCGCAAAACCTTACGAATGGGCAATCCATTTTTTTCGTCTTTAACAAAGATGCCTGCTTTTATAAAATATGGCATTAAATCCTTTGCGGGTAAAGAATTCACAGATTTATTCTTGTCAAAATATTCTTTGATTACCTCGTTAATCTTGTTCAGGTCTTTCATCATGGTTGTGTTTTAAGTTTTAGTGGTATTTAATGAAAAGAATTATAAGGTCATGGCACAACATCCTGAGGTTGTTTATTCATTGGGGCACAGAGTCGCACCCGCCCCGTCAACAACTCCTGCATCATCCCTTGTTTGATTTGACGGGCTTTGTCCAATTGTTGTTCTAAAGCCTCCAGCTCCGCATCCATATCCGATAAAATCGCAGCAATGCGGGTTTGCTCGGAAAGGGATTTAGGGAATTTAATCACCATATCAGTGATAGTATCCATTTTTATATATGGAGTATTCCCTGCACTTACTTCTTTGGCAATCCTATCTTTCAAATTTTTATCTAAAATAACTTTCAGAAATAATGCATTTATCTTGAAACCTAATAATACATAAGTTCTTTGATATGCATTAAATTTTCCTTTATAATAATGTATATATCCTACATTAGCACCGTTACCAGAAATCAATAGTGCTTCATCATCAAATGCGTATTCATTTATATAATAGAATTCTCTTGCGCAGGTATAAAATCTATAATCACCGTTTTCTACCATAGCGTTTGCATCTAATTTTCCAGTAGTACATTTTTCAATAACCTCCCCCAACTTCTTCACTTCCCACGGTTCGAGAGCCTCACCGTCCGCGTTGCCTGAGCTTGGCGAAGGCGGCGTCAACAATTCTTGCATTGCGCCTTGTTTGATGAGGCGTTTTTTGGCGATGAGTTGTTCTAAACTTTCGATCCACGCATCGGCATCCGACAATGCTTCCGCTATCGCTTCTTGCTCGGGGAGAGGAGGAAGAGGGATTTGAACTTCTGACAAAACTCTGCCATTAGTTAATGCTCTTGTTGTAAATGAGGCATTAGAAATAATTTGCTGACGTACAACCTTATTAGAAAAGACATAACGACAATATTGAATTGAAAATAAATCATTGAATGGTCTACCTCTAAGGATAAATCCACTGAATACTGTATCAATTAATTCATCAACTATTACGGCTGAATATCCAATTTCTTCTTGAGTTTCAGATGTTCTAGTAAATAAAACATCACCTTTGTTTACGTTGAAATTTTTTAATTCTTGTTTGTTAACAAAAACTCTACCTTTTATTGTTTTACTATTTATAAATGTATTTTTAAATACATCCATATAATTTACGATCGGAAAACCATAACCGAAGTATTGCTTTTCTTTATTTAATCCATTTTTAAAAGTAAAACTGTCACCTATTCTTACAACCTCCCAATCCTCCGGAATCACACCGATTTCGGTTTGTTTATAGCCTTGTTTTACCATATCCATCCCATTTTTTCAAGGTGAGCCTTTACTTTTTCTGAGGCTTCGAGTGCCTCGGCGTCCAATGCGGCTAAAGTGGTCGCATAGCGTTCTGCCAATTCTTTGATGCGTTGGGTCAGGTTTTGGCTGATGCGTTCTTGCTCTTGGGTCAAGGCATTTTGCAAATAAGCTTGCCATTTATGTTCTAAAACCAAGGTTTTGATTTCGGTTTCGCTGAGACTTGGGTATTTCGCCAATACAGCTTGTTCCAATTCGGCATTTAATTTCTTGATCTCGGCATTGGCTTTCTTGATGCTGTCGGCTTGGGCGATATAGTCTTTTAGAATGGCTTTAGTATTTGTGGCTTCGAGTGCCTCAGCCACCTTAGCCTCTGAGCTTCCGGACACTGAGGTTCTCGAAGTGTCATATTGCTTTAGTAGTTTATTCACTTCCGTAGCATTCACTTTTTCCAAATCCGCAAACAGACCTTCTTCGTTGCTTTGCTCTTCTTCTATCTCGGCCATGCGTGCCTGCGCCGTTTCTATCGTTGCTTCTTCGGCACGTATTGCTTCCTGCATATCCTGAAAACACACCTCAATCAACAACTCAGGCGTAATCATTCGCCCTTCAATTCCTGCCAAACCGGGGACTTCTTTATCGCCTTTGGTTTTCCCATTTTTATCGGTCTTGCCTTTGATCACCAAACGCTGGTATTCGTTTCCGGCTTTCCAACCGTCCAGCCGAATGCTGTACACATCGTCCTGCATGGTTTCGTTCCAATAGGTCATCAAGTGCTGGTACAGATCATAAGCATCGATCAGCGCATTGTTTTTAAATGCTTCCATCAGCCCTTGGCTGGCTTCGGCAATGACGGTTTGCGTATCGGCATCTTGCTGCAAGGCCTTCCATTTTTCCATTTCCAGCTTCAGCCAATCCTGAAAAGTACCGTTTACTTTTTCATTAAACGCCACAAATTCAGCATGCGAATAAATCGCCGTTTTCAGTTCGTTCGTCGGTACGGTTAATTCAAAAAAGCCTTCCCGCACCTTGCGAAACAAGTCCTTTTTTAAACCGGGGAACACTTTCCAGTAATTTTCCAAAGCATCAATATCCGCACTCGGAATGCCTCCTTTCAAATGCGCTTCTATATTCTGAATATCTTCCGCTTCTTGAGTATCAATATAGCGTGGGATATTTAAGTTGTAATCATTCTTTGGGTCGGCAATTTCGGTCATCGACACCATACGGCTGTACTTCGGGATTTCCAACTCAGCGGTAAACACATCGGTGATTTTGCGGATATCTTGCTCACGCAAACGGTTTTTGTTGCCGTCTTTCACAAAGCCCTTGCTCGCATCGATCATAAAAATGCCTTTGCGGTGCTCGGCATATTCCTTATCCAGCACAATGATACAAGCCGGAATGCCCGTGCCATAAAACAAGTTGGCCGGCAAACCAATAATGCCTTTGATGTAGCCTTTTTTCAAGATGTTTTTACGGATTTCGCCTTCGGCATTCCCACGGAACAATACGCCATGCGGCAATACCACGGCGGCTTTACCAGTCGTTTTGAGCGAAGCAATGATGTGCAGTAAAAAGGCATAATCCCCATTTTTCTCTGGCGGAACGCCCAAACTAAAACGGTTGAATTCGTCGTTATCCGTATTCACGCCATTGCTCCAGTTTTTCAGGGAAAACGGCGGATTGGCCACGACATAATCGAAGCGTTTGAGACTTCCATCGGCTTCTTTGTAGGCAGGACGCGTCAGGGTATTATCGGCTACAATCTCCGCAGTCGGACTATTGTGCAAGATCATATTCATCCGCGCCAAGTTGGCCGTAGTCGTTTCTTTTTCTTGTCCGTAGAGGGTAATGTCTTTGCCTGATTCGTTGGCCACTTTCAGCAACAGCGATCCCGAGCCACAGGTCGGGTCATAAGCCGTGGTTTGGTTGGTCGCATTCTTTGGACTGATGCCAATGACTTTGGCCAACACACGCGAAACCTCCGCAGGCGTATAGAATTGCCCTTTCGATTTACCCGATTCGGTAGCAAAGTGACGCATCAAATATTCATATGCATCGCCTAGAATATCATCACCTTCCGCAGAATTAGCCGAGAAATCCAGGGCGTCATCGTTGAAGATGCGTACCAAGTTGGATACCGTATCCACCAAATCTTTGCCCTTTCCTAATTTGGTTTCATCGTTAAAGTCCGGAAATTCGTTGAGTTTATTGGCTTCTTTAATCGGATTGAGGATTTCCTTGTTGATTTTATCACCAATCTCCGGATTCCCGATCAATGCCACCATATCGTCAAAGGTAGCGCCTTGGGGTACTGTAATCGCACCAAAGGGATCGTTTTTGTATTTGTCGGAAATGTACTTCACGAAGAGCATCGTCAGTACATAATCTTTATATTGAGAGGCGTCCATTCCGCCCCGTAGTTCGTCACATGAAGCCCAAAGCGAGCTGTATAATTCGGATTTTTTTATAGCCATTGTAATTCAAAAATTGTTTGTCAAACATATTAATTTTTTGTCCTAAAACCTTAATTTTCTTCCTCCAAATATTCCTCCCAAATCCCCACCCATTCGTCATAATAAGCACGCAATCCGTCGGATGTATCGAAATAATGTTTGATGGGTTCGTTGGGCAAAGAATGGATTTCCAATTTACCGGTTTCTTCGTTGTGGTGAAGATGGATGAGATTGTCCAGTTCAAAAACTAAGTAGCCGCCCGGCGAGGCAAACTCTCTGCGAATGGCTTTCACACGGGAAAAATCGACCGCTATGCCGCAATGTTCGATGATCATAATTTTATTATTTAGTTGATTGTTTTAAAATTAATTCAAAAACTTTTCATTTTCTTTCGTCATTTGTCCCATCCAAATCCTTCAAAAAACCATAAATCAAAACCATGGCATAGGTATCCAATTCACAATATTTCAGTAAATTATTTTTCAATTCCAAATCCAAAGCTTCGCAATTTTGAACAGCGCCCAAATAGGAATCACTCGCCGTCATCCCATCGCTGATGTTCAAATCTCCGTAAGAAAAGTTGGGAAACAAAGCCGGCAAAACCGATTTGATGGAAGCCGAATTTTTCATTGCCGGATGATAAAACCAACGGTTTCGGAAAACATCATACAAATCCACAATCCTTTCAATCAATCCCTGCAAAAATTCAGCATCTTCCGGAAATGCTTCTGCCAATTCCCTCAATCGACTGACCTCAAAACTTTTGTTATAAGTCACAATGCTTCCCACATTTCGGAAATCTTTTTTCAATTCTTCGATTAGGTTTTTACGGGGATTTCCTCCGGAAAATGCTTCGGGCGAAGCCAAAAATTCAAAATGTTCTCGATTTTGATTTTCATCCAAAACATGAAGGGAATATTGAAAGGGAACTTGCTGATAAGGTCGAGTACCGTCCAAAACAGGAATAGCCGGCATAATCGTTTCGAAATCAAAGAAATGCAAAGGACATTCCCATGCGTTCAGAAAGTTTCGAATAGCCGGAGCATCGCAATAAGTTTCATTGAACTTCAATCCTCTTAACTGAAGAACTTGGGAATCCGACAGAGGATAATCCTCCGGGATCTCTTCCATTCGCTGAATTCCTTGGTTAAATAAATCCCAAGCTTTGGCACCCATTCGGGTCAATTCAAAAACCGAATTTTCCGGAACATGAGCCCAACAATAATGCTGAAAATCACATCCAAAAGGATTGGAACAATGCAGCCCGATGGAAACTTCGGGTTCGGTTTCCATTAAACTCAATTGCCCTAATTCTTTTAGTTTATCACCGACAAAATCTTGATTTCCAATCACTTCATCGGTTATCTCAGTCAAAGTAAACAAATCCGAAGTGATTTCGCCCTTTCGAATGTATTGATTATTGATGTGCATCAGAAAAAAGCGATCGGGCGCAAACCCGGCTTCATTCATCACCCAATATTGCAAAGAAGCATCCATCAGGTGATAATCTTTAACGGATGTGCTGTTTTTAACCTCGATGGCCCAAAGTTCCCCTTGGTTTCGATGAAGTATATCCAACATACAAAATGCGTTTCCTGCTGAAAAACTCGCTTCATAAATGGTCTCAACTCCTTGCTCCAACCAAATTTTAGTATTCCCCAAGGATACCGACAAATTTTTATAATCAGCAGGCGTAGCATCTTTTCCATTGGGAAATTTCAACCAAGCAAGCTTTCCGATTTCATGACCCGTAGCAAATAATTTCTCTGTGGCAGCGTCAAGTGGCGGCTTCAATTCCGGACGATACCATTCAAGCCATAACTTTTTGGGGCATTGTACTCCCGAAATAAATTTAGATTTGGACAAAGTTCTCATAAGTTAAATTTTCGTAGTTGAAGCCAAAGTAAAGAATTTATACGGTCAAAATATGTCGTTCTAAATTGTTTAATGAAATTTATTCTTCAACTGCCTCTCCAACTTCGAGTGTCCATATAAAACAAAAAGACTGCCCGAAGACAGTCTTTTTTATAGAAAGAATATTTTTTTTAAAATTACTTCTTAAGGAATTTCTTGGTTGTTGTCCCTTTATCTGTAAGTCCCCCATTTTTCCAACAATTCAAAACTAAACAAATTACGCACTTCTTTTTAATTTAAATTCGATAGGTGAACAATCAGCTAAACTTGAATGTGGGTGATTATGATTGTAATCCTCCATCCAGTCTTGGGCGATGGTTATTGCCTGTTCGATATATTAAACCAATAAGCATTCAATACATCCTCCCGAAAGGTTTTGTTAAACCTTTCACAAAATCCGTTCTGATTGCGAATTGCGATAGGGGTTTGTTTGCAACCCTTTATGTGATGAAAAACTTACATTTTTGTGTTGTTAGAACCAAATTTTCAATTAAGAACTATATTAAGTCTAATTTGCAATAAACCCCTAATTCTCTCCTTTATCGCAATCAAAATCTTTTTTTTCATTGGTAATACCGTACAATATTAAAATCCACTTCCCCCAGCGGACCAGAAAAACAGCGACTTTGAAGAATTAGACACCCTCTTATATGAAGACTTGCATTTCATCGCTCCTGGTGGGGAAATCCTGACCAATGAAAAAAATTTGGAAACCTACCGCAGCGGCAATCTGAAAATAAACAGCTTGGATTTCGAGGTAAAAGAACTTAAAATAATGGAGGATCTGGGAATAATTGCCTTGGTGATAAAATTAGAAGGAACCTATCAAGACGAACCTTTGAAGCCCGATACCGATACATACGATTTTGGAAAAGATTTCCGGAAGGGGTAGCGGCTAAGATTTAAGCAGAATAAAACCAATTGACAACAACCGGGAAATTTCACGTATAGATAATGTACCCATAAAGCATAGATAAAGTATGAATAGTGTATGAAAACTCCGACAAATTAAACTTTCTCAAAGCATACTATTATTGATTACAAGCCCCCAGCACTCAACACCCAACACTTCATCACTTCTCCGGATGAATCGGAATCAAACCCTCTTTTATGGCATATTTCATCAGCCCCACGATGGATTTTGTCTTGGTTTTAATAAAAATATTCCGGCGATGTGCTTCCACCGTTCTTTCGCTGATGAATAGTTTTTCCCCGATTTTTTCATTGCTGTATTCTTTTGCAATGAGTTTAAGCACTTCTAATTCTCGGGCCGATAAAACTGGTTTGTTTTCTTCCTTGCCATCCATCAATTCGTCGGGGCTCATGAGATTATCCATAATGATGTTCTGCGTGGTCATACTCAAATATTTTCCTCCGGCATGAACAATCTTCAACGCATCGATCACCTCATTCATATTGGTTTTCTTCAATACATAACCAGAGGCTCCGGCTTTGATCATTCGGGTGATGATGGAAATATCATCATGCATCGTCAACGCAATCACTTTGGTAGCCGGATAATTTTCCCCGATTTTTTGGGTGATTTCAATTCCCGAAACTTCCGGCATATTGATATCCATCAGGACTACATCCACCTGATTTTTTTCCAAAAACGTCAGGGTTTCTTCCATCGAATTGGCGCCTGCAACAGAACCAATACCTTCTTCATCTTCAAGCAAAGACCTCAGACCTTCAATCATAAGTTGGTGATCGTCAACAATTAAAACTTTTATCTGTTCTTTGGACATATTATGCTGTTTTCTCTTTTGGAATTAAAATACTGATGATGGTTCCTCTCCCCGTTTTGGAATCTATGTGAATGTTTCCATTCAGGTTTTCAACCCAGGACTTTATATGGGACAAACCAAAGCTGGAACCCGTTTTCAATTGGTTGACATCAAATCCTTTTCCATTATCTTCTGCCAAAAGGGTAATCTGGTTGGTATCTTGAGCAATCTGAATAAACAATTCGCCGGCTTCGGCATGTTTGATGGTATTATTTACAATTTCCTGAATGGTTCTGTACAGCACATTTTCGGTCAATCCATCCGGTTTTTGATTCAATCCGAATGTTTCAAAACTCATCTTGAGCTTATTGCTTTGGTTGACCCGATCCGCGATACTTTTTAGCGCACCTTTCAGACCTTGTTCAGAAAGCAAGGACGGAGCGAGATTATGAGATATATTCCGAACCTCTTCAAAAGCATCGTCAATGCTTTCCATCAGCGAATTCAGCAATTCGGCTTTCTTTTCTTCCGAAATATCCTTTCGCTTTTGCAAAACACTGGCATTGAGACCGGCAAGTGAAAGAAGATACCCCAAACTATCGTGAAGCTCGCGACCGATTCGTTTTCTTTCCACAATTTCGGCTTCCATCGCTGCATTTGATTTCTTTTTGGTTAATTCCAGAATCGTGGATTGCAGTTTGACTTTTTGTTTGTTGCGATGATTTCGATACGCAAGATAAAGTCCGGCCAAACCAAGCAGAAATAACGACGAAACAAAAAACAACAGATTATTTTTATTACGAATGGCGAGCTCCTTTTTATCAAGCTCCAATTGCTGCATTTTATTAAGCTGATTCAGATGATTAAGCTCTACATCGTAAATCTGATTGACAACAGAATTATTGTTCAGTTCTTCTTTAACTTCTATATGTTTCTGAAAATGAAGAAGGCTTTTTTCAAACTTTCCTTTAGTCTGATAAATGCTGGCCAGCAACCGGTGCGCATCGGTTTGAAGTACCAGACTATTCTTTTCATCGGCCATTTTCATTACTTCTTCCGCTATTTTCAAAGCTTCGTCTGATTTATTCTGATTCAGCAAAACACGCGCAATGCCTGTTTTGGAAATGGCTGTCTGGTGAAACAAATCGGCGTTTTCTGCAATCTGTAAACTTTTCTGATAGGCAATAAATGCTTCTTCTTTTTTTTCTTCAGCCAGCAAAAAATTCCCTTTGATCTGATAAGAAATACAAAGCCCATACTGATTATTGGCTTGTTCTGAAAGCTCAATGGAACGATCCAAAATTTCCATTGCTTCCTTTATCTCTTTCAAATTGACCTTGCAGATGGCTATATTATTCAGAATAGTAGAACGCATAATCGGATCCCGGATTTCCATTGTTTCCAGCGCCTGCTCAAAATAACTAAGGGCTTTTTCGAAATTCCCCAAATTAAGATAAGTCAAACCTATATTATTCAAAGTTCCGCTTCTTTTTTCTTTATTTCCTGCCAAATCATATTGGTCCAATGCTGTGATAAAATAAATATAGGCCGAATTATAATTCCCGAATTCATTGTATATCGTCCCCAGATTATTGTTGAGATTACCCATTTCAAAATGATCCTCAATTTCCTCGGCGAGGCCCAGAGCTTCATTGTAATATTTTATCGCTTCCGGATATTTCGTTTCCAACGCATAGGACGAGCCGATGTATTTCAAGGATTTGATTCGTGGCTTTTTATCTTCTGCTACAAGGCCGTCCAGAATTTCACGGGATTTTTCTCTGGCCAAAGCAGGATCTTCATAAATCAGTTTATAAATTTCTTCAAAATCTTGCTGGTACCTTTCATCCACTTCAGCATCTGCTTTTTGATTCCTTGAATCGCAGGAATTCAATAAAAAGACAAACCCAACGGAAAGGAAACTTAGAAATAAAAACTTCCGCACCGTATTCTTATTTTTATGTTGGGTCTCTTTCATTTATTAAAAAATCCTTACAAATATGAAACTTAATAATGAATTCCGCGCTCCATTCTAGGGCGCCAAATTAAAATTAAGTGGTAGCACTTAATGGATTAATTCAAAAATTAGCAGCAATCCCCAATTGCAAGGTTTCTTATTCTAAAGTTAATTTGTAATTAGAATATCTAAAAAAATTCACATGAAACGATTTATTACTTTTTTGAAAATTATTCCGGCACTTTTTCTGTTCCAAGGGATGGTCCAAGCTCAAGAAATTCTTTTCACAGAGAATTTCGATTATACGCCAGGTCCACTGCCTACCAATTGGACAATCGACGCGGAACAACCACCTGAGTGGTCGATCAACAATTCCCAAATTTCCGGTGGAACCGCTCCTGAATTGTATATGGGATATGGAATGCAAGCTGGACTCAGCCGCCTGATTTCTCCGGTCATCGCCTTGGAAGGACATAGCCAATTATTGGTAAAATACAAACAATATTTGATCAATTACGCCGGCGATTGGGGCGAAACCATTGGGATGGACGTGACTTTTGACGGTGGAACCACCTGGCAACCACTATGGGAACAATTACTGGGATTATTGAACATTCCACAAGACGAATTTACCTATTACATCACAGCTCCAGACGGCGCTACCGAAATGCAAATTGCTTTCCGTTTCGAAGGCAATAATATGGGAATCAACGGTTGGGCAATTGATGATCTTATAGTGGAATCAGCGATGGACAATGATTTATTGATTTCCAATATCATGGGAAATACCACTCCAAATGCCGGAATTGAAACGACTTTCGTCGCCGAAGTTCAAAATGGCGGAAAACTTACTCAAACCAATTATACGGTGAAACTTAAAAACCAGGAAGGTGAGGAACTTGCTTCTTTACCCGGAGAGGAAATCAATTTTACTGAAAAGAAATTTTATATTTTTCCCTGGACACCAGATGCATCCGATATGGGAGCTCACACCATCTATGCAACTGTTGAATTGGCACAAGACCAGAATTCGGAAAATAACGATTCCAACAACCTTTTGGTAAATGTTTTGGCGCAGGATACTGAGAACGTTCAGATCGGAAGTGGCTCTTATCCTTTACAACATGCCATTCCTTATAACTTTTTCAATTTGAATAGCTTATCCCAAACGCTTTATTTATCTCAGGACATCGGTCAGGTAGAAGAATCAGCAGCCCTAACGGGAATCCAATACAATAGCCAGTTCGATGAAGATATTCAGGATGTTCCGGTTCAGATTTATCTGGCCGAAACAGATCAGACAGACTTATCAAATGATTGGGTAAATCCTGCTTCTTTCACATTGGTATATGACGGACTGATGGATTTTAGAAAAGGTTTAAATTCACATTACATTCAGCTTGATACGCCTTACGAATATACCGGTGGAAATCTGGTTGTATATTCAAACAAGACTTATTCCGAACAGATTTTGTGGTCAACTTTCATCAGCACTTACCATGAAGAACCGATTTATTCGAGAATGATCGACGGAGCACAGGAACCCTACGATGCTATGAATCCGCCGTCAGGTTACAATGTTTGGTACACGCCCAACATAACGCTGTTCTTCTCTTCTGGTGAAATGTCGGTCATAGACTCACCTGCCAATGCCCTTTCGATGGATGTCTATCCCAATCCGGCCAAAGAGATTTTAAACATCAAAACCCATAATGGTGAGAAAATTTTAGGAATTCAGTTGATCAGTTCAAATGGTCAGGTTGTTTCTTCACAAAAAGTCGCTAACACAAACACAACAATAAACGTTCGCGGACTTCAGCCAGGATTTTATCTCGTTCAGATTCAAACTGAATCAGGCTTTACAACCAAAAAAGTGATAATTAACTAATTCAGAATTTATAATTCAATTACCTGTCAAAAATCAAAACTTGACAGGTTTTTTTATTTTCCATCTTATGGGTTCAATTAATAAGTTTTGGAAACTTCACCCGAATCAATTTCGGAAAATAAAGCCCCAGACTAATTCCTCTCACGATGACATAGAAAATAAACGAGAGCCACAAACCGCGGTTCCCGAAATCGTCCGTCAGGATAAAACTTGCTCCTACAAAGAGAATTAGAGAAATAATCGAAGCATTCCGCATTTCACGGCTTTGGGTCGCCCCGATGAACACACCATCCAACTGAAAAGCCACAAAGGAAAACAGAATATAAATTCCCGCAAATAGCAAATGTCCCTTAGCGATGGCCTGAACCTCCCCGTCCTGGCTTAAAAGCGGAATAAAATAAGGCCCGAGCGCATAAAAGAAAAATCCCAAAAGAAAAGCTGTCACTCCGGCAATAATGGTGGAATCTTTTAACTGAAATTTAAATTCCTTTAGATTTTTCTCACCAATGGTTTTTCCGCTCAGCATCTCCATCACATAGGCATATCCGTCCAGAAAGAAAGCCGATAGCGAAACGAACTGAAGCAATACATGATTGGCTGCCAAAATGCTGTCGCCAAACTGTGCCCCTTGATCGGCAAACCAAGCAAATCCCGCCAAAAGCGCAAAAGTCCGAATCATAATATCGCCATTTACCTTGAACAAAGCCAGGACTTTGGTTCGTTCCAAAATAACATTCCATAATTGCTTAATTTCTTGAACAGGTCGGCGAATTTCCAGTCGATTGCTCAGCAGGTACCAGGCAAAAAACAAAGCGATGTATTCTGCGATGATCGTTCCGGTCGCAATTCCTTGGATGCCCATTTGAAAACCCACCACAAAAAGGACATTCAGACCGATGTTCACGCCGTTGAGCAATAATTGCACCCAGAGAAGTTCTTTGGTTTTTCCCAATCCGATGAATCCGCCCAACAAAGCATAGCTAATCAAAGTCGCAGGCGCACCCCAAATTCGAATCCGGAAATATTCGCCCACCAAAGCAATTACCTCATCACTCGCACTCATCCAAACCGTTGCCAATTTCAAGATGAACGACTGCAAAAGAATCAGCAAAATTCCGATGCTCAATCCCAAAAGTACCGAACGATAAAGCACGGTGAGCACTTCCTGATGATCTTTCGCTCCGCTTGCCTGCGCAATGAATCCCGTGGTTCCCATTCGCAAAAAACCAAAACCCCAATACACAAAACTGAAAACCAAAGTCGCCAAAGCCACACCACCCAAATCGATGGCATCGCCCGTTTGTCCGATGGCAGCGGTATCGGCAAGCCCCAACAAAGGCGCCGAAGCATTGGCCAGAATAATCGGAAAAGCCAGTCGGATAATGGTTTTATAATTCTTCGGAAGGAAATTCAACATAGCTAAATAAATCCCGAAATTAAGAATAATGTTTTTGGGAATTGTAAAATGTATATTGCAGAAATCTATAATGTATTTTTTTCGAACTTTCCCTCTTAACAACCTTAATTCCTTAATGGTAAAAATCCTTGTGCTTTCTCTGTGTTCCTTGTGCCTTCTTAGCATCCCTTGTGGTTAGAAATAAATTTGTTTTAACCACCAAGAATACAAAGGCTGACACAAAGCACACGAAGAACAATACATATATTCTTCATCATAATTATTATGCACCTAAAAACCAGCGTCAATCTGCGCCATCAGCGGGCTTTTTTATGCTGTAAAATGTATATTGTATTCTTCTAGAATGTATTTCGAGTCACGAGCTTCGAACTTCGGGCTTCGAATTACGGACGGAAGATTTCTTAATCTACATCAACACACACCTCACCCCTATCCCCTAACTTTGTAATAAAACATATCATCATGGAAAACAAAATATTAGGATTACACCATATCACCGCTATTGCGGGAAATGCAAAAAGAAACCTCGATTTTTATACCCGGATTTTAGGACAGCGACTCGTCAAAAAAACCGTGAATTTCGACGATCCAAAAACCTATCATTTCTATTTCGGAAACGAAGGCGGCGAACCCGGAACCCTTCTGACTTTCTTTCCCTGGGAAGGAATCCATCCCGGACGAAACGGAGCCGGAATGGCAACACATATCGCTTATTCAGTCCCACAAGGAGCGCTTGAATTCTGGAAAAACCGATTGAAAGCTTTCAACATCGACTACAAAGAAGGAAACATACTGGGCGAAAAAATGATTTCCTTTCAGGATTCGGACGGACTGGAATTGGAATTCGTGGAACCGAAAAACCCCGACAACCGCAAAGTTTGGACCACCGGGGAAATCTCTTCGGATGTTGCCACCAAAGGCTTTTACACCACAACTCTTACGCTGAACAATGCCGATGCAACTTCCAAAGTGCTCACAGACCTTTTTGGATACGAACTTCAGCAGCAGGACGGAAACCGATACCGTTTTGCTACCGATGCCATCGAAACTTCCAATCTGATTGATATTCTCGAAGATCCGACTGCCGGACGTGGTATCAATTCCGCCGGGACCAATCACCACATTGCTTTCCGGGTGAAGAATGACGATGTTCTGATGGATTTTCGTGAGAAAATCCTTTCGGCCGGATTGAATATCACAACCAAAATTGACCGCGATTATTTCTATTCGCTTTATTTCCGTGAGCCGGGCGGAGTCCTTTTTGAAATCGCCACCGATAACCCCGGATTTACAGTCGATGAACCCTTGGAAGAATTGGGGAATTCATTAAAACTCCCAAAACAATACGAACCCGCAAGAACGCAAATTGAAAGTTTATTACCCGATTTAAATTAAAAAATGAAACATATTCTCAACATAAAAACTGCCGGAGCGGAACTTAATACCGCCGAAAAAGCCCTGATTATGATCCACGGACGAGGCAGCAATTCAGAAGATATCATCGGTATTTCCCAATATCTGAACCTGGACGGATTTGCCATCCTCGCTCCTCAAGCCACAAATAATACTTGGTATCCGCATTCTTTTATGGCGCCCGTCGATGCCAATGAACCCTGGCTGAGTTCGGCTTTGGAAAACATCGGAGAAACCGTTCTGGTCGCTATAGATGCGGGAATCAAATCCGAAAATATTTATTTCTTTGGGTTTTCCCAAGGCGCTTGTTTGCTTTTGGAATACATCAGCCGGAATGCGCAGAAATACGGTGGCGCAGCAGCGATCATCGGTGGACTCATTGGCGAAGATATAAATTCATCTAATTACAAAGGAGATTTCCAAGAAACTCCGGTTTTCATCGGAACAAGCGATCCCGATTTTCACGTTCCCATCGAAAGGGTTTATGCCACCGAAAAAATGCTCAAAGAAATGAATGCCGAAGTCACCCTGAAAGTCTATGAAAATTTTGGACATTCCATCAATCAGGAAGAAATCGATTGGATGAACAAACTGATTTTTAAGAAATAAATCTTTGGACAATATTTCAAACTGAAACGACATATTTCGTCGCTCCAATTCCTTAGATTTGACAAGAACTCTGAACTTAAAAAAACAAAACCCTATGTCCAAACAAGAAACACTAGCCCGCCACCGCATCATCATCCAGAAACTGAGATCCAAACCTTCGTCTTTCGAAGAAATTCAGGAAAAACTCGAATCCGAATCCGAACTTCACGAAATGAATTTCCAGATTTCCAAACGTACCTTTCAGCGAGATCTAAAAGAAATTGATGCATTGTATGGAATTGCAATCGATTTTGATCGTTCCCGAAAAGTTTATAAAATCACCGAAGATCATCAGGATGAATACAGCGAAAGGATGTTTGAAGCACTCGATATTTTTCAGGTACTCAACCTCAATCAGTCCATTTCTGAATTCATTCAGTTCGATACCCGAAAACCCGATGGAACCGAATTTCTAAGCGGACTTATTTACGCCATTCAAAACCGGATTCAAATCAAATTTCGATACAAAAAGTTTTACGAAGAAGACGCAGAATTGCGCACTGTGGAACCTTATCTTTTGAAAGAATTCCGGAAAAGATGGTATGTTTTTGCTTACGACCTCCATCGAAAAGAATTCCGAACCTTTGGTCTCGACCGCCTTTACGCACTTGAATTCACCCAAATTAAATTTCAGTATCCACAGGAAATTCAGCCCAAAGAACATTTCAAAGATTGTTTCGGAATCATCGGACACGGTGAACAAAAATCCGAAGAAATCATCTTGAAATTCACACATAACCAGGGAAATTACATCCGAACCATGCCCCTGCACCGTTCGCAGGAAATTTTGAAGGATAAAAATGCAAAACAGGGCGAAATGACCGTAAAGTTAAAACTTGTACCAACCTATGACTTCATTACCGAAATCCTTTACCACGGCGAATTTGTTCAGGTTATAGAACCCAAATCTCTGGCCGATGAAATCAAAAATAAACTCAAATCAGCTGTTAATTTATACGAATAACCTTCCGATCGCCCTGAATTTTCATCAGAGAAGCCGGCAGAAAAAAAATAAAAAGCCCGATAAAATTTTGGTTTAGACTAAGCGAATAAGATGATAAATTTTATAACCTGAGTTCGGTTATTCAAACTTTGTCAAAACGCTTTTAAATAGTGAGATGTGAGATTTTTTTTTTGAACATTTGATATTAAGATAAATAAAAAGCTATTGTGGAAATAAAAACCGAAACAGATTACTGTATAAAAGCGATTTATTCTTTTACTCTTAATAAAAGCACCCGTCTGCTACGTTGTATTTTTACGTGATAGCTCGCTATCCCTTTGAAAATACACCTTGCATCCAAATAATTCTATTAATTTTGACTTTGTTTTTATAATCGAACTCTGTTTTATAATTACATATAAAACTGAAACTTGTTTTATTATCTTATTTCTTTAAGCTATTATTATCGGGCGATAATAAAGAAATCATTTAGAAAAGTTCACATTTGCGTAGTTGTGCAATGTAAAAATCCTTTTCTCCTCCAAAATTGATTTCCCATTCCGGAGCGCCACCTTTTTTGTAAAGATTCAGAATCTGTTCTTCCTCTTTTTCGTGAATTCGTTTGAATGGCACACTTTCAACCCCAAATTCCGGGTCGATGGTCGTTTTGACCGACATAGCCTCCTTGTCAACTACAAAATAACATCCCGGATATTCGGTGTCTGAATTTAAAATATACAAGTCCATAATTTTTGATTTTTAAATTCCAAATCAAAAAATGAGCCTTCCGAATCTTAAAATTTTATTTTAACAAAAGATTAATATTTAACTTAAACATCTAATAATTAGAGGTTTAAAAACTTTATGATCCCAGTCATAATCAAGCTTATCATCATCGCTTATCATTGTAAAGAAATAAACGCGAGACTACTCTCGTGAATAAAATAAATGTTTTCGTTTATGTTTTGTTTCCTTTTTGAAAAACTGCATTGAATCTCAGTGCAGTTTTTTTTGCGATTTGCAGTTTGAGTTGTGCGTTTTTCGCTTTGAGCTTTGTGCTTTGAGTTTGAGTTTTCAATCAACAATCTAAATTCTACTTTCTACCCTCTAATTTCTACTTTCTAAATTCTACTTTCTAACTTCTACCCTCTAAAAAGGATACCCAATCGCAATATTCAAAATCAGATTATCCCTTCGCCATTGACTACTGCTGAAATCAATTTTATCAAATGCCCATCGATCGCCTTTCTCAAAATAAGGCACCCGTAGCGGCATCGCTAAATCCAGTCGAAGTATTAAAATCGAAAAATCCATTCTTAATCCCAATCCTGCTCCAACAGCGATTTCATCCAGCCAGTCTTTGGAAAACTTTCCTCCCGGACGATCCGGATCTTCATTCACCAACCAGATATTTCCCGCATCGGCAAAGACCGCAAGGTTTAGAAAATTGAAAAGATTGAGTCGGTATTCTGCATTTAGTTCCAACTTCACATCACCCGACTGATCAAAAAAGAAGGCATTGTCCAAAGTCCGCGGATCGAAACTTCCCGGTCCCAAAGTCCGCGCCCGAAATGCACGGATACTATTGCTTCCCCCAATGAAAAACTGTCGGGAAAAGGGAATATGTTCGGAATTTCCGTACGGATAAGCCACTCCGGCAATTAACCTCGTCGCAATCGAATTTTTATCGTCCAGTTTATGATAAAATCGGAAGTCGTTTTCAATTTTCGCATATTGACTGAAAGGAACTCCAAATATTTCCTTCTGATTACCTTCCTTCGCATTTCCGCCTGAAATTAATCCCGCCAGATTTCCTGCCAAATCCAGTCGCCCTCTGTAATAAATCGTGTTCTTTTTCGGCAACATCGTGTTGGTGTAGGTATAAGAATAAATCGGCCCGAAAATCAATTGTGGTTCTACAATTCTTTGCATAAAGGGATTATTCTCCGAAATCGAGTCGAACTTTTCCGTTACATTGGCCGGCGAAACATAGGTAATATCTATGATTTTCAAATCGTGTTCTTTCCGTTCATTTTCTTTCCAGAGATAACCAAAAGAAGCATTAAAATTATTAAGTGTATAAAGTTCCGTTCGGTTCATAAATTCATATCCGATGGAAATATTCGTCCTCGGCACAAAGGCACTCGACGATTGAAATCGGAAAGGCGCCACTATCCTCGGAATGGAAAGTTGCGCATTGGCTCCGGCACGAAATATATTGGCCGCATCTTTCGGACCGCCCATCTGCACATCAAAAGCACCAAAAACCGCTACTTTCAATTGTTCGGCTCCACGGAAAATATTCCGATGTGTCCAGTTCAGGTTCAATTCACTTCCGGCATAATTCGCAGAATTCGTACGACCCAAAGCTTCCAGACGCAATGATTGCAACTCCCTCGGCGTCAACAAATAATAGGCATCAAACTTATGATTGGCCGAGTCAGAAACCACAAATTCATTCTTCACAAATTTGAAAACACCTAGATTGATCAAACGGCTCAAGGTCAGGTTATGGTCTGAACGATTGTACAAATCACCGGTTTTGAAATAAAGTGCGCGGTCAAATATTTTGGGTTTGAATTTGTTATCGTGATCCATCACATAAATATCTTCGTATTTATAGGCTGAAATCGTATCGATATGAGCCGGAATTCCGTAGCGTCCTAGTTTGACTTCATCGATATTATAATTCGGAAATACAATCACTTTGTCAATGGTGAATTGCTCTTTGGCCAATTGTGGCGTATCGTCTTTCAGCTTCACATTTACATCGACTTTATGATCATTTGAAACCGTACTATCGGCCTGAACAATGATATTTTCCGGACTGAAATAATAAAATCCACGCTCTTTGAGATTTCGGTCAATTCGTTCCCGCTCCGCTTTGATGACATCCAGATCAAATGGTTCATCGGTTTTGAGCAAAGATTTATCGGTTAAATTTTGAATTTCTTCATTGATCAGCGTTGAGTCTTTTTCATATTCCACCAACCCCAGTCGGTAACGCGGTCCGGGATTGACCGTATAAATGATTTCGGCTTTTTTATTTTTTGAAATCGTATCGTAAGAAGCATTTGCATTGAAATAACCTTTGTTCTCCGAATAATTCACCAAAATTTCCCGGTTAAAATCACGGTCCACATCCTGCAATAAAACCGGTTCTTCGCCCAATCGGTATTTCATCCAATAACGTAAACCCTTGTCTTTTTCGGGTTCTTTGGTAATATTGTAGAACAATAATTTCGGACGAAGTCCTAAAAAAGAAGAATTCGGTTTCGGCGTAAGATTATCTTCCAATTGCTCTTTTAATTCCTTTCTTTCCTTTCGCGGAAGCGAGTCGTTTTCAATTTTCACTTCAGCTCCGGTAAAGAGCATTTCGCCTTCATTCAGGTATTTGGTATTGCTGCAAGAAGAAATCAAAACGGCAAATCCCGAAACCAATAACGAACGAATGTATGTTTGAATTTTCCCCATTATTTAAATTCTACTTCTTTGTTTCTGTTTTTCTTTTTCTCCTTGCTTCTCTGAAAAATCTCACGGAATTTGTCGTAATCCAATGTAATGATAAATCCAACGCCCGTTTCTACAATCTGCCCCTGCAAAGCGACCTGGTATTCATCTTTTCGATACGCCCGCAACATATACCTTCCGTCTTTGGATAGGTTGTAATCAATGGTCACGTCACCCGCAATATTGGTCGTATTCTCATTCTGACGTGCATCGCCTTCAATCCCGAAATTACTTCCTACCGAGACTTTCAGACGGTCGTTGAGCAATCTTTTGCTTACGCCGACATTCAAATCGGTACGTGTATTTTTTTGTCCCGAAGTATAATCTTCCGTTGACTCCAAATCAAAATTCAAATCCACGCCTTCAATTAAATCTTCGGTAAGATTATTCAATTGTTGCGAAAGAATTTTACTCACACTCTGCCGTGCCAGCGACTCAGCTGAAAGTCCCGATCCGCTATCAAAAGGATTTTCACCCACAAAACGGTTCAGTAACAACAAAGCAAAAACCTGTTTGTTCATTTCGGCTTCTTCATTTCGGAGTTGTTGCAATTTTTGTTTGGTATCATCCATCACCATCGAAGAAACGCCTGCATTTTCTTCGTCCACCGTAATGTCAAAACTGATTTCAGGTTTGAGTAATTCTCCTTTTAATTTAAGTAAAGTATTGAATGGAATTCTTTGCTTGTACTGGTTCATTTCGGAATTGGATTTTCCGGTCATTTGTTGTTCCACCAAATCAATCGGCGGTGCTTGGGTTTTATAAATCGCTGTGATGTCCAAAGTTGCTTCGGTCGGTTCGCCGTTCCAGGTAATCGTACTTCCTTTTTGAATGTCAAATCTACGTTTCAGCATACTCACCGAAAGTTCATAACCACCTTGTTCGACCTGATAAACACCCACCAAAGTCGTTTTTCCCGAAGGATCAATTCCGCCTGTCAACTGCGCTTCGCCCTGTAATTCCACGAAATCTCCATTGGCTTTGTCAATGATGATCGACATTTTGGCCTCCCGACTCACTTCGATATTTACATTCACATCCATTCCAGTGAAATTGGTCTGGGAATTCAAAGTATTCTCCACCAAAGTCTGATTAAGCACCGGCTGGTCTTTGTCGATGAACTCCACAATTCCTTCTCTTTCCTGCAAGGAAGGCGACTCCTGCGGCAACACAAAAGTAAAATCAGTATCGTCTGAAACCGCCAGACTTCCATCGACAATCGGTAAGTCCAGATTACCTCGAATTCTCAAATCCGCATCAATGGAAAGTACGCCGTACATAATGGCTTCATTGTTTTTCTCGGAATTCACCACTTTGAAATCATCGGCCGTCAAATCCAGATTGAATGCAAAATCCCGATAAGTCTGTGTAAGCACCTGCCCGTTGATATTCAGAGAATTTCCGTCGCTGTCGTTGATTTTGAAATTATCAAATTCAATTCCTCTTCCTGTAAAATCAATTTCATCATTGATATTTCTGAAATCACTTCCGGTTTGGGCAATTTGCAATCCGACATCGTTGAAACGAACCGCACCCAAAATCCTTGGTGCTTCGGTCGTCCCGGTGATATTCAGATTGCCCGAAAGATAACCTTCCGTATCGGTAATCTGGTTCATTGAAAGTCCCTGAACACTCTGCATCTGAAGACGGTTGATGTCCATATCCAAATCAAAACTTCCGGACTCCATATTGTAATCGCCCAGAATTTTCACATCGTTATCGTTTCCGCTCAGCGCTACATCTGCATTGAGTAAATTCCCGACCGTATTGTCCACTTTTACCGCCAGATCGCCCACCGGATTTCCGAAAACACCCAGTTCGCTGATGTTCAAATCTGAAGTGAAGCTCAGGTTTTCAGTAATATTTCTTAACTGAACATTTCCGTTAATTCTACCTTCTGCAAGCAAAGAATCTTTGCGAATGATTTCGGTGATATTGGCAATTTCAAAATCGGTAAAATCAATATTGAGTGGACTATTGCGTGAATTCGACTCGGACTGAATGAGAATTTCATTTCCTTCATTTGAAATCCGGAAATTATCGGCAAAAATCCCATCCGGACCAATTTGAATTTTGTTATTTTCGGCAACCGTCCAATCTTTGTAATCCAGTTTTAAACCATCGGGATGGAGTGAAATTTCTGTGATTTCGCCCAAAGACTCCGCGGTTCCCGCAATTAAAAACTGATTCTCCTCTTTTTCGTCCTTTTTAGTCAGATTATAAGAAATGACATTATCGGCCACATCACCTGAAAGACTGAGTTTGTTAAGCGCAAAACTTTCACTGTTCAATCCGGCGACATTTAAATTATATTGAAGCGCCTGATTTTCATTTTGAATTTGGACACGCGCATTTTCGACCAAATATTCGCCATAGGAAACTTGGGGAATTTCTGCATTCAATTCAAGTTTCCTACTGTCGGCGTCATAATTTCCATTAATGACAATGGTTTCAAAACTTTTCAAATCCGGCACAAATTTCCGGATTAAATCGTCGTTTTTAATCCGTGCATCCAAAGTGAAATATTGATTGGGATCGATGACCACCGTGTCCGCGACCGGCTGGAACTGATAATATTGATTGAGCGTCTGCTGAAGCGAACCAAAAATCTGAGTGATTTTGTACTTTCCGTTCAGCTCCAAATCGGCGATTTGGGATTGCAAAGAAATTTTAGTTGAATCTATGGTGGAAAGCGCATTCAGACTTAAATCCTGAATCGGAAAAACTTCTTCTGTATCGGAAATGGCAAAGTTTCTGAGGTTTAAAAAACCATTCAATTCATCCGGATTTAAATTGGTGAAATCCGCTTCAATATTTCCGGCAAGGATCATCGGTTCGGCATAAAATCCGAGTTTATTCAAATCCAATTTGGTAATGGTTCCGTCTAATTTTACCGTCGGATTTTCTTCATTGAAAACACCCGAAGCAATCAAACTCAAATCCGCATTCGGATCTTTGGAAATTAGTTCGATATCGTAATTTCCGTTTCGAATTTTCCCGGTCAGATCCATATTTTGGTAGCGATAACCATTGTAATCCACATAGGCAACATCGCCCGACAAATCCGCATTGGCACGGGCAAAATCAAAGCTTTCGCCTTTTGCAGTTATATCTGCCGAAATCGCTCCCAATTCTTGATTTTGAATGATTTTTCCGATTTGCAAATCGCGTAAATTGGCTTTTACATCATAAGTTTCCCGGTTCTCACGGCTCATATCGAGCTTAGCCAAAACGGCCGCATTTCCAAGTGTGGAATTGAGTTTCAAATCGGCGTCGATGATTTCAGTGGTTCCTTTGGCTTTTCCGCGAAGGGTAAAAGAAGAAGGCAAACTAATATTGGACGGAATGGTGTTCGGCGGAACGAGATTGTAGATGGTTTTGGCCGAAGAAGAAAGTTCCGAAATGTTTAAATCGTAATAAATATTTTCAGGATTTGTGGCATTGCGAAGTCGCCCGCGAACTTTAAGTTTCAAATCATCCAATCCGGAAACTTCCAGATTTTGGATCAATAAATCATTGACAGTTCCGTTGATTTCGGCATCGAGATGGAGCGAAGCATTTGGATATTTATTGAATGGCGCTGTATTTCTCAAATCGGGCGCGAGGGCGAGAATATCAGAAAATCCAATTTTGGAATTGTACAAATCGGCTGAAATCGCAACGTTTCCTAAATCCTCGCTTAACTGTTCGATGGACGAATAATTCAAAACAATTTCATCACGTAAAATGGTTTTGGGCGTTTGCAGGTAAAGATTTTTCAAAAAGGCTTGTTGAGACTGATAAGCAAAATCCGTTCGGAATTCCTGAATGTTCAAACCACTTTTTTCCTGAATTTCGGCAGACTCAATTCTCCCGATAAATTCATTATTTTCCATCTGAAAATCCCGGACTTCCAGATTTAAATTTGAAAAATCAAGGTGATTGAAATCCATTCCTTGATTAGTCGGTGCAACCGCTGTATTATTATAAACCGCCTGGACATCATTCAACTCTAATTTTCTCAATACCAACTTAGGCGTTGAGCCGGAAGAAGAAATGCTGTCTTTTGTATTTTCTTCATTTGAAGTTTCAGACAAAAACAAATCGGCATTTAATCGTGCTCCGGACAAAAGAATTTTGTCGATTTCGAAGGAATTATTTTGCAGATCGAGTTTATCAATTTCGGCGCTTAATTCTTTGAACAGAACTTTTGCATAAGTTTTGGAATTATCATCGCCATAATCCACATCAAAATTGGTGAATTTAATTGCGTTCAAATCAATGCTCATCGGTTTCTGCTGATTGAGCGAGTCCACAGTTTCTTCGACATTTACCGCTACTTCTTCCACAAAATCCTGATGAAGTTTCAGTTTTAATCCGTCGAGATTTAATTCGTCCAAAGCATAGGAATTCTCTTCGAGATCGAAAGTTTTTACTCTGGTTTTCAAATGATTAAAAAAAACATTGATGTCGTTTGCCGATTGTTTGTCGATGAAACTGATGCCGATATCCTGCAATTCTATTTTATCCAATGAAATGATAAAAGGTTTGGATTCTTCTTCTTTTTCTTCGGTGGCAAAAGCATCGAGAATATAATCGAAGTTAAAAGTTCCATCGGGATTCCGGACGACATTGGCGCGAATACCTTTCAAATCAATCGAGGTGAAATCGGCTTGAGAATCAAGCAGTTTCCACATATTCAATCCTACATCAAAACTACGAACTGCCAATAAAGTATCGACATCCTGTCCCTGTAAATGAAGATTTTCGAGAATGATACGGTTAGGAAAAGCAATAAAAACTTTTTCGAGATTTACATCGGTTTGGATTTTATCTTCCAAATAGACAATGAGTTTGTCTTTAACGTAATTTTGAACCGCGGGAATTCTTAAACTTAAAATCAATAAAATAAGTAGTACAATCAAGGATCCCAGCGTGATGCCGGTCCACTTCAGTAGTTTTCTCTTATTTATTTTAAATTTCAAATTTTGTAAATTAAGTGAGAAAAATTGAAGTTAATTATTTTTTCTATAGTAAATCAAACAAATTCCCAACCAAAGATTTACCAATACAGCAAAGGCATTGGAAAGAATAATGGGCCATTCGCCTTTCATAATTCCATACCAAACCCAAAGTGAAAGGCCTGAAATCAGCACGATGAGCATTCCGGCTGATAAATCTTCCACATTTTTCTCTCTCAAAACTTTGATTAACTGCGGGATCATCGACACCGATGTTAATATCCCTGCTGCGCTTCCCACTATATTTTCCATATAAAAGACTAAGCTTTTGCCTTTAAAAATCCGCCGGCTTTCGTAGCCAAAACGGGAACGGCTATTGCCAAAGCAGCAATAAGAGCCGGTTTGATGACTCTTTTGATTCTCGGTTTTCTTTTTGTTGTGTGAGCCAGAAACTGGATTGCGTTTCTTGTGCCCTTGTCCAGAGCTGATGAAACATAATTCGGAGCCTTGCTTTTTCCGGAGAAAAGTTTATTGGCAAGCGAATAAATCAAATTGTTTTGCAAATCATTGTCTTTGCGCTTCATTTTCATTTTGAGCTCAGATTTGGCTTGTCTCAATTGTGCAAGCGTGTTGATTTCTTTAGTTTTCATAATTTTCAGATTCAGGGTCATCCATTGCTTCCATTGCGGCTTCCACTACATTGTTGGTAAATAAGAGTTTAATTTTCTTTCTGAACAGAATAAATACCACAAACAACAACACATAAAATACCATCACGATCAAAAAGCCTGTGCCGGGTGTTTCAAGTAAATCACTGAGTAAATAGGCCGCGGCAATACTTCCCATGAACAAAATCATCAGACCGCAAACTCCAGCCAGAATACCGAATACACCTGCACCAATCATATTACTGACCGAATCGGTGATTTCGAGTTTGGCATAGGCAATACCATAATTCACATATTTTTTCAGATAGTTTAGCATAGTCCTTATTTAATTGAAAAAAGGCTGGAGAAGTTCTGTTGATCATTATTTCTTCAGCTTTGCTTTTCTAGTTGTGGATGTAGACTTCTGCTTCTTGGGCTTTGTAATTGCTTCTTGGGCTTCATTTTCGGTCTTTTTATCACAAGTTAAATCTTTGATTTGGTGAATTACTCGTTCAAATTCTTCTCTGCAATTATTACAACCTTTTCTTAACTTTTCACGTGTTGACTTTCCAGAGTCAGGAGCTAAAAGTATTCCCGCCAAAAATCCAGCCGCTACGCCTCCAATGAGTCCGGTCAATAAAACGAAATTCTCATTATTCTTTTTCATAATTGATAATTTTGAATGATTAAAAGACTAAGCCGGCTTAATTATTTAATTATCAAGTTTTGCACAAAAACGATACCAAAAAATTAACAAATTCTTAGATTTATTTTTGAATAAACCTCTTATTTCAAATGCTTTGGATGTACATGATATAGTCCAGAGATAGCTGGAGGTGAAAAAAGGCAAAGACTTAAAAATAGATGATTTGCATATTTCATTAAATAAAATAATCTTTGTAGAGCAAATCAATCTTAGTTTGATTTGTTATTGAAATTCTGAATCTATAGAGCTTCATTTGAATGAATTCAAATGGACGCCAACCTGTCAGACCGAACTGATAAGGTGGTGCAATGATTTGGCAACTTGCAAGGTCGTAAGACTAAATAAAAGGTGCAGATTCCTTTCTGTATTCATTTCGATTGAGTTTTCATCCTTGCAATTTCAGAGAAGTTTAATTTAAAAAATTAATGCTATGAATGCAGAACTTGAAGGCATCAGACGCAAGGATTTATTGGTCATCGTCAAAATCTCCTGGGTGGTTTTATTGTTATTTAGTTTATCGAGCAAGGGAAATGATTATTTCAGTTACATTCAATTTATTGGGCTCTTGATTTTCTGTTTTTTTGCTTTTCATGAAAAAGATGATTCACAGCGATTGTTTTTCTGGCTGTTTTCAGCGGTTCTTATTAATCCTTTTTTTCAAGTTCCATTGGAAGTAGAACTCTGGACTTTTATAAAGGTTATTTGGATTGCTTATACAATTTTCAGTATGATTCCTTCCAGAGAAAAATCATTCGTTCTTACTCCAAACCCCACTCCGATTCCAATTATAGAAAAAGAAACAATAGCTAAGGAAAAGGATTTAAAAGAAAAATTTGAGAAATTTAATTCGACAGTTAAACAATTGTTTTGCCCTGAGGTGAATGAAGATTTGCTGTGGTCGGTTTACCATAAATTGTATCATAAAACACCGAATGAGTTTGTAGAACATTATAATGATGAAATTGACGAAGGTTTAAGTGGTAAAGGCTTTCAGATTTATAAACTATTGGCATTTCATTCCTTGTTTCATCATCATTTCCAAAGAAGTCCTTTACGAACTTCAAGCTTTGACGTACTGGCCGTACGCGGTAAAATCTATCTGACTCCTCGCGGTTTTGAGTATGTAAATTCAGATTTAGTAAAAGTCATTCGGATGAAAAGTTTTTTTGAAAAAGCGGAGAAGGAATTGAAAACACAGAAAGTTTTACAAGATGTTTTTGAAGAGATAAAGACCGAAGAGAAAAATAAATTTTCAAAAACTTATCAGACTGAAAACCAAAAGAGGGCAGAAGAATATAAAGTTTTAAATAAACGATATAATTATTTCAAAAGTCTTGACGAAACAGAAAGAAAGCAGTTGAGAGTATCTGTGCGTAAATGGGTTTATGAATTATTTGAGCAACATCGGGATGTTTACGGTTATTTCAAAAATTCTGAAAACATAGTCCATCGTTTAGATTCGGAGATTGTGAAAGCTGTAGAAAGTGAAATTTATGAGAAAGCTTATGAGTTATTCATTTGGAGAGAAAAATTAAAATCAGAATTTAAAATAAAGTTGAGATGAATGGTGAAATAATATTTCTGGAAATGGCACCGAGCGGTGAGGATTATAATTCCTTGCGAAATTCTGTGGGATGGGAAATGATTGAGGGCGAGGGAGTTGGTCTCGCGTTAAAAAGCTCACTCTATGTTTTGAGCGTGATGAAAGATAGTCATATCATCGGTATGGGCAGGGTGCTCGGAGACGGAAAGCTGGTTTTTTACATTCAGGATTTGATTGTTTTGCCTGAATTCCAAAACCGGAAAATCGGGTATTTGCTAATGGAGAAATTAATGAATTATATTAAAGAGAATGCGGTTGACGGTGCTTTTGTTGGATTGATGTCGGCAAAAGGTAAGGAAAGATTTTATGAGAAGTTTGGTTTTCTCATTCGACCCAATGATTTTTTAGGTTCGGGAATGACGCGATTGATACATGAAGATTGAGCGTAAAATCTTATTTATTATAAAAAAAATAGATATAAAAAAGAAAGATTGACTTAGTTGATTCTTAACGATTTTCGTTGTTCGATTTTCAAACTTCCAAGAATCAACTGGGTTGAGCCCAGCGGGGGCGTTTTAAACCCAAATACCCAGAACTTCGTTCTTATCATTTTGTGTGCATTTTCACAATAAGCAAAAACGCAAACACCTAATAAGTAGGCGTTTGCGTTTTATAGTTGCAGAGAGGAAGGGATTCGAACCCTCGATACAAAACTCTTCTAAATCAGGACAGAATTGAGTGCCTTATTATATTTTCCTTATAAGAGATTTGATTTCTCTGAAATTTCTTTTAAATTCACTTAAAATTTACTGACAGATGAAAAAACTACTTCTATTATCTATTGTTTCTCTAGCCTTTCTGAATTGTAAAACCACAATCAAAGAAAGATGGGACTATTTCCCCAATCAGATTAATCTCGCCGAATACAATCATTTGGAATTTGTGAAAGTGAAAAACGGGAAAACAGTTTCTGTAGCTATAGATGAAAACGCCTCAACAGGATATTCATGGCAATCTGAAACACAGCAGGAATGTACAGCTCAGGTAAGCGATAAAGGATATCAGCAAAATGAAGCGCCCGAAGGAATGGTGGGAGTTCCGGGTGTCAGAACCATTGATGTTACCGGTCAGAGCAACGGTGTTTGCCTGGTAGAGTTCAAAAAATTTGCGCCGGGAAATGATGAACCTGAAGAGAAAAAAGCAATTTATTTTATTGTCGAATAATGAAATTTCAAATACAGAGAGTCCGGATGAATTCCGGACTTTTTTATTTCCTGTTTAAAAAAATCTGTGCCTGCTTGATTTCATCGAAACCTATTTTCAGATGACTAACCGAACTCATGGATTTCTTAAGATCTGAAAGAATTCGTGTCAATGAAGGTTTTTCTACTGAACCTTGTTTCGCAACAGCTTCCCTGACTTTATCGATGAGCTCCTGCGACGGACGAAATCTTTCCAAATCAATTTCTTTATCGGTTTCCGAAATTCGAATCAGATGACTTAAAACCGTTCCCTTTGTCAAGCCTCTTTTCTCGGCCATTTCCTCGATGTCCATGCCTTGAAGAACCAAATTTTTGGTGTGCTGATAGGTCGAAACTTTCTCAGCTTTTCCCTTCATTGCAATTTTTTCTTTTTGCTTCGCTAATTCTCTCTTGTCCACCGTTCCGCCACTGTACAAAATAAAACTTCGGAATTCTCCTTCCAGACTTTTTTCTTCCAATGAATCGTCCCATTCCTGCGAAAGTTCCCGAAATCTTTTATCGGCACGCATCGCTAATTCATCCACCTCCAAAGCCGTTTGATTGAGACCTCGCAACTTCAAACCTTGCAAATCACGCAAACGCGAAAGCGCCACATAGCCCTGCCCCTTTTCAAATGCCCGACTCAAATCAATCATCGCTTTGTCCAGCGTCATTCCCTGACTTTTATGCACTGTAATCGCCCAAGCTAAGCGCAAAGGAACTTGCACAAAAGAAGCCAAAGGTTTACCGCTCTCGTCCTCAATTGCCCAGGTTTCGGGTTTGGCTTCAATCAAATCATTGTCAAAAGTTTTCACCAGCGGATGACCTTTATCGGTAAATCCCGAAATCCGCCCCAGCGTACCGTTTACATATCCGACTTCATAATTATTTTTGACAAACATAACTTGCGCACCGGTTTTCAGTTCCAAATTATCCAACGCCAGCACCGACTTTTTCAGCATTTCAATCAGGGCTTCATTTCCTTTTACTTTGGCCGAAAAAAAACGCGAAGCACTTCCAATCTGTTCCAAAAACATATGATTGATCCGATCTACATCGGCATTATGTGTAAATAATTTGGTTTCCTGTTCGCCTTCATCCGGATGAAATTCTACCCGTGACTCCAACAAATCAATGGATTTTTGGGTGACTTCACCGTTTCGAATTTCATTTAAAATCAAATTCAAATCATTTTCAGATTGTCGGTGCTGTTCGGTCAGATAACAAATCACCGGTTCGGCTTCCAACCATGCATCCGACATAAAAGCAAACTTCTGTCGTGAAGTTTCTTCCTCATTTCCTATGGGCGGCAACTGAAAAAAATCACCCGAAAAAACAACCTGAATTCCACCAAAAGCCATTTCATTTTCTTTGAAAAATTTCAAAACCCGATTGACCAAATCCAGTTGATTTCGGTGCAACATGGAAATCTCGTCAATTACCAGAACTTTCACCTGTTCCATCTTTTCGCGGAAATATTTTTTCTCTTTCAAATTGGACAAATGCCGAACCGAAACTTCATCCCGAATGCCAATTCCTGACCAGGAATGAATGGTCTGACCGTTCATATGCGTGGCTGCAATTCCGGTCGAAGCCGTGACTGCAACGCCGACTTTATGTTCTTTCAGGTATTTGATGTATTGATTTAAAACATAAGTTTTTCCTGCGCCCGCCGAGCCCGTGAGAAATACGTTTCGCCCGGATTTCAAAATGGCCAAAGCTTTGGATTGCGTCATTCTATTTCAGTTTCAGGTTGTACTAATTATTTACAACAAAGATATCTTATTTGGAGAATATAGTTAAATGAGAAGTCAAAACCAAGACAAACAAGAAACCAGTGCAAGTCTGAGAAAATTAATTTCGTATAAGAGCCTGTTTAAATTTATATTGTGAAAATGTTTATGAATTATTTTTGAGTTAGAACAAGGCAAATTTTTAAAGGATAGCAGAGACTATCGTTTAAAAATTTAACACAGTTATAGCCAAAAAGAAGCATAAACAAATTATTAGATAAATTTAAACAGGCTCTAAGCTTTAGTTTACGTATTTTTAGCCCAATTAGTTCAAAATAAATATGAATACATACAAAATTATCGTTGACGGAGATAAAAGTTTTGATTTCAGTTCAAAGGATACGGACTCCCTCGACAGTATCTCATTACAAGAGAATAAATTTCAGGTTTTAAAAGACGATGTTTCTTATCAGACCGAAATCCTTTCTGCCGATTTCCTCAACCGAAATTATACTGTGCTTGTGAACGGAAACGAATACGAAGTCAACATCGCACGACCATTGGATCAACTCATCAAAGAAATGGGATTTGAAGTAGGTGCCGGAAAACAAGTCAATGCCATCAAAGCACCTATGCCGGGACTCATCCTGAGCATCAATGTTTCAGTCGGACAGGAAGTTCAAGAAAACGATAGTTTATTGATTTTGGAAGCAATGAAAATGGAAAATAATTTTGCTTCGCCAAGAGCCGGAATTATCAAATCCATAATGGTCGAAAAAGGTCAGGCCGTGGACAAAGGTCAATTATTAATCGAATTTGAATAGCCTAAGTAAGGTTTCAAACCACTTTAAACATTGAACCTTAAACTTTAAACAAAATAGAATGAAAAAAATATTAGTTGCCAACCGCGGAGAAATTGCTTTAAGGGTAATGAAAACCGCCAAAAAAATGGGCATCAAAACCGTTGCGGTTTATTCGATAGCCGACCGCGAAGCTCCTCACGTAAAATTTGCCGATGAAGCCGTTTTAATCGGTGAAGCACCTTCCAACCAATCTTATTTGTTGGGCGATAAAATCATCGAAGTCTGCAAAAAATTAAATGTAGATGCCGTCCATCCCGGCTATGGATTTCTTTCTGAAAATGCGGAATTCGCCGAAAAAGCAGAAGCAAACGGCATTATTTTCATCGGTCCTAAATCCGAAGCCATTCGCGTGATGGGAAGCAAACTCGCAGCCAAAGAGGCGGTTAAAAAATACGATATTCCGATGGTTCCCGGATTGGATGAAGCCATTACAGATGTGGAAAAAGCAAAACAGGTGGCCAAAGAAATTGGTTTTCCGATTTTGATCAAAGCTTCGGCAGGCGGTGGAGGAAAAGGAATGCGCATCGTGGAAAATGAAGAGGAATTTGAATCTCAAATGGAAAGAGCCACTTCTGAAGCGGTTTCGGCATTTGGGGATGGTTCGGTTTTCATTGAAAAATACGTGGGTTCGCCTCGTCACATTGAAATTCAGGTGATGGCCGACACGCACGGAAATATCATTCATTTGTTTGAAAGAGAATGCTCCATTCAGCGTCGTCACCAAAAAGTTATCGAAGAAGCTCCTTCTTCTGTTTTGACACCCGAAATTCGGCAAGCAATGGGAGAAGCCGCCGTAAAGGTCGCGCAAGCTTGTGATTATGTCGGTGCGGGAACCGTCGAATTTTTGTTAGACGAAAACAAAAATTTCTACTTCTTGGAAATGAATACCCGTTTGCAAGTCGAACATCCGGTTACGGAAATGATTACAGGAATGGATTTGGTTGAATTGCAAATTCGTGTGGCAAGAGGCGAAGTTCTTCCGATCAAACAAGAAGATTTAAAAATCCAAGGACACGCAATGGAATTACGTGTCTATGCGGAAGATCCTTTGGATAATTTTATGCCAAGCGTCGGAAATTTGGAGGTTTATCAATTACCAGAAGGAGAAGGAATTCGTGTTGACAACGGAATCGACGAAGGAATGGATGTTCCGATTTATTACGATCCAATGTTAGCGAAATTGATTACTTACGGAAAATCCCGTGAAGAGGCGATTCATCTCATGCTGAAAGCCATTGGGAATTATAAAATCAAGGGAATTCAAACGACCTTGCCCTTTGGGAAATTCGTATTTGAACACGAAGCCTTTCTTTCCGGAAATTTCGATACCAATTTCGTGAAGAAATATTATCAGCCCGAACTTATCAAAAAAGCATCGGCCAAAGAAGCTGAAATCGCTGCCATGGTGGCTTTGAAACAATATCTAGAAGATAAAAAAATAGTCAGACTGCCCAATTCATAAATCAAATGAACGATAAAATACAAACATTAATCGATAAGGAAGCCCAGGCAAAATTGGGTGGAGGCCAAAAGAGAATTGCCGCCCAACATGCCAAAAAGAAACTAACCGCCAGAGAGCGTGTCGAATACCTTTTGGACGAAGGTTCTTTCGAGGAAATTGGGATGCTG
Organism: Moheibacter sp.; assembly: GCF_049672845.1. NCBI lineage: Bacteria > Pseudomonadati > Bacteroidota > Flavobacteriia > Flavobacteriales > Weeksellaceae > Moheibacter > Moheibacter sp. The sequence goes on from NZ_JBATWT010000005.1 coordinate 141,925, forward strand.
GTTGAGCATCGGACAAGTGATTTCGGGATGGACAAGGAAAAATATCCGGGAGATGGTGTGATAACGGGATACGGAACGATCAACGGCCGTTTGGTTTATATTTTTGCACAGGATTTCACCGTTTTCGGCGGTTCTTTATCAGAAACCCATGCCGAAAAAATCTGCAAGGTCATGGATATGGCTTTAAAAGTAGGTGCGCCGATGATAGGACTCAATGATTCCGGTGGAGCGAGAATTCAGGAAGGTGTCCGTTCTTTGGGCGGATATGCCGATATTTTCTATAAAAATGTTCAATCATCAGGAGTGATTCCACAGATTTCGGCCATCATGGGACCTTGTGCCGGCGGTGCGGTTTATTCGCCTGCCATGACCGATTTCACGATGATGGTGGAAAACACGAGTTATATGTTTGTAACCGGACCCAATGTGGTGAAAACGGTTACCAATGAAACCGTTACGGCTGAAGAATTAGGTGGCGCTTCTACGCATTCGACGAAATCAGGTGTGGCGCATACTACTTCCGCAAACGATGTGGAATGTCTGGAAGACGTCAAAAAATTATTGAGTTATTTACCTCAAAACAATTCGGAATTGGTAGAAAATTATCCCTTTGAATTAGGGGATGAAATCCGGACAAATCTGGATACGATTGTACCGGAAAGTTCGACCAAACCTTATGATATGAAAGAGGTGATTCATGAAATCATCGACGAGGATTCATTCTTCGAAATTCACAAGGATTTTGCGGAAAACATCGTGGTAGGATTTGCAAGATTAGGCGGAAGAAGTATTGGAATTGTTGCCAATAATCCCATGTTTTTGGCCGGTTGTCTGGATGTGAACAGTTCGATCAAAGCAGCGCGGTTTACGCGTTTTTGTGATGCATTCAACATTCCGCTTTTGGTATTGGAAGATGTACCGGGATTTTTGCCGGGAACCGATCAGGAATGGAACGGGATCATCGTTCACGGTGCCAAATTATTGTATGCTTTGAGTGAAGCAACCGTTCCGAAAGTTACGGTGATCACCCGAAAAGCTTATGGGGGTGCTTATGATGTGATGAATTCCAAACACATCGGTGCCGATATGAATTTTGCTTGGCCTACGGCCGAAATTGCCGTGATGGGCGCAAAAGGAGCATCGGAAATTATTTTCAAAAAAGAAATTGCGGAAGCCGAAGACCACGAAGCTAAACTTTTGGAAAAAGAAAAAGAATACGCGGAATTGTTTGCTACGCCTTATGAAGCAGCTAAACGTGGGTTCATTGACGAAGTGATTTTGCCACACAACACCCGTAGAAAGTTGATCAAAGCCTTTTCAATGCTCGAAGGAAAAGTCGTGGACGGCCCGAAACGGAAGCACGGAAATATTCCTTTGTAAACGCATTAAAATTCAGACAAATAATATAAATCCGTATTGAGAAATTGATGCGGATTTTTTGTTTTGCAGTTAGATCCGTATGTTTCGGGATGAGACTCAAAATTAGCAAAAAATTACAGCTTAAAAAAATCTAGATAACACCAAACGTCCCTACGGGACGAGCTTCTATCACATCTAATTATTTCTACCAACCAGATGTTCCTACGGGACATTACCTTTTAAATTATAAAATTTATTTCACTTAATTCAATCAATCGTTCCGTAGGAACGTTTCGTGAAAAGGTAAATTCACGGAAAAATTGATCTGTTTTTTTTATATTTATATTTAAACTCAAAATCATTACAAATGAAAATATATGCCAAAATTTTATTGATTTTCCTTCCAATCATGGGCTTCGCTCAAGAAATTATTTCTCAAGACTTGTACAAAGGAACAATTGGAAATGATTTGCAAATTCAATTTTATCTTAAAATTGAGGAAGACGGATGTCCGAATATTCATGCTTCCGCTATTTACAAATACGAAAACAATAAAAATGATAATTGGATATTACTTAATTCGACAATGAATTATGAAAAAGGTAGATATACGTTTGTTGAAGTTAGAAATACAGGAATTTTATTGTTAGAGAAAAAAGGGAATTCCTTTAATGGTTTATGGATTTCAAGTGATGGAGCCAAACAATTACCCGTTAAACTGGAAAAACAAAATATTTCAGGTCAAAATCTTGAATACTTGGAAGACAAATTAGAAAAAGAATACTACAACGAAAATGATTGTTGATTTTATTCTAAATTAACTTCTGGTCTTCTTCACCATCGGCATGATCCACAAAAGGCTTGCAGCCAAAATGGAAAGCACAAAAATCATAATGAACATCGTAAGCGAAGACTCACCCTGAAAAAGACCAATCGTAGTGGCAACAAGAGCGCCGGTTCCCATTCGTATGGCGCCGCCAAGTGCAGAGGCCGTTCCTGAGTTTTTAGTAAAAGGCGCCAAAGACGCCGCGGTTGCATTTGGATTGATAAATCCGATTGTAAATAAAATTAAAAACAAAGCAACCACCAGCCATTGATAAGACAAATGGGGATTGATAAGTACAAAAATCAAAATGCAAAGCGAAATAAGACTTAAAATCAGAGAAGCATAATTGGATATTTTAATGTAATTCAACTTTCTTGTCAAAAGTCCGTTCAGGTAACTTCCCGAAATAATTCCCGATGCATTGACCGCAAAAAGAAGGGAAAAAGTCGCTTTGTCCAATCCGTAAAAAGTCAGGAAAATAAAGGAAGCCGAGGAGATATAAGCAAACATGACCGACATCGCAATGCTTCCGGCCAATGTGTAAAACAAAAAGGTTTTATTTTTCAAAACTTCGAGATATCCTGCAGCTATTTCCTTGATTTTTAATTTATTGGAATGCATATAACGGCTGGTTTCGGGAAGAAAAAATTGAATCAAAAGAAAAACAATTCCGGCAAAAATCGCTAGGAAATAAAAAATAACTTCCCAATCCCATTTTTCGACAAAGAAACTTCCCACACTCGGCGCAATCAAAGGTGCAACGCCCATTACCAGCATAATCGAAGAAAAAGCCCGTGCACGGTACTGAACTTCGTAAACATCACTGATAATCGCTGTGGAAGCCACCATTCCCACACATCCGCCCAAAGCCTGCAAAAATCGCATTCCGATCATCACTTCAATCATTGGCGAAAGCGCACAGCCAATGGCTGCCAGAATGTAAATTCCCAATCCAAAAAGCAAAGGTTTTTTACGTCCGTATTTATCGACAATCGGGCCGTAGAATAGTTGTCCCAAAGCAATTCCAATGAAATAAGAAGTCAGCGTAAAAGCCACGTGTTGCTCATTGGTATATAAATCCTGGGCAATTCTCTGAAATCCCGGCAAATACATATCGATGGTAAACGGGCCAATTGCAGCCAGAATTCCCAAAAGAATAATCAGGTAATTTTTATTGATTTTTGCGTGCGTCATGAAGACTGCAAATGTACTTCAATTCGGTTCCTGAAAAACGATTTTAACAGTATTTTGAAATCAAAATCAGTTTTTAATTTTGCTGCTTATATGAAAAATCGCATCGCCTTGAAAGACAATTGCTCCCTGATTTTCATTGATGATGTATCCCGAATGCGGAGCCAAAACCGGAATTTCCATCGAACCATAAGGATCCGTAATCCAGGCAATCGTTTGTTCGGCTTCCACATAAGTTCCCGGCGAACTTATACTCTGAAAAAGCCCTGAAACATCGGCTCGGAGCCAAGTGGAATCTTCGATATAAATCATCGGATTTTCCACCGGATTGGGTTCGAATTTTTCGTGAAGCATTTCAAGATGAGCGAGCAAACGAATCGTACCTTCAATGGCCTGATCCACAATTCCTGAATTAATATCCAAAGATTTACCGCCTTCAAAAAGCAAATATTTTTTCCCGAGTTTGTCGCATGATTCCCGAAACGAACCTTCTATATTTTTTGAATACAATAAAAAAGGCGATTGAAAAGCGGCAGCCAATGCTTCCAGTTCGGGTTGATTTTCTTCGATTCTGATTTGGGAAACATTGAAACGACTTCTTCCGCCGGCGTGGAAATCCACTACATAATCGACTTTGGGAATGATGTGCTCCATCAGATTATACGCAAACTGACTGGCCAATGAGCCGTTTGCACTTCCCGGAAAAACACGGTTCAAGTCGCGTCCGTCGGGAAATTCCCGGGATTGGTTTACAAAACCAAAGACATTGACAAGCGGAATACAGATAATGGTCCCTGCTTTGGGTCGGTTTATTTTTTTTCGGATGATTTGCCGAACGGTTTCCACGCCATTGAATTCGTCGCCGTGAAGTCCGGCTGAGAGTAAAACGACTGGACCTTTTTTATTGGAATGCGAAACAATAATCGGGATTTTGAGTTCAGTCATTGTATGAAGCTGGGCGATTTTGAGGTTTACAGTTTTGGTTTCGCCTGGCAAAATTTCTTTGTCTAAAATCTGAAAACTTTCGGTTTGTGTCATTTTGGGGTACAATATAAAGGCTTAAATTTATGAAAATTCAAATACAAAGAACAATCCCTAAACTGTTTTGAGAAAGTTCAGGAAATTAATCGGAAAATAAAAAACCGTTCTGTTTTGCAACAGAACGGCTCATTTATTTGGAATTAAATTTAAATTATTTTACAACAACTTTGGTGGTTGTGGTAAGTCCGGAATTTCCTTTGAACTGAATCAGGTAAACACCGGCGGATAATCCTGAAAGATCCAACTGAGAAACTCCGCTTTTCAAGTTAAGGGATTTCACTGTTTTCCCTTGAAGATTCAATACCTGAACGACTGCATTTTCTTTCAGATTTACAGTAGTTGTATTTTTTACAACAGTTGGATAAACTTTTGCGATTGCAACTGAATTCATATCTGAAACACTCATGTTTTCATCATAACGGTAAGTCAGGAAAAATGAAGTATTCGGGATTTCATTTCCTTCTCCGTCTGTTTGAAGAAAACGGATGGTATATTCAGACAGGTTGGTAGGATCCAGGTTAATAAGATAATCATTGAATCCCCAATTGGCATTTGCCGGCACTACACCACCATCAGTATTTGGATAGAAGGCACCTTCAAAAAGGGGAAAGAAGCAGTTTCCGGCAGGTCCTCCGATACAAAATTGAGCCATTTCTCCGTTGGTATTTGAGATTTCAACAACTTCTCCTGTTACATAAATCGGATCTGAAGTGGTGTTATTTATCACCAAATGAAGTTTGGCTTCGTCAATAGGGTCATCAAAAGTTCCGTGTACATTAAAAACATGCACTGAATTGTTTTCATACTCCACCATGTCCAGATTTGTTACGGTATAATCCTGATCCTGGGCATACCCCGAAACTGCTGCAAAAAACAGTGCGGAAAAAATTATTTTTTTCATTTTTAATTGTTTTTGAAATAGCACCGGCCGCTGGCCGGTGCTAAAGATTAATTATTTTAAGATTACTTTTTTCGTTGTAACGTTTTTACTTCCTTCTTCGGTTACTTTTACAACGAATACACCTGTTTTTCCAGTCAGGTTAATTGTGTTTGTACCTGCGTTGGCAGAAGATTTGTGAATCATTTTACCGGTTACGTCAAATACTTCCACAGTAGATTTTTTCTCAAGTGAAACATTGAAGATTCCATTTGATGGATTTGGATAAATATTTAGCGTATGAGCAGTTAAATCATTAAGCCCCATTGTTCCGTCTGTTGAGAAATTTACGGTCGCAGAGCTTGAATAACTGTTTCCAAGAATTACCCAAACATTATCACCATTGATGTTTTTCAGGATAGCTCTTCCACCACCGTCACCATAAGAATCGTTGATAGTAAATGTATAGCAGTCAATAGGAAGTTCCAGGTCAATATTATAAGTTTGGTTGCTTCCATATCCGCTACCATTTGCTACAATTGTTCCTGCTGAATTTCTGACATTCCATGTGGTTTCATACCCATATGTATCTGTTCTGATTTCCAATGTAAGCTGGCTGTCAGTTTCTACTGCTTTGTTGAAAGTCAGATCACCCATATTATTCTGATTGTTTTCATCAGTTGGCAGAGTTATCTCCAGTGTGTTTTCGTTATCTGTATAAGCGATTTCAGGAAGAGTAATTGTCGTTTGCTGCAATCCACCTAAGTTCCCTGTCCAGGTGTAGGTCTGAGGTGTTCCTGAATTAATAGAATAAGAAATCTCAAGTGATGTAAGTTCTGTATTTCCGAAATTTTTAACTGTAATTTCAGGCGTTACAGTACCCGAACACTGAGCCGGAATATCTGCTATTGAAACCAAGCTGATATCATTCTCATACTCCAGGTTTGTATAGGAAGGAAAAGTTCCGTTTCCGCTGATGATTTCCTGATTTCCTTCAGCAACGAAAGCTACCAGTTCCAGTTCTCCCAAAACAATCGGAATATTGTTCAAATCTTCAGGGATTGTATAAGTATAGGTTTTTGACACAAATGTTCCGGCTGTAGTAGTGGTGATATCTTCACCCCACTGACCAGTGATCATATCGATCAGACGGTGCATATGGTTGTAGTTGTTCCCCATCCCACCTCCGGTTTGAGGTCCTAATGTGTTGTTCTGCAAAAGAACTACATTTAGTTTATTTGTATTTTCGGGACTATTTCCGGTATAATAAACCTCTACATTAATCGTCATCTGACGTGTCTGAAAATCAACTTCTGATTCCAGAGCAACGTTTACATAGGATGCTTCTTGTAGTATTATATTTGAAGCTGCTGACCACTTATCACGCCCCATAGCTGTTGTCCCAGCATTTGTCATCTCCATTCCTGGGAAATTATGACGGTTTACAGTTCCTGAAGGATATCCAAATCCTCCTCCGCTATAAGACTGGTTTACAATCCCATTACCGAAAGGAGTTCTGTAATCAGGCTGATTTCCGGATGGGGTTGCAAAACCTCCCTGATGTACATTAATCAAAAATACATTTCCGGGATTATTGTCCTGAATCTGTTTCGCAATCGCATGACCTTGTGGGCAATATACACAGTTTATACCGGTAAACTCTTCTAAAATAACTTTCTTATTTTCCGGATTGGTATTCACAATCGTTTGTGCGTACCCAAATAGTGGCAAGGATAATGCTACTATCAATTTAGTAAATTTTTGTTTCATTGTTTATGATTTAGTGTGTTAATATTATTACAAATATATTAAAAAGTTTTCACCAGCGACAATGTAAGTCCACTATTTTCAGGAACATAGCGACATACTCCTCCAACGCAGATAAGGCCTCCTCTTTGTCGGCCATAATTCACTGCCACACGTGTTGATTCTTTGGTATAACTCCCTCCTACCATGTAGTATTGGTGACGTTTTGATTTATCATCGTTCCCATAATTATAGCTGTCTCCCAAATAGAAATTCCATCGCTGGTTCAGGTTGTATTCAACCAATGCTGCAGCCCAATTTTTTTTATCTCTTTTGGTTTGCAGGTGTTGTAATTCAAAACGAACTGAATTATTTGAATTAAATTTATACAGAAAATCTCCCACAACTACGTTGGCAATAATATGACTGTAATTGCCTCCTTCCACAATTCCCTTATCATAATATTGATGCATATAGGTGAAAATAGTGGAGAATTTGTCGGTCCATTTTTTATTGATTTCGAAATTAACATCGTGGAAAAATTTTCTTCCAAAATCAAGAAACTCAGTGGTGTATTCATCTCCTGATTCATTGAATTCTGCATTCAAACCATTCCAGTATGAACCATTTACAGCTAGTTTCGTTCCGTATTTACCACCCAGAAACGTGCCTTTCGCAAAATTGTAAAATATATCAACCTGCCCTCCAATCTCTCCAGCTTCACCTTTTTCACGGTTGATGCCGGGCTGAGCCTGATAAACGTAAATATTGGTTAATAAATAATCATGCTGACGGGTAAGAGCCGGCAGATAATTCACGATACCTTCGTTGTAAACATTGGCTGAAATCTCACTTAAATCTCTCTGTGAGTACATTCCCATATTTTCAAGTCTCCTGAAAGTTGTATTGATTCCAAATCCTCTGGTAGAATACCCCAGATTAATTAGCAAAGCATTTCCGTCATAATATTTTTCGGTAGGAACTCCACTGAAATAAGCAGCCTGTTCTCCTTTATATACATATTCAAAATTTGTATAAAATCCCGAACTGCCCGAGTACCCCAAACGCGCCGAATAATTACTGATGTTTTGTGGAAAATCCTCAACCGGACCTGTATAATCTTCATGCTGCCCCACATAACTCACACCAGCAATTACCGAATGTTTGAAATTATCTTTGTTAAACATCCGCACAATATTGGTTTCCACATCAATACCTCCCAAAGTACCTTGAGTAGTTTCAAATCCCAGACGTTGTTTTCCGATCAAACCTTTGATAGAAGTAAAATCATTTGGCGTATAGGCAACTCTCACCCCGCGGATGGAATTATTAATCCCAATCTGACGGTCTTCCCAGCTTCTCAAAATCAATCCGTTTCCAAACTGCTCGTAAAAATTACCCGCTGTGATGTCCAATTGCTCTCCTTTGTAATTCACATAATACGTCGCAATCTTATTATCATTCAGCCTTTCTGAATATCCCAATAAAGCAGCCGGAAGATAAGCTTCGTACTGCAAGCCAGCCGAAAATTTCCCGTGCTGATAGTCCAATCGGATATAATTATTCGATCGGAAAGGATCGTTTGGCTGTTCAAAATCTAATTCTTCGTCATCCTGATACCATTGGGAAGTGGATTCTATACCTCCGGAAAAAGTTCCCCCCCCGATTTCTATCTGACCAAATAAGGCAGGCGCAAATAAGCTCAGCACCGCAAAAGCATTAATTCTTTTCATGTCAATATTTTTCTTGGATAAATTAGTTAATTACTCCTTTAATTTGTTCATACAAATTATCTTCTGCTCCGGGCTGATATCCCACGTGTCTGTAAAGAATTTTTCCATCTTTCACTATTACAGTGAACGGAGGTGTTGAGAAGTTAAGAAGTCTCTTTAAATCGTTGTTTGTATCCAATAAAATATCGAATTCCCATCCTTTTCCATTTACCATGGGCTGTACACGTCCCACTGTTTTTGAATCATCAAGTGATATAGCATAGAACTGGAAGTCTGTTTCGGATTTCCAGTCATCCATTTTATCGTTGATCGCATTTAATTCCAGCATACACGGACCGCACCAAGTCGCCCAGAATGCAAGGACCACAGGCTTTCCCTCTGTCGACAATGACTTTATATTTACTTTATTTCCATTCAAATCCGAAATAGAGATATCAGGAAATTCAGATTCCTGTGAAAAAACAGGAAACAAAAAGGCAAGTACGAAAAAAGTCGTCAATAATTTCTTCATAATTAATTTTATTTGTGTGTTAATAAAACGCTAAATTAGCTAAAAATTAATTCATAATTATGAAAAAAATAAATAAACTAACACACATTTTTGTCTTTATGAGTCTGATTTCTTTATTGTTCTTCACAAGTTGCGGAACTGAAGAAGAAATTCCGGACGAATCAATCACACTCAGTTTATCAACTGCCAACGTAACCGTAGGTAGTACGATTACCTTTACTGCAACCTCCAACATTGGGGGAGACGTATCATCTCAGGCTGTATTTTTTGTAAATGGAAACCAGATTTCAGGTAATACTTTCTCACCTGAAACAGTAAATCCTGAAAATGAAGTACGTGCCACTTTCAACGGGCTGGAAAGTAATATTGCCTATTTTGCTTCCACAGAAGAAGACACTCAACCCGAGGGATATACCCAAAAACTATTGCTTGAAGACTACACCGGAACCTGGTGCGGGTATTGTCCGCGAATGGTAACCATTGTGGAATATGTCACAAACTACAGCGATAGAGTAATTCCAGTAGCAATTCATTGTCCGGGTGCGCCTACCGATCCTTGGGCTTATGAGTTTGCCAACCAGCTGAGCCACCCGAACAATTACAATGTTTTGGGACGCCCAGAAGGTCGATATAACAGAATCCATACCGTGGATATGTTCCAGGGGACTCAGCCTTGTCCAAATGATGCTTCGGCATATCAGGCGCAGGTAGATTCATTCCTGAATCAGTCCGCTCCTCTTGGACTTGCAATTAATTCCTCACTAAGCGGAAATAACCTCAGCATCAATGTAAAAGTCGGATTTGATACAGACTCGGTACCAAATGCACGACTGGTAGTATATTTACTTGAAGATGGTCTTTCCTATAATCAGGTTAATTATTTCACAGGGCAGTCTGCTACATGTGATCCTGATTTTGACTATGTAAACCTTCCGAATCCAATTCCAAACTTCCCTCAGGAACACGTATTGCTTAAATCTTATACCGATATTTTCGGTGATGTGATTCCACAGAACCAGATTGCAAACGGGAATATATGGACACGTGATTTCAACGTGAGTCTTCCTGATAATGTTACCAATTCCCAAAATCTTTCCATTGTAGCGTTTGTACTCGGAAACGGTGACCAGATAAGTAACCGCCCGGTTCTAAACGTTCAACGAGCAAAAGTCGGTGTAAATCAGGATTTTGATTAAATATTTAAAATAACTTTCTTAGTGAAAAAGCCGTCTCAGTTGAACCGAGACGGCTTTTTTTGGTATTGAATTTTAACATTTCATTTTCCTTTGGCACAGCATTTGTGAAATGCCTATCCGAAACCTTAAAAACAGGTGATGAAAAAATTATTCAAAACCTCTTTTAAAACAAAAATTAAACAGATGAAAAAAATGTTTTTTATTGCCGCTTTAGCGGTTTTTGGAATGACAAGTGCAGATGCACAAGTAAGTTTCGGTGTGAAAGCCGGACCACAATTGACAAATTTCGTCGGAAGTGATGTTGAAGAGTCAGACATGAAAGTTGGCTTCAATGTTGGAGGATACGCAAATATCCGTTTCTCTGAACAACTGGCTTTTCAGCCTGAATTACTTTTCTCTTTGCAAGGAGACAAGTATGAGGAAACTATCTTAGGTCAGGATGTAAAGTACAAAAGTAATTTTAGCTACATTAATGTTCCATTGATGATGAAATGGTATGCTTACGAAGGTTTAAACTTTGAATTTGGACCTCAGGTTGGATTCAACGTAGGCGCAAAAGGTAAAGTTGAAGGTGGTGACAGCTCATTTGAAGGAGACATAGATGATGTTTCTGGCGTGAACTTTGGACTTAACATTGGTGCAGGCTATGAATTGCCAATGGGATTAAATTTCGGAATTCGTTACGGCCGTGGATTAAATAGTGTGTATACATTAGAAGATACAAACGGTGACAAATTCAAAATTTACAATTCAACAATTGCATTAGGAGTAGGATACACATTCTAATCCACACAAAAAATAAAATACACAATCCAAATAATTGCCCGGTTTTGCCGGGCATTTTTTATGCCTAAATATTTCTCTTCCACAAACCTTACATGAAATAAACCTGCTTTTTCTACGTTTTTTAATTAAATAGGGATTTCTTGACTTTTCGTGCTTTTCATATACTTTCAGTGGTTGGATTATGTCTATTATCCGCTCCGCTGCTATCGCAGGACCCTTTCATTTTCAGCAATGACCGGTTCAGCGGAATCAGCACAGTCGGTATTTCTCCTACCCAAAGCTTTCTTAATCCTAATCAATGGGATGTCCACTTATTTTCAGAAAATATTTTCATCCAAAACAGCTACGGTTATATTTCCAAAACAAGCGTTCTCGGAATAACTGACGGAGAAATCAGAGAAGCAAACATCGGAGAAAACATCACGGGTGAAAACACCAAAAAAGTATGGGATTATTACAACAAAGACATAACCGGATATCATTTCAGCAATGAAATCATGGGACCATCAGCGTCCTTCAATTTTGCAATTGCAGAGAAGGATTTTTCTGTTGGCGTCTTTTCGAAACTCCGTACACAGAGCTCAATTATTGATGTGGACAATTATCTTCAATTTACTAATCAGGAAATTCTCGAACCCGTACTTTATAACTTAAGCCCTTTTGAAGCCAATTTTATGAATTGGACAGAAATCGGACTAAATCTCGCAACAGAAATCCCATTCAACTCTGACTATCAATGGATTGCGGGCATCAATATTAAATACCTAATGGCTCATGATGCTTTTTACCTGAAAAACAACGAAAATGCTGTGATGCGGCGTGAAAACGAAGACATCGTATTAGAAGACGGTTCGCTCGCCAATCAAAAAAATCTTTTCGTATCAGATTTTGATATCGAAATCGGCTATGCAACGGGCTATGACTTTGAAAATGAAACCTATAATTATCAATCGCAAGGAAACGGTTTCGGATTTGACTTTGGGTTCGCTTTTGTGAATTATGCGGGAAATGACGATGATTATGATTTGAAAATTTCGGCCAATTTACTAGACGTCGGATGGGTAAATTTTGATGGATTTGTTCATCATTTTTTGGGCGAAAACTTTCAGTACACTAATAATTCAAATTTGGAAGACATTGAATTCGAATCGCCCGAACAATACGCCCAAATCATCAGCAATGAAATTTACGGAAACCCAGCTCAATCCTTGGTTTCAAACGATTTTAAAATCGGACTGCCGACAAGTCTTCATTTTAATGCAAGTAAAAATATTGGCGTAAATCAATACCTAAACATAGATGTTGTGCAACGTCTTCCCATCTTTGAAAACAGCTTGAAGAGAAGCAATATCATCAATGCTTCCTACATTGTGAGCCAACATAAATTCGCCTATGGCGCTTCTGTTTCGGCTTATGAATACAAAAATTTTCAAATGGGCGCCTTTCTCCGATATGGTCCACTTATCATCGGCAGTGAAAATCTGCTTCCTATATTTATTCCGCATCAAAAACTTCACGGTGCACATTTCTACATTGGATTAAAAATTTACCCGCTCAGCAACCGCGAAATTGAACGCAGAAGCCGTAAACCTTGTAAATGCTAAATTTTTCCGTTCAGGAATTTGAAAACATTCTGCAAAGCCAGTCTGGAAACTTGAGCGATAAAATCTTCGCGCTCCAGATAAGGAAAGAAATATCTCACGCTTGTCACCGAATTTTTATCGGCTATCCCAATCCAAATCGTACCGACTTCTTTGCCATCTTCCCCTTTCGCCGGACCTGCAACGCCTGTGGTAGAAACACCGATATCCGTTTGTAAATGTTCGCGAACGCCTTTTGCCATTGCTTCGGCTACTTCACTGCTTACCACCGTGTGTTTTTGGATTAATTCATTGGAAACGCCTAAAACCCTTTCTTTCACTTCGGTTGCATACGAAACAATTCCGCCTTTGAAATATTCCGAACTACCCGGTGCTGAAGTCAGTAAAAAGGAAATATTTCCGCCGGTACAGCTTTCTGCCGTGGCAATACTTAAATTTAAATCTTTGAGTTTTTCGCCTAGAATTATTTCAATCGTATCGCGAGTTGTAGAGTCCAAACGATCACCAATCAATGGAACCAGCTTTTCGACTTCCGCATCGATTTCCTTTTCCATTTCGGATTTGACTTTTCCAATTCCGGTAATCCTTAATTTGATTTTATTTCTCTCGGGTAAATAAGCAAAATGCAGATGTTGAGGCAAATTTTTCTCCCAATCTTCCAACGCAATGGCCAATTCACTTTCCGGATAATCCGAAACGGACAAAAACCGATGCACCACAAAAGGCAAATTGAATTTTTGTTGAAGCCGTGGCAAAACTTCCGTTTTCATCAGGTTTTTCATTTCAAACGGAACACCGGGAAGATTGATGATAATGGTATTTTGAAATTCCGTCCAGATGCCCGGAGCCGTTCCCAAAATATTTCGCAACGCAATCGATTTTTTGGGTAATAAAGTTTGATTGCGATTGAGTTTGTTCAATTCCCGACCTTGTTTGGCAAAACGCTCTTCGAGTTCTTTCAATACGAATTCATCCAAAATCAACTCGGTATCTAGAAATTCGCACAAAGCCAGCTTAGTCACATCGTCATTGGTCGGACCAAGTCCGCCGGTTGTGATCAAAACATCGGTTTCAGAAATTGAATTTTGAAGTGCTTGTATAATGGTTTCAGAACGATCGGCAATGGAAAGAATTTCTTCCACTTCCAGTCCAATTCCATTTAGTTTTTGGGCAATGTAGGCGGAATTCGTATCGACCGTTTGACCGATTAATATCTCATCCCCAATGGTCAGCAACTTTACTTTCATAAAATTATTTCTTCAAAAATAGAATAAAGAAAGTTTGAATAGGTAGGTGTAAAAGTGAATTGTTGAATAGTGAATTATTGTATAATGTATCTATTTTCTATCTTCTATTCTCTATTTTCTCTACCAACCTTACCTCTAAAGAATATGCTTCTCAGCATGATAAGAAGAACGCACCAACGGCCCGCTTTCCACATGACGGAAGCCCAAATCTTTGGCAAAAATTTCGTAAGCTTTGAACTGTTCAGGCGTAATAAACGAACGAACCGGCAAATGTTTTTTGGTCGGCTGCAGATACTGCCCAATCGTGATGATGTCCACATTGGCATTTCTAACGTCCTGAATGGTTTCAAAAACCTCGTCTTCCGTTTCGCCCAAACCAAGCATAACACCGGTTTTGGTTCTCGGCTGACCTTGCTCTTTCAAGTAACGTAAAACTTCCAAACTGCGTTCGTATTTCGCTTGAATTCTCACTTCACGCGTCAGCCTTTTCACCGTTTCCATATTGTGCGAAATCACTTCAGGAGCGGCTTCCAGAATTCGATCCAGCATTTTTGTATTTCCTTGGAAATCGGGAATTAAAGTTTCCATCGTCGTTCCCGGGCTGATTCTCCGAACCGCGCCAATGGTTTCCGCCCAAATGATGGAACCCATATCTTTCAAATCATCGCGATCCACAGAAGTCAGCACCGCGTGTTTGATTTGCATCAATTTGATGGAACGCGCCACTTTTTCAGGCTCTTCCCAATCGACTTGTTCGGGACGACCGGTTTTCACACCGCAAAATCCGCAGGAACGTGTACAAATGTTTCCCAAAATCATAAAAGTCGCAGTTCCTTCACCCCAACATTCGCCCATATTCGGACAACTTCCACTCTGGCAAATCGTATTGAGTTTGTATTTATCGACCAAACCACGCAACTCACGGTGCTTTTTACCCGTAGGCAGTTTCACACGCAACCATTCCGGTTTTTGTACCCTTCCGTCTTCTTTGATGATTACTTCCATAGAATGGTCAAAATTACAAATTATATTTCGTTTGATGAAGTCCGAAATTCGGAGTTCGTAAAGAACGAATTCCCCTCCTTCGGAGGGGTTAGGGGAGGCTCCTCTGCCACTCCCAAGCCGTACGCATCGATTCTTCCAGCGAAGTTTCAGGTTTCCAGCCCAATTCATTTTCGGCTAAACTATTGTCCGCAAAAGCTTCGATGATGTCCCCTGCTCTTCTTTCCACCAGTTTATAATTCAATTTCAGATTATTGACTGTTTCAAAAGCTTTCACCACTTCCAAAACCGTTGAACCAATGCCCGTTCCCAGATTGAAAACTTCCAGATGGGATTTATTTTGCTTTTGAATTAATCTTGTCAAAGCTTTTACGTGTGCATCCGCCAAATCGCAAACATAGATATAATCCCGAATGGCCGTTCCGTCACGTGTCGGATAATCACTTCCAAATACCGATAAAAACTCCCGAATTCCGGCTGCAGTCTGCGTAACAAACGGCACTAAATTATTGGGAACGCCTTTGGGTAACTCGCCGATCAAGGCTGTCGGATGCGCACCCACCGGATTGAAATACCTCAAGGAAATCACATTTTTCTCAAAAGCCGCTACAAAATCTTCCAAAATCTCCTCGCCCATTTGCTTGGTTTTGGCATAAGGCGATTCTGCTTTTTTAATCGGAGCCGACTCGTCAATCGGCATTTTATCGGCCTGACCGTAAACCGTACAGGAAGAACTGAAAATAAAGTGATCCACTTCGTTTTCATTCATCGCTTCCAGTACATTTAACAATCCTAAAAGATTGTTTTTATGATACATCAAAGGTTTCTGAACGCTTTCGCCTACGGCTTTGTGCGCTGCGAAATGAATGACACCATCGACTTTGTTGTTTTGAAAAAATTCATTGACCAAAACGCTGTCTTTCAAATCAATCTGATGAAATTCCGGCTGAATGCCCGTGATTTGGGCAATTCTATCCAATACAAATAATTCGGAATTCGATAAATCATCGATGATGACAACATCGTATCCGGCTTCCTGCAAAGCAACTGCCGTATGTGAGCCAATGTATCCGAGTCCGCCGGTAACGAGTATTTTTTTCAAGGTTTTGGTTTTATTTTAGAATTACTTTTTTAGTAGTTGTATTTTTCTCGGTTTGCACTTTCAATAAATAGATACCTGAATTGTATTTATTAAGATTTAATTTTACTTCTTCAGAATTATAAATTCCAATTTCCATCAATTTTCCGGTTAAATCATATAATTGAATTTGTTTGATTTGGGATTGATCGTTTGAAACCACATTGATTTCAGATGAAGTTGGATTGGGATAGATCAATACATTTGAGTTGTCTTTGGTTAATCCTTCATTTATTTCTTCTGTGGTTAATATGATATCCAATTCTGAAACATAGAGTTCAGCTCCTGTATAGTGGTCAGATAATGAAAAGAATATCTTATTTTGATTATCTATAAAAATATCTTCAATTTTAATTTGGTCAAAATCACTATCAACATTAATAATAATCTCCTGAGTATCTTCAATATTTCCATTTGTAACTATTAATTCTGAATAGGCTACTGCATTTTCAGGGTAAAAAGTTTTGGCGTAAAGCAAAAGCTCGTTATTATAACAATTCAAATCACTAATAGCCTCTACATCAAACTCCCCATTCAATAGTGTAAATTCATTTTCGTTACTCATTGACCATAAACCATAATTCGAAGATTCTAAAAAATAAAGATTATTTCCACAACTCACAATGCTATTAATACCTGTAGAAGAGTTCGAGTCTTCTACGGTCAGTAAAGAAATATGATTTAACCCCAATTCAATGAGTTTAATTTTGTTTATATTCAAGTCCCTAAAAGGTAAATAGAAATATCCGTTTGATATTATGAATTTATTATAATCATACCAATTTAAGGCCTCTCCACTAAAGCTACCCAAAAGAGCAATGTTATCTTCTGAATCTAAAGAATAAAAATGTGTTGTTACAGTATTTCCTGAGGTTCGCTGGATATTATAAAAATACAAAATTCCTTCATTAATCCCTATTATTTCAATTCTTCCCGTATCATCCCAGTAAGTCATTTCCGGTTCATAGATTAATTCTGTATTTTCTCCTATTGGATTATAAGACCATAAACCTTTTAACACAATATCATGAGAAGGTGGTTCAAAAATTCCTCCGGCAAAATAGATTTTATTATTAAATTCAATAACAGAATTGAAAACTGTATAATTATTTGAATTTTCAGTGAAATCTACTAAAATATTTGTCTGATTATTCGTTGCGTTTGTTCTCCATATTTTGCTTTTACTACTATAAGCTTCTCCATCAATGGCAATAAAATACAAGTCATCATTTAAATGAGTAAAATAATTTCTATTATATTTCATATGGTCAGCTACATGAACGTTTCCGACTTTTATTGTTCCCTCTGCAGTCCCATCAGTTCTGCATAAACCTGTTAGATCATAATTCAAGGCACTCGAAACAACGTTAAAATAATAATAGTCTCCTACTCTATAAAATTCACTATCATAACCATCACCCTGAAACATATAACTTTCTCCTAAAAATGTAAGCTCATTACTGGTTGAAATGCTATATAATCCATATGATAGATAATTATTTGCATTGAAAACTGTACTTCCGTTAAAAAAATTCGCAAAATTTGTAGGATACGCTGGAGCTGCTGTATTTATATCTTCAACCAAAATAGGGTTATTTCCAGCTAGATTGGATTTCCATAACTCACTCCCACTTGGATGATAATTATTAAAATAATTGAAATCAAATCCAAAATAAATTTCACCATTGAATATTTCAAATCCACGTTCCGGATTAATTGTATTTTCTAAGAAAATAGAAGACGAATTTGAATTATAATCAACTTTCAAAACTTGAAATTCATTATGACTAATTTTGGCTTTTAGAAATAAATTGTTTCCTTCTGATTTGAAATAAGAAAATTCTTGATAGCCATCTGTAACAAAATTTGTTCCTTGAGAAGTCCCATCTGTTACCCATAACTCTTTATTTGGGTAAGTTGATTCTGTTGTAAAATAAATTTTATTTTGAATTCTATCAAGTTGACTATCTGAAAAAGGGGAATAGTTTGAATTTAATTCCAAAAGTTCTAAAGTCCCTTCAATTGTCCCATCACTTTTCATTAACTTTTCAGTGTATTGATAATTTGAACTATTGTAATCATATGCTTTGAACACAAAGAAATCATCAGTTGCAGCCCCATTTATAGATGCTGTTTGGTAAGAATAATTATTCGGAAAAGTATTCACATTTTTGAAAAGTGTGGTTCCATTAGTGGTTCCGTTACTTTTCCATAATTGGATATTTGTACCATCATTGGCAAAAAAATAAAAATTCCCATCAAATTCTATAAATTGGTTACTTAATTGGCTAAACGCATGGCTATTTCCAGGGTTTATATTTTTTAATATATATGTTCCACTTTCGGTTCCATCCGAAGTCCAAAGTTCATATCCATTCACACCATCATTAGCAACAAAATAAATTTTTTCATTAAAACTGATTATACTAGTAATCCCACTACTTTGTACTCCTTCATGTATATCTTTGACCATATATGTCCCGTTTACAGTTCCGTCACTTACCCACAACTCTTCACCATATGTTGGGTCATCTGTTGAAAAGAAAAGTTTTCCTTGAGACTCAATTACGTTCTTGACGTACCCTGCATTTTGTGGAGCTGTATGTAAATCCATTAATTGAATAGTCGTTTCAGGAGTTCCATTTGATGTCCATAATTTTTTTCCGAAAGGATCTGAATATAAAAAAAACAATCTACTACCAATTGTTAATAAGAGTTCATAATTACCTCCCGATTCAATTAAAGGTATTGCATCATTTTCCTCTCCATTACTAACCCACAAGTAATGATCACCATAAAAATCATCATAAATTTTCCCACTAAAATACAACAGATTATCTCCTATAATGGGCACGCCACAAATCAGTCTTTCCCCTCCACCATTTTTCATAATTACAGCATCTATTCCATCATATTTGAAAATAGAATAATCATCAAGTCCTTTATATTTTCCTCTAAAAAAAAGTTGATTTTGAAAGTGGAAAAAGTCAGTTGGATCTGAACTGTACTGAAAATTTAGCTCAATCAATTCAGCATCCATTTCGAGATTCTGCCCAAAGCCATCAGTTAAAAAAATAATAATAAAAAAAGTTAAAAATCGTTTCATAGATTTAAGTTTAATTTATTTAGTAAAAAAATTTAATTACAATTGAATTATTCCTGATACACTCTGAAGAATTCCCAAACCGATTGTTTGATAAACTCCAACTGTTCTTTATCCAATTCCGTATGCATCGGCAAAGAAATCACTTCTTCAATCAGTTGATTGGTATTTGGGAAATCGGCATCGTTGTAATTCCCGGTATCGTAAGCTTTTTGTTTGCGCAAAGGAACCGGATAATAAATCATCGCCGGAATGCCTTTGGACTCTAAAAATTCTTTTAATTCATTGCGTTTTCCATTGAGAATTCGCAAAGTATACTGATGGTAAACATGTGTAGAATCATCCGATTTGATCGGCGTCAAAACTTCGGGTAATTCATAAAAAGCTTCGTTGTAAAAATCGGCTGCTTTTCTTCGAGCTTTGTTATATTCGTCCAAATGATGCAATTTCACTCTCAAAATAGCTGCCTGAATGCTGTCCAATCTTGAATTCACACCAATCTCGTCGTGGTAATATCTTTGGTACATTCCATGGTTACAAATTCCACGCATTTTGTGTGCCAATTCATCGTCATTGGTAAAAATCGCTCCGCCGTCACCATAGCTTCCCAGATTTTTGGAAGGGAAAAAAGAAGTCGTTCCAATCGTTCCGATGGTTCCCGCCTTTTCTCCTTTGAAATCGGCTCCAATCCCTTGTGCGGTATCTTCGACTACAAATAAATTATGCTCTTTTGCGATTTGATTGATTTCGTCCATATTGGCACATTGACCAAACAAATGAACCGGAATGATTGCTTTGGTTTTCGGTGTGATGGCTGCGCGAATTTTCTCCGGATCGATTAAAAATGTATCATAATCTACATCGACCAAAACCGACTTCAATCCCAAAAGATGAATGACTTCCACAGTCGCCGCAAATGTAAAATCGGCAGTGATGACTTCATCGCCCGGCTTCAAATCCAACGCCATCAAAGCGATTTGCAAAGCGTCGGTTCCGTTTCCGCAAGGAATGACGTGTTTAACGTTTAAATAAGATTCCAGTTCTGTCTGGAAATTTTTCACTTCAGGGCCGTTAATAAATGCTGAAGAATCAATGACCCCCTGAATGGCTTCGTCTATATCTTTTTTGATTTTCTGGTACTGTGCACCCAAATCAACCATTTGTAATTTGCGCATATTCTGAAATTTAAGCAAATGTAGTGATTAAGGGAAAATGGCGAAAATTTTGTGCAGTTTTGCCTATCTTTGTGAGATAAATCATTTCCGATGGACACGCTGATTGTAAATAAAGCCTCGAAAGAAGATTTGGAACTGCTGATCCGCATTGCCAAGCGGATGGGTATTGACATTGAATACATTCCCAAAAATGCAAAAAACAAAACTTCCGAACCTACTCCCTTTGATCTTATGACCGAAGAAGAAAAGGAAATACATATCATGGAGCTTTCAAAAAAGGTGAATAAGGCCGGAACGAAAAGATGGTTTAAAGAAATGGGACTGGATTATGATAGTTATTTCGGACAGCAATCTACTCATTAGTGCACTTTATAATCCCAATGGGGCGATTGCTGAAATTCTGACTTCCAAAAGCAATATTCAGATTTCAGCACCCGAATTTATCCTTACTGAGGTCAATAATCACTTTTCGGATCTCCTTAAATATACGGGAAAAACCAAGCTTCAAATTACCCAAGATTTGAAACAACTTACTTCAAAAATTACTTTTTATAAATCTTCCGAAATAGAAAAAAAATATCTGAAAGAAGCTTTTGAAATTGTAAAAGATATTGATCCAGATGATTTTTTCTTTATCGCTCTTCATTTGCAAATCAGACACAAAATCTGGACAGGCGATATCCACCTCATTAAAGGTTTATTGAAAAAAGGTTATGACATTTGCGTAACCACCGAAGAACTCAAAAAATTCTTGTACAAAAAAGATTAAAATGCAGGCACTGTACACTTTTTTCATCCAAATGTATGGCTTTGCCGTTTCCATAGCCGCTCATTTCAATCCCAAAGCCAAACTTTGGATTTCCGGCAGAAAAAGCTGGAAAAACAAAATGAAACAAGCCATTTCACCTGACGATAAAATCATCTGGGTGCATTGTTCTTCTTTGGGCGAATTCGAACAAGGTCGTCCCGTGATGGAAAAAATCAAAAAGGATTTTCCCTATCATAAACTCGCCGTCAGTTTCTTTTCGCCTTCCGGATACGAAGTCAGAAAGGATTATCAAGGTGCCGATTATATTTTTTATTTACCGCTCGACACGCCGAAAAATGCCAAACAATTGATTAAAATCCTTCATCCCGAAGTTTTGATTTTGGTGAAATATGAATATTGGTACAATCTTTTAAAACGTTTACAGAAAAAAGATATTCCAGTCTTGGTGATTTCAGCAGTCATCAAAGAGGATAATTTATTTTTCCGTCCATTTGGAAGTTGGTTCCGAAAAATAATTGCTGGGATCGAGCATTTCTTTGTGCAGGACAACGACTCAAAAAATTTATTGGAATCCATCGGGATTGAGAACGTCCGCGTTTCGGGCGATACGCGTTTTGACCGTGTGAAAGAAATCCGTGAAGCCAATGTCCGAGTGGAATTCATCGAAAAATTCAAAGGAAATTCAAAACTCATTGTTGCCGGAAGTACTTGGCCCGATGACGAAGAAATTCTGGTAAAATTCATCAATGAAAAAATGCCCGATGACTGGAAACTGATTTTTGCGCCGCACAACATCAAGGAAAAAGAAATTATCTCTTTATCTGAAAAAGTCAGCAAAAAAACTGCGATTTATACAAAATCCGATCAAAATCAAATCGAGAATTCTCAAATTTTGATTCTAGATACCATCGGGATGCTGACCAAAATTTATGCTTATTCCGATGTTTCTTATGTCGGTGGTGGATTTACCAAAACCGGTGTTCATAACACTTTGGAGCCGACTGTTTTTGGTGTTCCGATTATTTTCGGACCGAATTATGAAAATTATTTCGAAGCGATTGATTTGTTGGAAAATCAGGGTGCCGTTCGTTTTATTGACCAATATGATTTTGACCAAAAAATGACAAATTTGATTGAAAATGAAGACGAAAGAAAACGTCGTGGAAATGCTGCCGAAAACTACATACAAGGGAAACCCAATTCCACTGAATTAATAATCGACTATTTGAAGAGTTTAATCAAAAAATAAATCTCTACATTTAACCTGTTACCCTGAGCGGAGTCGAAGGGCATTTAAAATTTATCATTTTTAATTTTTAATTCAATAATGCTGCAACCTAACGATTTCAAAATCTACAATGCCTCGGCCGGCGCGGGAAAAACCTACACACTGGTCAAGGAATATCTGTCCATTCTTTTGTCGAGTAAAAATCCTTTTGCTTTTGAGTCGATCCTCGCAATTACCTTTACCAATAAGGCCGCGAACGAAATGAAAGAGAGAATTCTCGAACAACTTCAAAAGTTTTCACAAACCGATTTCGTAGAAAATCAGGATTTACAAATGCTGAGCAATGAACTGAATCTCACACCGGAAATCATTCATCAGCGATCCAAAGAAATGCTGACCAAAATCCTGCATAATTATTCGCGATTTTCGGTTAGTACAATCGACAAATTCAACCTTAGATTGATGAAATCTTTTGCGCAGGATTTAGGGCTTTCCTCCAATTTCAATGTGGAAATGGAATTGGACACTTTGCTGGAAGACTCTGTCAATCAATTGTTTTCAAAAATAGGAGAAGACGAAACCCTGACTTCGGTTTTAATCGAAATCGCCATTGACAATCTAAACGAAAACCGTTCCTGGGACATTACGCGCGAACTCATTCAGAGCGCCAAAACGCTTTATTCGGATACGCATTTGGTCAAATTGGCCAATCTTCAAAAGTTCAATTTGGAGGAATTTAATGAGTTTCGAAAAACCGTTTACCGAAATGTTTCGACTCAAAAAAACAAACTGATTGAAATCGGAAAAAAAGCATTTCAAATCCTAGATACCAACCAAATTTCTGCTGATGATTTTTCGTATGGAAATTCGGGTTTCATCGGATTTTTCAATAAACTTCAAAACGAAAATTTTGAATTCCCCGGAAGTCGTCATTTGGCTTTCAAATCCAATACCGATCCTAAAAAATGGTGTTCCGGCAAAGCTTCATCCATCGCCAAAAACACAATCGAACAAATTGCACCCGAACTAATTTCACTTTCAGACGAAGCAGTTGAAATCTTACGTGAATTGGCGGTTTGGCAAGGAATTCAGCGCACGATTACTTCGTTGAGCATCATCAATGAAGTCGAAAAATCAATCGAAACCATCAAAGAAGACAACAATGTTTTATTGATTTCGGAGTTCAATAAACTCATCAGTGCCAACCTCCAAAAACAGCCGTCCGGCTTTATTTATGAGCGGATTGGCAATCGATTTCACCATTATTTCATCGATGAATTTCAGGATACTTCCACGCTTCAATGGCAGAATTTATTGCCGCTTGTGGAAAATGCCCGAGCAAGTTCCGATACGGTGATGCTCGTGGGCGACGCCAAACAATCGATTTATCGCTGGCGCGGCGGAAATCCGGAGCAAATGGTGGATCTGATCAATCGAAAAGACGAACTCGACATTTTGGTGGAAAATCTTCCCCGAAACTGGCGCAGCCACCGAAATATCATTGAATTCAACAATGAATTTTATACGAAAATCGCAGAAAGTCTCAACGAAGATTATCGGAACTTATATGCCGAAGGAAACCAACAATTGAGCAATCACAAAGAAGGCGGATTTGTTCAATTGAATTTCATTGCCAAAAAAGGCGAAACTGAAGATTATAATTATGACGAAGAAGTTCTCGGGCAATTGCTGAAAAACCTGAATTCCGCTCAGGATCAAGGTTTTCAATTGGGTGAAATTGCGATTTTGCATCGGACCAAAGCCGAAGGAAAAAAAATTGCCGAATTCCTGTCCGAAAAACAAATTCCGATTATTTCTTCCGAGTCTTTGCTTTTATCGAACTCGCCTGAAATTCAACTCATTGAATTGTTTTTCAAAACCATTTCCAACGAAGAAGACAAAGTTTCACTGGCAGAATTTTTAATTCAATTAAACGAATTGAAAAACCATCCTTTTGCGGACATTACCGAAAAAATAAAGCCGGTTTTGGAAAGGAAACAATCCTTGAAAAACTTTCTCAAAGAAATCGAAATCGATATTTCATTTGCTTTTTCGCCTTCGGTTTCACTTTATGATTTTACCGAAAAAACCATCAAAGCTTTTGATTTAAGTCAAAATGAAACCGCTTATTTACAATATTTCCTGGATTATGTTTTGGAATATTCGATGCAAAACGAGTACAATTTGCAAAGATTTCTGGAGCATTGGGATTTGCAAAAGGAAAAACTGAGCATTTCTTCGCCCGAAGGCGTGGATGCCGTTCAGCTGATGACCATTCACAAATCCAAAGGACTGGAATTTCCGGTGGTAATGATTCCATTTGCAAGTTGGGGCGATCGCGTGAAAGTCGATAAATTCTGGATTCCCATTCAGAAAGAAGAATTGCCTTTTGAAGAATTTATTATGGATTCCTTCGGAAATTTGGAAGAAGTTTCGGATGAAATTAAGGAAATCATCGACAAAGAACGAAACGAATTTCTCATCGACAACCTGAATTTGTTGTACGTAGCGACAACTCGTGCCGTGGAACAACTTTACATCATCACGCCTAAAGATGCCAAAAACGGCGTGGCGGTTTATTTTAATGAACAATTCAAAGGCGAAGATGAAATCATTTTGAAAGGCGAAAAAGGAAGAATTTCCCAACCCAAAAATTCGGAAAATCTGACTGAAATTTTGCCTTTTGTGGTTGAAAATTGGGAAAACCGAATTCAAATCAGTAAAGAATCGTCCAAACGTTGGAAAAAGAAAAAAGAAATCGTTTATGGCGATTTAGTACACGGATTGATGGAATTTATTTATACCGAAAGAGACGTGGAACCTGTACTAAAAAAGGCTTTGAATGCAGGTGAAATCCGACAGGAAGAAATTCCCGAAATGAAAAAACGGATATTGGAAATCATTCATCATCCGGATTTGGCAACTTATTTTTCAGATGAATTTAAAATTCTGAATGAACGCGATTTCATCGATGATTTGGGTGAAGTCATTCGTCCTGACAGGATTGCTTTGAGAGATGATCATTGTACGATTATCGATTATAAAACAGGTAGTGAACAGGGAAAACACGTCAGACAAATCAATCATTATGCAGATTGTTTGAAACAAATGAATTTTCAAATCGAAAAGAAATTGTTGGTTTACATTGGCGAAGATATTGAGATAAAGGAAGTTAATTAAGATTATATTTTAAAAATTTAACAATTCATACGGTAACATAATGCATTTCCACTTCGTCTTTAATAGAAAGTTGCATTATGAAGTTATATTTTTTGATTCCAATTTTCCTGATCAGTCCGGTAATTGTGAATGCACAAAATGATATTCAGATTTTTGATGAATTACAGGAAAACGCCTGGTATTTCCCGACTGAAGACGGGCAAGCCCGACTTTATGTTACGCAAATCGGAAAAGGAGATACGATTATTACGTTGCATGGTGGCCCTGGAAATGACTTTCACTATTTGGTAGATGCGGTACGAAACAATATCCATGAAAATACATTTGTTTTATTTGACCAAAGAGGAAGTTTAATGTCGCCTGTTAAAGACTCACTGGTTTCAAGCCTGACAATCAATAAGCTGGTAGATGATTTGGAAACACTTCGTCAATCATTAAATCAGGAGAAAGTTGTTTTATTTGGTCATTCTTTCGGGAGTTTACTGGCTATTTCCTATTGTTTAAAATATCCGCAAAATGTAAAAGGAATGATCTTAACTGCCACTATGCCACCTTACATTACCAAAGAAAAACCTTTCCATGAAATATTAAAAGATATCCATTCCCGAATTAAAGAATTGCGAGATCGTCCTCATGTTCAGGAAATTCTGGAAAAAGAAGGTCTTGAAAATGACTCCGTTCTGAACGCAAAACAAAAATCCGAAAAAAATAAAATAACTGGAAATGCGGCATTCAATATGATCAATCTGAATAACTGGCGGAAGTTTAAAGGAGGAGGAGTTTATTATAACATTAAGGTGGATGGAGCGATTGGCTCATCTATCCCGGGCTCTTATGATATAAGAAATGCGCTTGACAAATTCCCTATACCAATCAGCATTATTCAAGGAGATCGGGATTATATTGACCCTGCTGCGCTAAACTGGCAGGAAATTTCGGACAGTTATGAGTTTGTGAAATTGTTTATCATAAATCAAAGCAGCCATTACATCTGGCTTGATAAACAATCCGAATTTGATAAAATCCTGAAACAGGAACTCGAAAGGATCAAAACAATCAATTGAACCCGAAAAAAACTAAATTCTCCAATTCCCAAAAAATCTTGCGAACTTTGTTTGTTCAAATGCAGGAAAATTTAAAATTAATCATTCAGACTTTACCGAATTCTCCCGGTGTTTATCAGTACTACGATAAAAACGGGAAAATTCTCTATATAGGTAAAGCCAAAAACCTGAAAAAACGAGTCTCCTCCTATTTCACCAAAACCCATGATTCCGGGAAAACCCGGATTCTGGTTAAAAAAATCGCAGACATCAAAACCATCAATGTCGATACCGAATTTGATGCGCTTTTGCTCGAAAACAACCTCATCAAAAAATACCTACCGCGATACAATGTGATGCTTCGGGACGATAAAACTTATCCCTGGATTTGCATCAAAAACGAAACATTTCCACGCGTTTTCAAAACCCGGAAACTCATCAAAGACGGTTCGGAATATTTCGGGCCCTATGCATCGGTGGGGATTTTAAATGCTTTACTGGAACTGATTCGCGAGATTTATCCGCTACGAACTTGTAATTATGATTTAAGTCCAAAAAACATTGAAGCCGGAAAATTCAAAGTCTGTCTAGAATACCACATCGGGAATTGTTTAGGGCCTTGCGAAGGTTTTCAATCCGAAGAAAATTACGATAAAAACATACAAGCAGTTCGTGAAATCATCAAAGGAAATTACAACGATGCCATTCGCTATATGACGGATTTGATGCAAGATATGGCAGCCAAACTCGATTTTGAAACGGCGCAATCCATCAAGGAAAAAATTGATTTGGTCAAAAATCATCAGGCAAAATCTACCGTGGTCAGTCCTACCATCGGAAATGTGGATGTTTTCAGCATCATTTCCGACGAAACTTCGGCTTATGTGAATTTCCTTCGCGTGAATAACGGCGCGATCATTCAATCGCATACTTTGGAATTGAAAAAGAAATTGGACGAAACCAATGAAGAATTGCTGGAAGAAGCGATTGTGGAAATTCTGGAAAGATTTGGTCGTCATTCAAAAGAAATCTTTTTGTCGATTCCACTCGAATTGGAAATTCCCGACATGAAAATTTCGGTGCCGCAAATCGGCGATAAAAAACGTTTGGTGGAACTTTCGGAACGAAATGCAAAATATTATCGACTCGAACAATTGAAACAAATTAAAATCGTCGATCCCGAACGCCATACCAAACGCATTATGACGCAGATGAAAAAGGATTTGCGAATGCCAGTGGAACCGCGACACATCGAAGGTTTTGACAATTCAAACATCCAAGGAACCAATCCGGTTTCGGCTTGTGTGGTGTTCAAAGATGGCAAACCGAGTAAAAAAGACTATCGGATTTTTAACGTCAAAACGGTGGAAGGCCCGGACGATTTCGCCACGATGGAAGAAGTGATTTATCGGCGCTACAAACGAATTTTGGAAGAAGAAGGCGAATTGCCACAACTGATTTTGATCGATGGTGGAAAAGGCCAGCTCAGCGCGGCTTTGAAGAGCATCGACAAATTGGGTTTACGTGGAAAAGTAACGGTCATCGGGATTGCCAAAAAGCTGGAAGAAATTTTCTTTCCCGGCGATTCCATTCCACTTTATTTGGACAAAACCTCCGAAACTTTGAAAGTTTTGCAACACGTCCGAAATGAGTCGCATCGGTTTGGAATTTCCAAACACCGAAATCGTAGAAGCAAAAGCAGTTTCAATTCGGAATTGGAAGGAATTCCCGGCGTGGGCGAAAAAACAATTCAGGAACTTTTATCGAAATTCAAATCAGTGAAACGCATCAAATCCGCTACCAAAGAGGAATTAGCAGAAGTTGTAGGAAACTCGAGAGCAGAGAAGATTTTGAAGTTTTTCTCCAATCGGGAATAATATTTGCTAAGTTTAGCTTTCAAAATTCTGATATGAAATTAATTGCTGCACTTTTATTCTTATTTTCCAGCCTTATTCTTTCCGCTCAAACCGAGGATTATTTAATTCTGGAGGGAAAAATCGGGAAATATCCGGTAACGATGGAACTTTTGAAACAAGGCGAATTCTCTAGCGAACAAGGAGCCTATTTCGGTTCTTATTATTACCATTCTCAGGAAATTCCGATCGAATTATACCAATCTTCTCCCCAACTGGCTTTTTCGACTTATGATGACAGCGAATTTATAGAAACTTTTAGCGGAACTTATGCCAATGACACCTTCAAAGGCACTTGGAAAAAAGGAGAGAAAACTCTTCCTTTTGATCTGAAAAAAGTTCCGAAAGAAAATTATACCGAAATCATACATTACAATGCCAGTAAGGAAATTATCATTCCCAAAGAAGAATATTCCGATACCGTGAAAGGAACTTATGAAATTGATTTCTACCTGCCAAAAGACTTGAAACTTCAAAGAGAACTGGTGCAAAACATTGACTCTACCTATTTGGATTTTCAAAGTTTCTCCCGAAAAAATATTGAAAATTTCGAACGCGACTACAGAGAGGAAGTCGAAGATATATGGGAAAATTCCAGCCAGTTTTATGCCTCTATGTACAATCATCAGATTATGGAAAGTTTCTCGCCTTATCTGAACGGAAAAGATTATTTGGTGATGCGTTATTTTCAATATTTATACACGGGCGGTGCACACGGAATGTCGTTTGAAATTTATTACACTTACGACAAAAGAAAAAACAAATGGTTAGAAATCAGCGATGTACTTGATTTAAAGCACACCAAAGAAATCAATAATATTTTGGACAAAGCTGTTCGGAAAGAACACAATATTCCGGCCGGAGTAAAATTGAATGAACCCGAAACCACACCTTTTTTAGCCGAAGAAATTTACTATTCCGAAAACTTTACGCTATCTAAAAAAGGAGTTACCTTTCATTATGGTTTATATGAAATGACGCCTTATGCCTATGGATATTTTGAATTATTTGTTCCTTATGATGATTTGAAACCTTATTTGAGAAAGGATTTTAAATATTAATTTGACCTAAATCATTTCCTAAGCCATTTGAATTGAATAACTTTGCTTTTCATTCAAAAAAGACTTCAAATTGAGTTTCAATATACAAGATATACGCGCCCAATTCCCTATTTTAGAACGTGAAGTAAACGGAAATCCACTGATTTATTTCGACAATGCAGCGACTTCCCAAAAACCCAAAATCGTTCTGGATGCCATTGATAATTATTACGAAAAATTCAATTCAAATGTCCATCGGGGCATTCATACCATCAGTCAGGAAGCGACGGTTATGATGGAGGATGCGCGAGAAAAAGTCAGAAATTTCATCAACGCCAAACAAGCGCACGAAGTACTTTTCACCAAAGGCACAACCGAAGGAATCAATCTGATTGCCAGCGTTTTGAGAGACGTCATCAAAGCGAACGATGAAATTCTCATTACCGGAATTGAACACCATTCCAATATCGTTCCTTGGC
Source organism: Moheibacter sp. (assembly GCF_049672845.1). Lineage (NCBI taxonomy): Bacteria > Pseudomonadati > Bacteroidota > Flavobacteriia > Flavobacteriales > Weeksellaceae > Moheibacter > Moheibacter sp. Next base: position 172,109 of record NZ_JBATWT010000005.1, read on the forward strand.
AAATGCTTTGCGAAAGAACCGGCGCTAAGTTGAAATACATTCCATTGAACGAAAACGGAAGTTTGCAGATTGAAAAATTAGACGAACTCATAACACCTAACACGAAACTCGTAGCGGTCAATCAGATTTCAAATGCATTGGGAATTATCAATCCGATTGAAAAAATCATCGAAAAAGCACATCAGGTGGGCGCTTGGGTTTTGATTGATGCGGCGCAATCCATTCCCCATACAAAAGTAGATGTTCAGAAAATGGATTGTGATTTTCTGGTTTTCTCCGGACACAAAATGTATGCACCGACCGGAACCGGAATTTTGTACGGAAAAGAAGAAATCCTAAACGAACTTCCGCCTTATCACGGCGGCGGAGAAATGATCAAAGAAGTTTGGATGGATCATTCTACTTATGCCGGATTGCCTTTTAAATACGAAGCGGGAACGCCGAATATTGCCGGAAATATCGTTTTGGGAACAGCGATTGACTTTATCAATTCGATTGGGATTGAAACCATTCATCAGTACGAAGATGAACTTTTGAGTTATGCAACTTCCCGACTTTCTGAACTGGAAGAAGTCGTGATTTACGGAAAAGATGTGCCGAGGTCGGGCGCGGTTTCATTCAACCTGAATTTACCGGGCGTTCATCCGTCCGATGTCGGGATGATTTTGGACAAAAAAGGAATTGCGGTGCGGACGGGTCATCATTGTGCGCAGCCGATTATGCGACATTTCGGAATTCCGGGAACGGTTCGGGCTTCTTTTGCTGTTTTCAATTCCAAAGAAGAAATCGATCAATTGATTGAAGGCGTGAAACTTTCCATCCGAATGTTGGCTTAGCCAAAAGTTAAATTTGAATGAATTAAAAAATTTTGATAATTCCGCCCCTTTACTGGCACAGAACTTGCCAATTTGATGCCGGAATTCGTAAATTTGTAAAAGTCCTAATTTCATCAAAATGAAAACAACCAGTTTATTTACCGTATTTTTTCTCTTCATTTTTTCCTTTGCAAATGCACAAACTGCATCCAACAATCGTGTGAGTCCGTTGGACACCATCCAAACACAGATTGAAGATTTGAACGTGGAAATTACCTACAGCCGTCCATTTCTGAAAGGAAGAGAATTTGGAAAGGACATTGTTCCTTATGGTAAAGTTTGGAGAACCGGCGCCAATGAAGCCACTGTTTTTGAGGTCAACCAAGATGTTTTGATTGAAGGGAAATTACTTCCGGCTGGGAAATACAGTTTGTACACCATTCCCGACGAAAAGGAAACCATTGTGATTTTCAACAAAGCTTGGAGCCAATGGGGAACTCAATATGACGAATCCAAAGATGCACTTCGGGTGACGGTTCCGACTTTTAAATCGGAAGAACCTGTGGAACAATTCACGATTGATCTGGACGATGCCGGGGCGGCATGTCTGGCTTGGGGAAACACGCTTTTCACTTTCCATTTGACCCAAAGCTGATCAGGAAAGCATCCACATCGCGAGACAATGACTTAATAAAAGAATAATTCTCATCATAAAATAATTTGGTTTAAACCTCTTCCTGACAATTCTCTGTAATTTTCAGTAAAACGCGTTGAACCGTTTCCAGTTCGGTCTGACTAATGCCACTCAAGGCATTTGCACGATTTTCCAGCACAACATTCTGAACATCTGAAATAATTTTTTTTCCTTTCAAAGTAACTTTCAAATTGGATTTACGGCGATCATCCGGATTGATTTTACGTTCCAGATAATCCGCTTTTACCAATAATTCAATAATCCGCGTCACTGAAGCATTGTCCTTAAAAACCCTTTCGGCTATTTTTTGTTGCATGACACCCGGATTTTCAGTCAAAGCCTTTAATACCAACCACTGATCGATTGTAATCTCAAAGCCAAATTCACGCAGCCTTTTTTGGGCGTACATTCGGTAAGTCCGAATGCTTTTGTCCAAAGTATAAAAAATAATATCGTCTAATTTTTCCAAAACCAAAATTTTACCCAAATATACTTATTTTTTGAATTAATTGATATGTCAATTTTATTTCATTCGAATTTAACTCTATCAATTTGAAGCGTCCATATTCGGTTTACTTGGCGCATAATTCTTACCTTTGAAGACTTTCAAAAAAGCAAGAATTAAAATGATACAAAACGAACTCAAAAAATTAGGTTTAAACGAAATAAACGAAGGAACTTCAACCGGATCGAATTGGTTTTCTAACGGAGAAATCCTTGAATCTTATTCGCCAGTTGATGGAAAATTAATTGGAAAAGTAAAAGCAACGACAGAAGAAGATTACGAAAAAGTAATCAATTCGGCTCAAGAAGCATTCAAAATTTGGCGGACCACGCCCGCTCCCAAAAGAGGAGAAATCGTACGTCAATTTGGAGATAAATTAAGACATTATAAAGCCGATTTAGGGAAATTGGTTTCCTACGAAATGGGAAAATCCTATCAGGAAGGTTTGGGTGAAGTGCAGGAAATGATCGACATCTGTGATTTTGCCACCGGACAAGCCAAAATGCTTTATGGACACACCATGCATTCCGAACGTCCCGGACACAGAATGTATGAACAATACCATCCGCTGGGCATCGTAGGTGTCATTTCAGCATTTAACTTCCCAGTAGCCGTTTGGTCTTGGAACGCAGCTCTGGCTTGGATTTGTGGTGACGTAGTAATCTGGAAGCCAAGTGAAAAAACGCCTTTGTGCGGGGTAGCTTGTCAGAAAATCATTCAGGAAGTTTTAAAAGAAAACGATTTACCGGAAGGAATATCCTGTTTGATCAACGGTGATTATAAAGTCGGGGAATTCATGTCAAAAGACAAAAGAGTTCCTTTACTTTCTGCAACCGGTTCCACCCGAATGGGAAAAATCGTGGCGCAAGAAGTTGCCGGAAGATTAGGTCGTTCTTTATTGGAATTAGGCGGAAACAACGCCATCATCGTTACGCCGGATGCCGACGTGAAAATGACCGTAATCGGTGCGGTTTTCGGAGCGGTAGGAACAGCAGGACAAAGATGTACTTCGACTCGTCGATTGATCATCCACGAATCGATTTACGACAAAGTAAAAGACGCCATCGTTGCGGCTTACGGCCAATTGAAAATCGGAAATCCTTTGGATGAAAATAACCACGTAGGGCCTTTGATTGACAAAGATGCAGTTAACGCTTACCTTGGCGCTTTGGAACAAGTGAAAGCACAAGGAGGAAATATTTTAGTCGAAGGTGGCGTTTTGGAAGGTTCAGGTTACGAAAGCGGTTGCTATGTAAAACCTGCGATTGCAGAAGTTGAAAACCATTATGAAATCGTACAGCACGAAACTTTCGCACCGGTTTTGTATTTGATTAAATATTCGGGGGATGTAGAAAACGCTATCGAACTGCAAAACGGTGTGGTTCAAGGACTTTCTTCTGCAATTATGACCAATAATTTGCGTGAAGCCGAAAAATTCCTAAGTGCTGCAGGTTCTGACTGTGGAATTGCCAACGTTAACATCGGAACTTCCGGGGCAGAAATCGGAGGTGCTTTTGGTGGTGAAAAAGAAACCGGAGGCGGACGTGAGTCGGGTTCGGATGCTTGGAAAGTTTATATGAGAAGACAGACCAACACCATCAATTATACAACGAATTTACCTTTGGCTCAGGGAATTAAATTTGATCTTTAAGCCTCTCCCTAACCCTCTCCAAAGGAGAGGGAAGTTGAGATACGAAATAGTAGAAAACCTCGCGGAAATCAAATCTGTGAGGTTTTTTGCATTTTTAAATTTCTATATTTTTCAATACTTTCTCCAACTCCTCTGCTTTTTGCGTTCCGATGAGTAAAGCATTTCCACTTTTGAATTTCAATTGCAGACCTTTGTTTCCTTTGATATTGTACGCTTTTCCATTTCGTCCGAAACGAATACCCCAACCGCCATATTCCATCAGTGGCGAATATTTACGCACAACAGCAGTGGAAATTTCTTCCCAAGAATAAAATTTGAATTTCGGTATAACCGGAAAAAACTTCACATAAATTCCCCTTTCGTCAATTCGGGTATCCAGTCGAATTATAAACATAAACAAAATAACAACCGCCAAAATAATCACGCCGACCCATTGTCCGGCATCCAAAGGTTGACCTTCTGAAATCGCCATATAAATCGGTCGGTAAATGGTCAATGAAACTGAAAACAGTAACAACCAAAGCCACCATTGTGTAAATCTTTGAGTTTCTTGGAATAATGGTTTATTCATTTAAACGGGTTTAGTTGAATCGAATTCCTAAATATACAAAAACATAATATTCAGAAATCCATTTTCCTTTTGTACTTTTACAAAAAACCCGATTGGTGGCGAGTTCACAAGAAATACTTAAAAAATATTGGGGTTATGCGGATTTTAAATATCCGCAAAAAGAAATCATTGACGCTGTTTTGGAAGGAAAAGACACGCTGGCAATCTTACCGACTGGTGGCGGAAAATCTTTGTGTTATCAAATTCCGGCCGTGATGTCGGAAGGAATTACGCTCGTTATTTCTCCGCTGATTGCATTGATGCAGGATCAGGTAAACCGCCTGAATCAATTGGGAATCGGAGCGGAATCCATCACTTCCCAACTAAATACTGAAGAAATAGCCGTCGTTTTTGCCCGTTGTCAATTGGGAAAAGTAAAATTGCTTTATGTGGCGCCGGAACGTCTTTTGAGCCGTAGTTTCATTCAGAATCTGATTGAATTAGAAGTAAAAATCATTGCGGTGGATGAAGCGCATTGCATTGCGGAATGGGGACATGACTTCCGACCTTCTTATTTGAAAATCAATAAAATAAGAGAAATATTTCCAAAAGCGACAATGCTTGCCCTGACTGCAACAGCGCCGCCCAAAACGCGTGAAGAAATCGTTTCGGCATTGGAACTGAAAGAAAACAATGTTTTTACGCGTTCGCTCAAAAGAGAAAATCTGGTTTACAAAGTTCAATCCTCTCAAAATGAACTGGACGATTTGGTGTATGAACTGAAAAAAAATCCGGGTTCCTCAATTGTGTTTTCAAGAACGCGAAAACAAACTTATGAAGTAGCTCAATTCCTTTTGGAGAAAGAATTGGATGCCGATTATTTTCATGCCCGACTTCCCAACGAAGAAAAAAAGAAAAAACAAGAGAATTGGACAAAAAGCGATCAACAAATTATGGTTTCCACCAACGCCTTCGGGATGGGAATCGACAAAGCGGATGTGCGAACTGTCATTCACCTCGATTTGCCGTCTAGTTTGGAAGCTTATGTGCAGGAAGCAGGTCGTGCCGGGCGCGATGGAAAAGATTCAGAAGCGGTTTTGTTTCTTCAGCCCTATGCAGCTGAAGAAGCTGAAAAAATATTTAAAAGCAGCCTTCCTGACCGGGATGAATACCGACAAATTTGTCGGATGTTTTACAATTATTTTGAAATTGGTGAAAATGAACGACCCGAACAAAAGCTTGAATTTAATTTCTCTGAATTTGTTCAAAAATTCAAATTAGATAAAAATAAAACACTGAAAGTTCTGGATTTTTTGGAACGCAAAGAAGTCATCATTTTTCAGAAAACCGCAACTTACAGCACGGTTCAGATGTTTGCAAATCCCAAAAACCTGAATTTCCCCAAATCGCTGCCCACACAAATTCTCGAATACCTAGTACGGCACCACCCCGGAATTTTATCAGACGAAAAATCCATCAGCGAGTTTTATATCGCCCGTGAACTTGAAAAACCGGTAAAGAAAATAAGGAAAACACTTGCCAAATTAAGTGAGGCCGGATATATTTATTACCGAAGCAGGGAGCTTCAAAATGTAATTTTCCTACGTCCGAGGGAAACAGATTATGTGAAGAATACTTTGTGGAAAGAATTTGAAAACCTTCAAATCAAACAATGGAAACGACTTCAGGATATGATTTACTATGCAAGCCAAACAGAAGTTTGCCGCGAAAAACTGATTCTCCGTTATTTTGGTGAGAAACCCAAAAATAAATGTGGGAAATGTGATGTCTGCAAAAGAGAAAAAGCAATTCCAGATGAAAGTGCTGTATTAAAATTTTTAGAAGATTCTCCCAAAACTATTCAGGAAATCCTTCTTCACTTTGTACATTCGCCCAGAGAATCCGTTTTGGAAATCCTGCAGGATTTGGCCGATGAAGGTTTAGTAAAAAACTCAGGAATCGATTCCTTAATTAAAGTCGATAAATAATGAAGATTGTTTTTATGGGAACGCCCGAATTTGCGGCGATTTGTCTGGAAGAAATTTTAAACAGCAAACATGAAGTAGTAGGCGTCATCACGGTACCCGATAAACCTGCGGGTCGTGGACAAAAACTGTCTCAGTCTGCGGTTGCCAAACTTGCAATTGAGAAAAATTTAAAATTGCTTCAACCCGAAAAACTGAAAAATCCCGAATTTCTGGAAGAACTAAACTCTTTGGATACCGATGCTTTTGTGGTGGTGGCTTTCCGGATGTTGCCCAAAGAAGTTTGGCAAATTCCGGCGAAAGGGACTTTTAACCTTCATGCCTCCCTCCTTCCGCAATATCGGGGCGCAGCGCCCATTAACTGGGCAATCATCAATGGCGAAACCGAAACCGGGGTAACGACTTTTCTGATTGACGAAAAAATCGATACCGGAAATATTTTATTAAAAGAAAAAGTTCAAATACTTCCCGATGACAATGCCGGGACACTTCATGATAAATTGGCCGAATCCGGAAAAAAATTAATCATCGAAACACTCAATGGACTGGAAAATAATTCCATTCAGCCTCAACCACAGGAAAATCCGGGAGAGTTGAAGCCGGCACCTAAAATTTTCAAGGAAGATTGTAAAATCGATTGGTCGGAACCGATTGAAAAAATTCACAATAAGATCCGTGGATTAAGTCCTTATCCGGCAGCCTGGACAAATTTCATTCAAGATAATGAATCCAAATCTGTAAAAATTTACAAAGGATATTTTGAACATAATCAAGAGAATTCTGATAAACCCGGTCAGATTAAATTTGAAAAAAATCAGATTAAAATTCTACTTTCAGATGGAATTTATTATGTAGAAGAACTCCAGCCAGAAGGTAAAAAAAGGATGACTGACAAAGATTTCGTCAACGGACTTCAGGACAAATCCGATTGGAAAATCAGCTAAACTAACTGATAAACAAGCCTCAAGCCACGTGGTTATTAACAAAATCGGCTGTTTTTTCAACAAAAAAGCATTTTTTTATACGCCAGAAGTTGCGTGAATAAAGGATTCTTCTATATTTGTTTCTAAGAATTAATCAAAAAATCTTAGAATTATGAACAAATCAGAATTAATCGATGCAATGGCGGCTGACGCCGGGATATCTAAAGCAGCTGCAAAAAAGGCTTTGGATTCATTCACTTCAAACGTAACCAAGTCTTTGAAAAAAGGTGACAAAGTTTCTTTGGTAGGATTTGGAACTTTCTCAACTTCAAAAAGAAGCGCGAGAAACGGTATCAACCCACAAACCAAAAAAACAATCAAAATCGCTGCAAAAACCGTAGCTAAATTCAAAGCTGGTTCTGAACTTTCAGCAGCTGTTGATGGAAAGAAAAAATAAATCCTAAACGATTTAAAATTCAAAGATCCTTTCTTATTGAGAGGATTTTTTTTATGGCATCAAGGCGACAAACGGGATTGAACCCATTTTCCGTTTTCCAGTTTGTATCGAACGCGATCATGTAATCGACTTGGTCTTCCCTGCCAGAATTCGATTTCCACAGGTCTAACCAGATATCCGCCCCAGTTTTCCGGTCGTGGAACTTCCTTACCTTCAAATTCTCTCTGTAATTGTCTTACTTTTTCATCAAGATCAAAGTCAAAACCGATTTCTGAACTTTGCGCAGAAACAATGGCACCAATCTGACTTTCTACAGGCCGTTTATGGAAATAATCGTCTGATTTTTCCTGAGAAACTTTTTCGGCAATACCTTTTATGATGATTTGTTGCTCCAATTTATCCCAAAAAAAAGAAATGCAGACTTTTTGATTTTCACTAATTGCTTTTCCTTTCTGGCTCTCATAATTGGTATAAAAAATAAATCCTTCGGGATTTACTTCACGAAGCAAAACGATACGCGTTCGGGGGAAACCGTCTGAGCCTAAAGTTGATAAACTCACGGCGTAAGGTTCGGCAATCAAATCGCTATGCGTGGCTTGATTGTACCAGTCGTGAAATAAATCCATAGGGTTATCAGAGAGTTCCGAGAAGTTTATAAAATTCTGTGAATAATCCTTTCTTTTATCGGTTAAGTCTTGTTTCATTTAATTTTTTTTTTATCTTTATCAAACAGACTGCTTTCTTAATTCAAACTTAGTGCAAATAAAAACGATTACAAAAGGAAATATTCTCATTGCCCAACCGGCATTGTACGACTATACTTTTAATCGGTCTGTGGTTTTAATCACCGATCACAATGAATTGGGTTCAGTGGGTTTCATTCTGAATAAACCACTGAATCATTCTGTGAATCTTTATGTTTCTGAATTGGAATCTGATTTTACAGTTTATGAAGGCGGTCCGGTAGAAACCCAAAATCTTTATTACATCCATAAACGCCCGGACTTGATCCGCAACAGTGAACCCATCAGCAATGGTTTGTATTGGTCGGGTGAATATGATGATGTAAAAAATGCCATCAACAATAATTTAATCGGCGAAGAAGAAATTCGTTTTTATCTAGGCTACAGTGGCTGGGGTGAAAATCAGCTTCAAACAGAAGTTGAGGACAACGCCTGGATTGTGGTAGAAGATGATTTGGATATTTTCCAAGATTGGGACAATAATCTCTGGAAACTTCAAATGAAAAAGTTAGGTGGCGAACACCTCATCTGGCTCAATACGCCTGCGGATCCGAGTATGAATTGATTTATGAAAACCCTTTATTTCATCTTGTTTATTTCTTTCATTTTAGGTTGTAATTCTTCTTCAAAAATCCTTGGAGAAAGATTGATTTACGATGTGGCTTTTGCTGAATGGCAAGGAAAATCAATGGGAGCAAAAGTTGAAGTACTGATAAGAGGCGACAGTATTTTTGTTCGGAGTTATCATGGTTTAAGTTTAGAAAAAGGAGAATTGATTGATAGTGGAATTCTCATCAAACATAAAAGTGGAAAATGGATAATTGCACAATCTGTTAACGATAAGTATGCAGATGAAATCGGAGGTTGTTCTGATGGTCCCTCGGTGATTGATTTGGAAAATAAAAAGTACTGGCTTTGCTAGATCAGGAATTCAACAACTCAAAAATTTGCTTTGTTTTTTCGGTCGAATACGTTTTTTTCCGGTTTTGGTGAACGGAAAGAATCCCTTCGCTTTCCAGACAAATAAAGAGTTCGTCGGTTTTTTGTAATTCGAAAGGAAATATTTCGGCTTCTTCAAAACTAAAATTTTCTGATTTGGAAATTAGTTTCGTCAAATGATTTCGGGTTACGCTACGAATTCCTCCTTCTTCGATTTTTGGCGTTTTGATATGATTTCCTTGAATTAAAAAAGGAACTCCCAAGATAGTTCGTGCAATTCGTTTGTCGGGATTTAGCAAAACCAAATCATCATATTCGTTTTCCTGCATGAAAGCTTGCGCGATGATTTCTTCCGGTTTATGCGAATTAACTTGTGTAAAAAAGCTGGGATTAATTGTATAATCTTTGAAAATTTCAATTTCAGCCGAATCATTTGTCCAGCTATATTCCGACTGCAAAAATGGTTTTTCGATGTCGATTAGATAGGAAACCGTGGATTTCGTAAGCATTTCATTTCCCGGATTTCGGAAGACGCTGATTTTGATTTTGGCGTTTGACATTCCATTTTCATTACAGACTTTCATAATTTCTTCTTCGAGAAATTCCTGCGTAAATTCGATTGGAATTCTCATTCGGAAAATCCGCATAGAAGCCATCAGGTTGAAATAATGTTCTTCCCAGAGAAGCAGTTTCCCGTCTGATACTTTTACAAATTCAGAGATATAATCACCATAGAGAAATGCCCGGTTTATTTTACCAAAAAGCGCATCGGCTTCGTCAAAAAGATTGCCGTTAAAAATGAATTTCAAGGTTATGAATTTTATGAATTAAGAGCCTAGAATTTTTTTAAGATCTTCAATTTGGCTTTCCCAAAGTAATTTCGCTTCTTCGATTTCGTCTGAATCGGCAAAATCGGTAATCATAAGCGATACATCGCCCGTCAGATCGTCTTCCACGATGTTCAATTCAAAGAAATATTTGGTGTCTTCGTCGTCTTCCCATTGGAAGCGAACGTAGGTATCCTGCTTGCTTTTCACCAAAAAGGCAGACTGTTCATCACCATCCCAGATGAAAGTATATTTTTCACCGCGGGAATTGACGTTATCTGCAAACCATTCAGACAATCCCGAAGGATTGGAAATGTAGTTGTAAAGCAATGAAGGTGAAGCGTTTATAACAAATTCCGATTGAAATTTTTCTCTGGTCATATTTCTATTAAATTGGGTTGCAATATATAAAATACACTTATACCACCAAACTTTTTTAGATAAGTTTTGATGATTTCAAAGAAGATTCTATATTTGCAGTCCCAAAATGAGACGAGCAGTCTGCCAAGGCAGATAAATAATAAAATTTCAGAAGTAAAAATAACCATGGCGAGGTAGCTCAGGTGGTTAGAGCGCAGGATTCATAACCCTGAGGTCGGGGGTTCAATTCCCCCCTTCGCTACTAAAAGGACGGTGGTTTCATCGTCCTTTTTTTATTCTTTAAAATCATTCAACATAGAAAAAATTCTGAAGTATCAGAAACGGTTAAAAAACCGGTATGGGAAGAGATTTCATCAAAAATGTAGAAGATTATATAATCATTATCAAAACGTAGGGATGCTAAATAAAAAAGGGCTGCCCTCTGGCAACCCTTTTCATTATCACGAAATTTCGAATTATTTCTTAATGATTTTTACTGTTTTCACTTCTTTACCAGAGTTAATTTTCAAAATATAAATTCCGGCATCTAATCCTTTCAGATTCAGATCAGCTTTTACAGCATTTATGGTTTGAGACATAAGTTTCGCTCCTTCCAAATTGTAAATTTCAAGATTGTCAATTTTTGAATTGTTTCTCAAATACAAATAATCTTTTACAGGGTTTGGATAATAACTAAACGAATCAAAAGCGAAAGAATCAACTCCTAGTTCCTGGGTTTCAACCATTAGCGCTTCACTTTCACATTCACCAATTGTTTGGGTTACAAAATAGACTGCTCCGTCTTCCAATAAAGTCGTGTTAGGTAAAACAATGGTCAATTCCTCATCTGCATACCAAGTCAATGTTCCGGTATATTCCAATGAATCTTCCAAATCTGCCAATGTATCGCCCGCAACGAATTCGAAGTTTCCAATTGCAATCGGTGCTGGTACATCACATGGTTCGTCCAGACAAGTCCAGTTAATATTGTCAATTACGGTTTGTCGGTTTGCATCTGTTTCTCCTACATTTTTAATTCGGATTACCACTTCTTCTGTCGTATCCAAAACATAAGTGAAAGTATAAATAGCAGGATCTTCACCGCTCACATCTCCAAATACAGGCGTTGTGGCAACCTGAACACCGTTCACAATCAATTCCAATTGTCTTTCATTACCTCCAGTAAATGCTTTTCTGTATTCGAATGAGAATACGCCTGCACCAGCAGGAATCGTTGCTTCCAGATAAGAATCCAAAGCTCTTCTCAACATCAAACCTTTTCCGTCAATTGGGAAATCTCCTTCGTTTCTGGAGTGCGCATAGGTCCAAGTAATTCCATTGTTGGTAAAACTTCCATCACCATAACTACCGGATATGTCAGTTGTTTCAAAATCTTCTACGAAACATGGCTCACCTACTAAGGTCAAAACTGCCATTTCAGAAATCGTTTCGCCACAATCGTTGGTTGCAGCAACTCTGTATTGATTTCCATCCATTTCCGGAGTTGCCGGTTCGGTGGTATAAGTAGCTTCAATTGCTCCGTCTATAATGGCCCAAGTTGCACCATGGTCATTGCTCACTGACCATTGGTATTCCAAAGCTCCTTCTACTTCAACCGTGAAAGTTGCTGTTTCTCCTTCATTGACCGTCTGATCTGCAGGTTGAAGTGTAAACACAGGTCCTTCGCTAATCAGAACCTCTACTGCCAATCTTTCGCTTTCACAATCAATGGTTTGGGTAACATAATAAGTTCCAGTCACCAATACAACTTCCGGAGCAAGTGGCTCAGTTGAAGTTTGGGTTTCGTACCATTGGATATTTTCACCTTCCGCCACTAAATCCGCAACGGTTGCTTCTCCACAGAAAATCTGAGCTTCAGCAGTTGGCAATGGTGTTTCACAAGTTTCTTCCGGACAAGTCCAAGAAATATTATCGATTACAGCTTGTCTGTTGACATCAGTTTCTCCAACATTTTTAATTCGGATAGTAACCGGCCCTTCAATGTTTAGAACATGTGTAAACGTATGAACCGTAGGATCCTCTCCGCTTTCTGCTCCAAAAACAGGAGTGGTCGCAACTTGCTCACCATTAACAATCAGTTCCAATTGTCTGTCATTTCCTCCGGTAAATGCTTTTCTGTATTCAAATGTAAATTCGCCAACTCCTAAATCAAGCGTTGTTTCCAAATAGGAATCGGAAGCTCTTCTTAGCATCAAACCTTTTCCATCAATAGCAAAATCTCCTTCATTTCGGGAATGACCATAAGTCCAGGTTATACCGTTGTTGGCAAACTGTCCGTCTAAATAGGCGTCCGCAATATCAGTTGTTTCGAAATCCTCCAAACCTTCACAAGATTCTTCCTGAATTATTAAAGTAGCAGAATCTGAAATCAGCTCTCCACAATCATTGATTACCGTTACTCTGTACAAATTACCATTCATTTCTTCTGTTACAGGTTCTGTTGTATAAGTGAAGGCTGTTTCTCCATCAATTTCTGTCCAAGTAATCCCATCGTCTGCACTTAGTGACCATTGGAATTCCGCTGCATCTTCTGCTTCCACAGAGAATGTTGCAGTTTCACCAATGCTTAGTGTCTGATCGGTTGGTTGTGTAATGATAATCGGAGCTGTTGTCAAAGTCACTTCAACTGCAAGCTTTTCACTTTCACATCCGTCGATTGTTTGTGTAGCATAATAAGTTCCAGCAACCAAAACCGTATCTTCTGTCAATGGCGTAGTCGCATCTTCTGCATCGTACCATTTGATCTCAGCTCCTTCTGCAACCAAATCAGCAACAGTAGCGCCTTCACAGAACTCCTGAGCTTCTGCAGTCGGAAGTGGTGTTTCGCAAGGTTCAGTATCGCCACAAGTCCATGAAATGTTATCAATTGTTGCATGACGGTTTGAAGATGTTTCACCTGTCAGTTTAATTCTGATAACAACAGATTCTGTTGTATTCAATGTATGGCTGAATGCATAAACAGTTGGATTGTCTCCTGATCCCGCTCCAAATGCAGGAGTAGTTGCTACCTGAACTCCATCAACCAACAACTCAAGTTGTCTTTCACTTCCTCCTGTATAAGCTTTTCTATATTCAAATGTGAAAACTCCAACACCTGCAGGAATCGTTGCTTCCAAGAAAGAATCCGACGCTCTTCTCAAAAGAATTCCTTGTCCGTCAATTGTGTAATCTTCTCCGTTAGCTCCGATTGGGCTTTGTCCGTGGAAATTCCAAGTAATTCCGTTGTTGGTATAAGTTCCGGGTCCATATTGAGTTCCTGTAGGGATTTCGGTTAAATTGTCAAATCCTTCTTCGAAACAATTATCTCCAGGTTCTGAATTAATAACTACCTGAATTGGAGTTGCCTCACTTTCACATCCTTCGATGGTTTGAGTTACATAATAAGTAGTTCCACTAACCAAAACAGTTGTTTCAGGCAATACTTCTCCTTCTTCGTTATACCAAATCAGGTTTTCTCCTTCCACCACCAAATCAACGATGGTTGCACCTTCTGCAACTTCCTGTGGAGATTCAGCTACCGGTGCTTCCGGCGTAGCGTTCACTACTACTTCAACTGCAAATCTTTCACTTTCGCATCCGTCAATTGTTTGCGTAACATAATAAGTTCCGGTAGCCAGAACCGTATCTTCTGTCAATGGCGTAGTTGCATCTTCTGCATCGTACCAGTTGATTTCAGTTCCTTCTGCGACAAGATCTGCAACTGTTGCGCCTTCACAGAATTCTTGTGCTTCTACAGTCGGTGCTTCAGGTGCAACTGCTTCAAAAACAGCTGAAATTGTGTGGTCAGCAGTCACATTTGTGAAAACATAAGGATTGGTGTTTCCGGCATTTTCACCGTCCACAATCCAATGGCTGAATGTATAACAAGCTTCTGCAGTAGCAGTGAATTCAATGGTCCCTCCTTCTTCCACTTCTACCGTTCCAGACGGTGAAATCGATCCACCAGCAGGTTGTGTTACAGTGATGGTATATCCGGAAGGTTGTGTTTCCTCTTTTTTGTATAATTTTAATTTTACCTGATTGGATGTATAAGCTGCAAAACGAGGCGAGCTATTGTTCCATTGTAAGATTCTGTCCGTAGCATTTACGTTGTTCAAAGTCCATAATCCGCCATCTACTCCATAGGTCCATTTTTCATTGTTCTCCGGTGTTCCGTTAAAAAAACTGGCATGGTTTCCTGTACCTCGATAGGTCACATAACCTACTGAAGCATGGTAAATGGTAATTTGTCCTGATTCGACAGTCAGGGTAAATACATTATCTGCCGAATATCCCGAATCAATGCTTGTTCCCGGATTTACCACTTCGGTAAATAAAATATACGTGTTGTTACCGGAAGCATTTTGTTGGTTTAACATGATTCCGTCATTGGATTCGCCGTCTCCCACGATGAGATATTCGCCGGTCGTCAGTTCAGCCAACGAAGTAATTTGGGTATAGGTATCCTGCCCAAATAAATGGGAAAAGGCAAGAAACAATACACTAAAAAATAGTAAAAATTTGTTTTTCATTATTTATTAATTATTTGATTGTTTGGATATATTTATTCATTTAAAAGTCAGCAAATCTAAATCTTTAATGCATGTTATATGTCAACATAACATTATGTATTCAGATTCCTGACTTATTTAAGCTTTTAAACTTTCGCAAAAGTAATAACAAGAAGTCTAATTATCAACCACTTAAAACTGATAAAAAACATACAGATCACAGCTCAACAAACGCAGAATCTTTATCGGATTTTACATTTCAATCCTTAAAATATTAATCTATCACCGGTATTTTTTTCCTGAGATTTCGCCAAAACGCCACAAAGATGAAAAAGCATCCGCGCTCCTACATTGCCATCCCAGTCATTTTCGCCGGGCGCAACTTCCACCAGATCAAATCCGATGATTTTTTTTCCTGACTCGGCGAGTTGAGTAAGCAGATAAGCAGCCTGCTCAAATGAAAAACCTCCCGGAACAGGCGTTCCGGTATTGGGGCAATACCAAGGATACAATCCGTCGATGTCAAAACTGATGTGAACTTTTTCGGGCAATTCAGAAATAATGACTTTGCATTGCTCCGCCCAATTCGATCCCTGAAATTGTTCTTTCTTCAAATCCGCATCTGAAAAGACTTTTACCCTTCCGCTCTCTTGTTTTACAACTTCAACTTCCTGTTCACAAAAATCTCTGATTCCGACCTGTACTAATTTTTTGACCTGAGAAATCTTCAGCGCGTTGTACATAATAGATGCGTGCGAATAAGTAAATCCTTCATAAGCATCTCTCAAATCCATGTGTGCATCCAAATGCAAAATCCCAAATTCTTCATGTTTTTCGGCCTGCGCTTCAAAATATCCGAGTGGCGTGGAATGATCTCCACCCAAAAGCCCTACAAGTTTTCCCTGATTTAACCAGTTGGAAATCCTTTGCTTCAATTCCTCTTTGAATTGGGTTCCGGCTGAATTGATTTTTACCAGATTTGATTTCAATTCAGGTCGCTCTTCAGGATTCTCACCGTTTTCAAGCGCTTCAATAATTGGCGAAGCTAATTTTTTATACGCATCACTTTTTGATTTCCAATCAGGAATTTCTTCATCCAAAAAAATTCCGAGTTTCCATAGATCCGGAAATTCCTGATGCATCAAATCGACCTGAAAAGAAGCATCAAAGACCGCATTTACTCCTTCAGATGCACCAGAGCCATAACTCACGGTGACTTCCCAGGGAGCCGGGACGATGATAATTTCACTTTGTTCAGCTGAAAAAGGCAGACCGAACAGGCTGGCATCGGCAAGCCCCGGTTGATTCGGATCAAAATTCTTGATGATTTCTTCTTTGGTCATTTTGATATTTTGTTAAAATGAGTTTGCAAAGATAAAGCATTCAAAATTTCATTTAATGAAATTAAACTCCCGATTTATTGTGACTAATAAAATAATCTTCTGAATTTGTTTAAAGTACTTGACTTAATTCAGAATTTAGAATAAATTTGTGAAAATCCATTAGAAAATCTAAAAATGAACTATTCGAAATTACCACCGGAAGATATGATATTTGAAATTGCTACAGTTGAAGATGCTGAAGATTTGAGCGCGGTTGCAGTGCGTTCCAAACGTCATTGGGGGTATTCAAAGGAAGCCATGGAACTATGGAACCAGAATCTCACTATAACTGAAGATTTTTTGAATTCTCATACCGTCATAAAAGCGACTTTGGAAGATGAAATCGTTGGTTTTTTTGCATTGGAAGAAATTCAGCCCGTTACAAGAATTGCTCAGTACTGGATTGATACGCCTTATATGCGCAAAGGTTATGGAACCGTGATGTATAATTATTTAAGAGATTACCTGAAAAAACGTAATGTGGAAAAAGTCACATTGGTACTAGACCCGAACGGTATGTCTTTCTTTGAAAGAAAAGGAGCGAAAATCCTTGAAAGAATCGAACATAAAGTGAAAAATAAATTTCTATATATAGTAGAAGTTCCGGTAAATTAAAAAAAGCGTCCAGATAAGGACGCTTTTTCGTACAACACTATTTGATAATTATTTAAGCTCGGGTTGTGGTGTCATTCGCAAATAGGGTTTCAATTCTTTAAAACCTTTTGGGAATAATTTTTCTGCATCATCATTTGAAACTGCAGGTGTAATCACCACTTCTTCACCCCTGTTCCAATTGGCTGGCGTCGCTACTTTATGATAGGCAGTCAATTGCAATGAATCAATTACACGAAGCAATTCGTCAAAATTTCTTCCGGTCGAAGCAGGATAAGTGATAATCAATTTGATGGTTTTGTCCGGCCCAATTACATAAACCGAACGAACCGTTGCCGTAGCCGAAGCATTTGGATGAATCATATCGTAAAGTTCAGAAATTGTTTTGTCTTCGTCGGCAATGATTGGAAAATTCACTTCTGTGTTTTGGGTTTCGTTGATGTCTTTGATCCACCCAAAATGAGATTCCAGACCATCGACACTCAGCGCCATAACTTTTACATTTCTTTTGTCAAATTCACTTTTGTATTTGGCTGTTGTTCCTAACTCTGTTGTACAAACCGGCGTATAATCGGCAGGATGCGAAAATAGAATTCCCCAGCCGTCTCCCAGGTATTCATAAAAATCAATTTCTCCTTCTGTGGTCTGAGCTTTGAAATTGGGCGCTATATCCCCTAATCTGATTGTTGACATAATTTTGAATTAAAATTTTGTCAAATATAATATTAGTCTACCAATTCAGTAGACTAAATGAAATTATTTTATCAAAACTTTAATAATTACCTGATATTAAATCAGATACCCAAACCCGGAATGGAAGGCAAACTTTCTTTAGCAGTTTTCTTTGCTTCTTCGATTGCATTTTGCTTGACTTTGTCCAATGCTTTGTTGAGCGTTACTACCAAAGTATCTTCCAGTTGTTCTTTGTCGGCCAGTAATCCCGATGCAATCTGAATATCCTTGATTGTTGCCAGTTCAGTTAAAGTTATTGAAACCGTTCCATCAGTGGATGTCTCCACAAAACTCTGGCTATCAAGCCTTTCTTTTAATTTCGTAAAATTCTCTTGAGCAGATTGTAGCTTGCCCATCATTTCCATGATATTTCCAAACATAAATTCTTAATTATAAATATTGATGATATCTCCGTTACGCACTGCCGAATAAACCCTTGGTGCACGGTCTGCAATCAGGATAGGTTCACCCGTAAGCATTATCCATTCGGCTCCGTCCTGCGGGCAGTAAAGTTTGATGTCGTCCACCACTTCCAAAGTAGAATCGGGTGTTGGGCAAATATGTGGAGCGTTACGGTCGTAAGCCTTATAACCACTGGTTGTTTTTATAAGAATGAGTCCTCGGGTTCCCGTTCCCTCCCCTCCAACATAAGTCCAACCTCTGGTTTCAACCTCATTGTACAGCGGAAGATTTACATTAATAGAAGCCGAAATCATGTATTCGGGATTGCAACTTTTCTGTCCGTCGTCACTGTCACAGCTCATTAAAAAACTGAAGGAAAACAATAGGACGAAAATCCCAAAACCTCTTAAAATATTCAAATTCATAACTTCAACTCCATTAAAAATTATTATCTTTGCCCTAATAGTCCTGCGGATTCCCGTAGGATTATTCTTTTATAAATTGATTAGATTATGGCAAATATACAATATGTAACGAAAGAAGGGCTCGATAAATTGCGTGCCGAACTGGATCAACTTGAATCGATTGAAAGACCAAAAATCACGCAGCAAATTGCAGAAGCCAGAGACAAAGGCGATTTGTCTGAAAATGCCGAATACGACGCAGCAAAAGAAGCACAAGGACTTTTGGAAATGAGGATTTCTAAACTAAAGGATCAGGTAGCCAATGCAAGAGTAATCGACCCGTCCCAATTGGACAGTTCCAAAGTTTCCATTCTTTCTTCCGTAAAAATTAAAAACATCGCCAACGGAGTGGAAATGCGTTATACCTTGGTTCCCGAAACCGAAGCTGACCTTTCGAAAGCAAAAATTTCTGTCAACACACCCATCGCCAAAGGACTTTTGGGAAAAAAAGTAGGAGAAATTGCCGATATTGCACTTCCCAACGGTACACAAATGCAGTTTGAAGTTTTGGACATCAAATTAGATTAAACCATGGCCAGTATTTTCACAAAAATTATCCAAAATGAAATTCCATCTTTCAAAATTGCGGAAGATGAAAACTACATCGCAATTCTGGATGCATTCCCATTGGTGAAAGGCCATATTCTGGTTATTCCAAAAAAAGAAGTCGATAAAATCTTTGATTTGGACAAAGAAACCTATCTGGGACTGATGGAGTTCACCTATAAAATTGCACCCGCAATCGAGAAAGCCATTCCCTGCCTGCGAGTAGGCATGGCGGTAGTCGGGTTGGAAGTTCCGCATGTTCATGTTCATTTGGTTCCATTAAATACCATGAACGATATCAACTTCACACAACCCAAATTGAAATTGAGCAACGAAGAAATGACCGAAATTGCAGAAAAAATTAAATCCTATTTATAAAATATGAACAAATTCATCAAATTAATCATAGCAGCTTTAATGATCGCAGTAGGTATCTATATGTTTACCGACCGTGAATATGCCTGGGGAACCATTTTGATTGTTTTGTCTGCAATTCCAATTTTACTTTTCTTCAGAAATGAATATATCTTATTGGCTTTCTGGCAGATGCGCAAACAAAACATCGAAGGAGCCAAAAAATGGATGAATAAAATCACCCGTCCCGAGTCACAACTTGTACGTAAACAAATGGGGTACTACAATTATATGATGGGAATTACAGAAGCTCAAAGCAATGTAAATCTTGCCGAAAAATACATGCGAAAAGCTTTGGAATATGGACTAAGCTTCAAACATGACCGCGCTATGGCCAAAATGAGTCTGGCCGGTGCCGTAATGGCAAAAGGTAGAAAACAAGAAGCCGAAATATTGCTTAAAGAAGCAAAACAATTGGACACACAGGGTATGTTTACCGATCAAATCAAAATGATGCAGGAACAAATGAAACGCATAAACGTTGGAAAAAACATGCAAAATCCGCATATGCGTAAAAGAGGAAAATATTTCTAAACAAAAATCCCGGAATTCACCGGGATTTTTTCTTCCTAAAAAGGAAAGACATATAAATAACTAACACACATAATTAATCAGAAAACGAAATTTTCCATAACCCACGGAAATCTCCGATTGCATAAGCTTTTGCTTTGTCATAAGGATATTTCTCCTGAATGATTTTCAGCGTATTAGACGAAATATCCGTTTCGGGATTCCCGTGGCATTTTAAGCAGGTTGGCATAGTCAGCTCAATTCTTTTGTAATAAGTCAATTGATCATCCGTAGAAATCAAAGTATCAATCACTGATTTATTTTCTGAAAACTCTTTGAATAATTCCAATTCCGTTTCAGACAAAGCGTTCTTTGGATTTCGGTTTCGATCCGAAATTCTGGAAATCTCCACCTCAAAATTTTGGGACAAAGAATCGGTGAGAACCATCGCTTTTTCATTGCAAAATTCTACGGCATATTCGGCTCCACCTTTTGCCATTGATTCTGCGACATTTTTCATTAAAATTCTCTGAGCAGTTTCTGCAATTGACTCGCCCAATTCTTTTGCTGAAGCAAGTTCCCGAGTTTCTTCCGGTTTGGAACAGGAAATTACAATCAAAAAAGCCAGAAAATTCCAAGATCTTTTCATAATGAGCAAAATTATTTCAAAAGTTGAGTCCAGATTGTAACCTAAGTTACATTCCATTTAAATTCAATAAAAAAGCAGACTTTCTAGTCAAAAGCCTGCCTTTCAATATATAAAAAACAATTATTTACGAGAGAAAAGGATTTATTTCCTTTACTAAATCCTCTTTAAACAAGACACCGGAATGTCGCCAGAGCAGTTTTCCCTCTTTGAAAAGCATCATCGTGGGCACGCCCATAATCTGATAAGTTGAGTCAAAATGAATGGTCGTCACTTTTTCCTCATCAATATTGATCCGTTTCACTTGTATTTCTTCACCCAATTCCGACTGAACTTCTTCCAAAATTCGTCCCAGCATCGTACAAAGCGAACAGTTCGATGTGTAAAACTCAATCAAAGTCGGGGTTTTACTTTGAGTGATTTCATTGATTTCTTTCCACATTTTAAAACTATTTGTGGGTATTAATTAATTTTTCCAATTCAGCAGCCGGAAAAACACCTGACTGACGCCATTGGGTTTCACCGTTTTTAAAAATCATCAAAGTAGGAACACTCTGAACCTGATATCTCGCTGCAACTGCCGGATTTTTGTCCACATCGATTTTGATGATGACCGCTGCCTCGCCTACCTTTTGTTTTAATTCCTGTAGAATGGGTTCCTGCATTTTACAAGGCCCGCACCAAGTAGCAAAAAAATCGACCAAAACCGGTTTGTCTTGATTTATAATTTCTTGAAATTTCATTTGAATTTGATTTTAAAGATTAAATTAATTTTCGGAAGTTGAATTTCCCTTCTCCTTTTTAAACATCGAAAAAACAAGTCCGCCCATCACCGAACCGTAAATCGTGCTGTTATAAGGATTGGACGTAATAGCACAACTCCCTGAATTACAACCAATAAAATTCCAATACAAAAACCCTGAAATCGCTCCCAATAAAATTCCGGCGATTAATAATTTATGTTGAATTAATAATTTCATATTCGTTTGTTTAATTTTATAATGTTCAAAAAGCAGACCTTAAATTTCGGATTTTCAATCTGATTTTACTGCGAAAATTCGGACAACCGAAGCTTTTCCTTTGTGCGAATTTCCTTCGTTCAGATTAACATTCTCAATTTTTGCTTCTAGAAAATCAAATCCCTCAAAATCGGATTTCAATTCTTCCAAATCCCAAAGCATTTCGGGATTTCTTGGGCCTCCGGCCGTCGGATTGTCTTTTTGATTTCTGCTATGTTCTTTGCTAAATCCTTCCAAAATCAAAATTCCACCGGGTTTTAAAGCTTTGGAAATTCTCCGGTGAATTTCTTTTCTCTTTTCATTTGGGAAATGCGAATAAATCATAGCAATCGCATCAAAAGAAGTTTCTTCCAATGGAAAAAATTCGGCATCTGAAATCCGATAATCAATCGAAACATCATTTTTCTCTGCCCATTGCAGCGCTTTTCTTTTTCCGATTTCACTCTGATCAAAAGCAATAACTTCCCAGCCAAGTTTGGCGGCATAAACTGCATTTCGCCCTTCGCCTTCCGCTACAAACAAAATTTTTCCCGTATCCCGTCCGCTCAGTTTTTCTTTTAGATACTCATTGGGCTGAATTCCATACACGAATTCCTCCTGATTGTAACGCTCGTCCCAAAAATATTTAGTCATTGATTTTATCTAAAATTCGTTGCACATTGCTCAGCGAACCGCCATTGAACACATTTTGAATTCCATTTTGTTCCAATAAAATTTTCGCCTGATTACTACGGTTTCCACTTCGGCAAAAAAGCACCAGATTTTTCTTTCCTT
Source organism: Moheibacter sp. (assembly GCF_049672845.1). Lineage (NCBI taxonomy): Bacteria > Pseudomonadati > Bacteroidota > Flavobacteriia > Flavobacteriales > Weeksellaceae > Moheibacter > Moheibacter sp. The sequence goes on from NZ_JBATWT010000005.1 coordinate 194,570, forward strand.
TCAGCTCTTTGATTTTATTTTTTATTTCAGGTAAAGGAATGTTCACCGCACCTCTCAGGCTTCCGTGTGAGAATTCATAACTCGAACGGACATCCACCAGATAGGCCTCATTTTTAATCGCTTGTTTCAATTCCGAAGCTTCTGCAAAAGGTGAGAATAAATTTTTAAATATTGATAGCATTTTTGTTTTGTTTAATGAAAGCCGGCAAAATTTCACCGGCTTTTCAGATTAATAAATGGAAACTACAACATCGTAGTCGGGCACACATAATCACTAATATTGAATTTCTCTGACTCCTTGATAGCCGTAAATCCACCCTGAACATCGATCAGATTTTCGTAACCGCGCGCTTTGAGAATGGATATGAAAATCATCGAACGATAACCGCCGGCACAATGTACGTGATAGGTTTCATCTTTTTGAATTTCAGCCAAATACTCATTTATGTAATCCAAAGGCGTGTTTTCAGAACCAATGATATGTTCAGAAAAATGTTCGCTTTTCTTACGTACATCCAGCACTTTTAAATCGGCATCGTTTTCCATTCGCTTCGCAAATTCATCCACCGAAATCGACTCGATACGATCCACTTCTTTTCCTGAATTTTTCCAGGACTCAAATCCGCCTTTCAGAAATCCAATGGCATAATCATATCCCACTCGCGCCAATCTTGTCACAACTTCTTCTTCCCTTCCCTCATCAGCAACAATCAAAATTTTTTGTTTGATATCGGGGATCATTGCACCCACCCAAGGCGCGAAACTACCATCAATCCCAATGTTAATGCTGTTGGGAATAAATCCTTTGGCAAAACTTTGGGCATCCCGGGTGTCGAGCACGAGGGCATCGGTTTCATTTGCTGCCGTTTCAAATTCTTCCGGAGACAAAGCTTGCAAACCTTTTTCCAGAACATTGTCGATGCTTTCATAGCCTTGAATGTTCATCAGCACATTTTCAGGGAAATAAGCTGGTGGTGGCATCAATCCATCCAAAACTTTTTCGATGAATTCTTCACGACTCATCGACTGAAGTGCATAATTTGTTTTTTTCTGATTTCCGAGTGTATCGGTGGTTTCTTTGCTCATATTCTTACCACAAGCCGAACCTGCACCGTGAGCCGGATAAACAATAAGATCATCCGACAAAGGCATAATATTATTGTGCAAAGAATCATACAAATGCGATGCAAGTTTTTCCTGGGTCAGTTCAGCTACAACTTTTTGTGCCAAATCGGGACGACCTACATCGCCAATGAACAAAGTATCACCGGTAAAAAGTCCTAGTTCTTTTCCAGTTTTATCAGAAACCAGGAAGCAAGTACTTTCCATCGTATGTCCGGGCGTATGAATGACTTTTATCTTCAGATTTCCCAATTCGAGGATTTCACCGTCTTCAGCAATATGAGCTTCAAATCCGGGTTTAGCCGTTGGCCCATAGACAATGGTTGCACCCGATTTTTTCGCTAAATCCAAATGACCGCTTACAAAATCTGCGTGGAAGTGGGTTTCCAGTACATATTTGATTTTGGCTCCGTCTTTTTCAGCTTTGTCCAAATAAGGTTGAACCTCACGCAAAGGGTCGATAACAGCTGCTTCGCCGTTGCTCTCAATGTAATAAGCACCTTGCGCCAAACATCCCGTATAAATTTGTTCAATTTTCATTTCATTCGGTTTTTTAATTATACTACAAATTTATAAATGACTAACATCCTGCACAGTAACTTTGGTTACACAGCTCTATAAAACAATTCTTTTATCAAAATGTAAATTCCCATAATCAGCACAAACCAGCCAAAAAATGTTTTTAATTTAGTTCCGGCAATTTTTTTCGAGAGAAAAATTCCAAAGAAAATTCCAATGACCGAAAGGGCAGTAAAGCCTGAAAGCAAAGTCCAATCAATGGTTTCAGTTCCCTGTAAATCACCGATAAATCCCAATAAAGATTTGGCAGCGATGATAAACAAAGAAGTTCCTACGGCAAGTTTCATCGGCATGCGCGCCAAAAGCACCAAAGCCGGAATGATCAGAAAGCCTCCACCAGCTCCCACCAAACCAGTCAAAACACCAACGATGCTTCCTTCGAGGAGAATTAATGGATAATTGTATTTCAATTCGATTTTTTCGTATTTGTCACAATTGATACAAGGTTTGATCATCGAAACCGAAGCGGCAATCATCACAACTGCAAAAAGAACCATCAATGAAATGGATTTGGTAAACTGAAAGTTCCCTATGGAAAAAATCACATCGGGAATGAAAGGAATGAGGTAAGCGCGCGTTAAATAAACCGCAAGGATAGATGGAATTCCGAAAATCAAAACCGTTTTGAAGTCAACATTTTTTTGCAAGGCATTTTGAACTCCACCCACCAATGAAGTTACGCCTACGATGAAAAGTGAATAAGCCGTTGCCATAACCGGATCTACATCGAGGATATAAACCAAAATCGGAACGGTAAGAATGGAACCTCCGCTTCCAATTAATCCCAGCGAAATCCCGACCAAGGCAGCTAAAACCAGCCCAATTATCAATGCGAAATTCATATAAATTCTACTAATTCAGCACAAAATTAGTCAGGACTGCCGGGCTTTGCAGTAACTTTTGTTACATTGAAATTTGAATTAATAGGAGTTAATCATTCAGGATTGAAGTTCGATGTTATTTCGGTTCAATTTGATTCTTCCTTCGTTTTCCAATGCTTTTAACAACCGGGAAATGACCACTCGTGAACTGTTCAGTTCGTTGGCTATTTCCTGATGGGTTTTCTGGATAGTTTGGGAATTATTCACTTTGGAAGTTTCTTCTAAATAATCAATTAATCTTTGATCCATATGCTTGAAGGCGATGTTGTCGATGGCCGAAAGTAATTCATTGAAACGGCTATTGTAACTTTCAAAAACAAAAGCCCGCCAGCTTCGGTATTTCCCTACCCATTCTTCCATTTTCATCACGGGAACCATCGCAACGAGTCCGTCGTTTTCGGCAATTGCGCGGATTTCACTTTTTTTGTCGCCCATACAGCAAGCAAGTGTCATGGCGCAGGTATCGCCCTTTTCGAGAAAGTACAATAATAATTCTCCGGAGTCGAAATCTTCACGCATAATTTTAATCGCACCCGCCATTAACAAAGGCATAGATTTAATGTATTGGTCAAAATCAATCAGGACTTCACCTTCCTGAAAACTTTGCAATCGAACTTCATGAGCAAGTTCTTCAATCAGTTCCGCTTCAAAAATTCCTCCAAAAGTTTCGGTCAGTAATTCCTTTAAATCCATCAGTGTGGCAATTTATTTTTTAATAATCCATAGAACCAAGTGCCAAGTAAAGCACCCAAAATAACGACTAAGATAGGAAAATAACCGGCACCTGTGAGCACGAACATCGGACCGGGACAAGCGCCTGCCAAAGCCCAACCTAAGCCAAAGAAAATTCCACCAAACAAATAGCGTTTGATGCTTTTTTCTTTATCGGGAATTTGAATGGCTTTACCGTGGATATCTTTTAAATTTTTTCTTTTGATAAATCGAACCAAAATAATGCCCACAGCAAGTGCAGAACCCATCAGTCCGTACATATGTATGGACTGAAAGTTGAACATTTCATAAATTCTGAACCAAGAAGAAGCTTCGGATTTGTACATTAAAATTCCGAAAAAAATTCCGACAATCAGGAATAAACTATTTTTTTTCATTTCGAATTAATTTAAAATAGAATTGGAAAAATAAGATGGATCATAATGAGCCCACCGATGAAAAACCCGATGGTAGCAATCAGAGAAGGCATTTGGAGATTACTGATGCCGGAAATCGAATGTCCGGAAGTACAGCCACCTGCGTAACGTGCGCCAAATCCGACCAAAATTCCACCGATTAATAAAATCGCTAAAGCTTTGGGATCGGAAAATGCTTCATTCCCGAAAAGTTCAGTCGGGACATAGGCTTCTCCGGCACTTAAAAAGTTTTGACTATGAAGTTTTTCGATTGTTTTGGGATTTAAATCCGGGAGTTGATTTTCGGATAAATAATGTGCGCCAAGAAATCCGCCGATGATTGCGCCTGACATCATCAATAAATTCCAGGATTGGACTTTCCAATCGAAACAGAAAAACTCACAGGTTTTATCGGCTCCGCACATTGTACAAAGTGTTCGCAAATTGGAAGACATTCCGAAATTTTTGCCCAAATAAAGCAAGGTAAACATCGTCATTGCGATCAATGGCCCGGAAACGTACCACGGCCATGGTTGTAAAATCCATTCCATACATCAAAATTTAGTTTACAAAATTGAGCTTAAAATTTCAATCAATTTGTGACCTAAGTTACATTTGATCCTAAACAAATTTCGCTACAAGTAGGTATTTCAGAGAATTAGTCAATATGATAATTTTGACTCAAACTTTTATTATCATGAAAAAAATTCTTTATAAATCATTCTTAATTGCAGGCATCTCTCTGTTCACTTTTTCCTGCTTCGAAACTGATGACGGAGACCTAACTCCTGTTTGCAATGTTGACAATTATATTGATGCTTATTTAAGCGCCGTTGAGTCTTTTAATGCTAATCCAAATTATTCAAATTGTTTGACATTAAAGAACCGCGCAATTGAAATGTTGAATGCTATTCATAATTGTGATTATTATGAAGATACAGCTTATTGGGAAGAGGCAGTTGCTGCGTGGGATAATGTAAATTGTTCTGATTTGTTGTAATAATCTACTTTTTTATAACATAAAAAAGCCTGATGAGTTCATCAGGCTTCTGGTATTATAAATCGAAATCCATATTGACGTCGAGTTTCATTGCAATGAGATTTGTTATGCGCTTTTTTATCTGTGGCAACTGAACATGCTCCAGAACTTCGGCTGCAAAAGCATACAATAAAAGTGCTTTGGCTTGTTGTTTTGGGATTCCTCTTTGTTGCATATAAAACAATGCGGTTTCATCCAATTGTCCAACGGTACATCCATGCGAACATTTCACATCATCGGCAAAAATTTCCAATTGAGGCTTGGTATCGATTGATGCTTTATCAGTCAATAAAACATTATTATTTTGCTGGAAAGCATTTAACTTCTGTGCTTCAGGATAAACATAAACTTTTCCGTTAAAGACACCATGAGATTGTTCATCAAAAATTCCTTTGTATAGTTCATGGCTTTCACAATGTGGGAATTTATGATCAACTTTTGTATGATGATCCACGTGCTGCTTGCCTGAAATAATCGTAACTCCATTCAAAATAGAATTAGAATTTTCTCCTTTTTGAACAAAGTTGAGATTGTTTCTTGTCAATTTCCCACCAAAGGAAAATGTCTGAAATGAAGCCACACTATCACGTTCTTGTTCGATGTAAGTATTATCAATCAAAGAAGCTTCGACAGCATCATTTTGAATTTTATAATAATCCAGTTCGGAATTTCTCCCCACATGAACTTCCGTAACAGAATTCGTCAGATTGGCTTTTTCATTCAGGGTTTGATGTCTTTCGATGATTTGTGCCTGGGAATTGTTTCCCAAAACAATCAGGTTTCTCGGGTGGTACAAAACTTCGGATTCCTGAGCCGTGGAGAAGAAAATTATCTGAATCGGTTTGGACAAAATTACTTTGTCCGGCACATAAATATAAGCTCCGTCTTTGAAAAATGCGGTGTTCAATGAAACAAGACTATCATCTTTCGGGGCAATTTTGCTGTAAAAATTCTCGATGACCGATTGGTGCATCATTTTGTTCATCGCGCTGGAAAGCACACAGATGTCAGCTTCTTCATGTGTGGTCGAAGACAAATAACTGCTGTAAATTCCATTTACGAACACGATGTTGTAAGTGTCCATATCGTGGATGAAATACTTTTTTACATCTTGGTAACCGATGGAAATTTCTTCGGATTCCGGAAATAATTTATAATCGGCTTTCAGTAAAGGTGCCAGATTGGTGTATTTCCATTCTTCTTCTTTTTTGGTTGGGAAACCGTTTTTCCCGAATATTTCAATGGCTTCATGGCGCAGGTCGTCTATCCATTTATTTTTTGGATTTTTCTCATTGAAAACCAAATGTCTTGAAACCAAATTTTCTTTTAAATCTATCATTTTTAAGAAATTAGAAGTTAGAAATTAGAAGTTAGATTTCTCAGTTTTCCAATTCTAAATTCATTTAAATTTTATAATTTAACTTTTAAAATAATTAAATCGCTGCTTCTTCAATCACCCAGTCGTAACCTCTTTCTTCGAGCTCCAAAGCCAGAGATTTATCGCCTGTTTTGATGATTTTACCGTCGTTCAATACGTGAACAAAATCCGGAACGATATAGTCCAGAAGTCTTTGGTAGTGCGTAATTACAAGTACCGCATTGTTTTCTTTGCGGAAGGCATTCACACCGTCTGCTACAATTCGAAGTGCATCAATGTCCAATCCTGAATCGGTTTCGTCGAGAATGGCCAGTTTCGGATTGAGCATCATCATTTGGAAAATTTCGTTTCGCTTTTTCTCACCGCCCGAAAAACCTTCGTTGAGTGAACGCGAAAGGAAATCTTTACGAATTCCTAATTTTTCGGCATTTTCACGAATTAATTTCAACATTTCCGAAGCGCCCATATCTTCCAATCCCTGTGCTTTTCGGGTTTCGTTGATCGCCGTTTTGATGAAATTCGTTACTGAAACACCCGGAATTTCCACCGGATATTGGAAAGAAAGGAAAATTCCTTTGTGGGCACGTTCGTCCGGTCCCATTTCCAATAGGTCTTCGTTTTCAAAATTGATTTCACCCTGAGAAACTTCGTATTCTTCTTTTCCGGCAATTACCGATGACAAAGTCGATTTCCCGGATCCGTTCGGGCCCATGATCGCATGAACTTCTCCCGGTTTGATTTCCAGATTGATTCCTTTTAAAATTTCTGCTCCGTCTTCAATTTGAGCATGTAAATTATTTATTTTTAACATCTCGTTATTCGTTTTGAGTTTTGCGTACTTCGCAATTTATAATTTGAATATTGTATTTTACTTAATTTACCCCACGGATCCTTCCAGCGAAATCTCCAAAAGTTTCTTGGCTTCTACGGCGAATTCCATTGGTAATTTATCCAACACTTCGCGGCTGAATCCGTTTACAATCAAAGCAATTGCTTTCTCGGTATCAATTCCTCTCTGGTTACAGTAAAACAATTGATCTTCTCCGATTTTCGAAGTCGTTGCTTCGTGTTCCAATTGAGCGGTTTTGTTTTTGATTTCGATGTACGGGAAGGTATGCGCTCCACATTCATTCCCCATCAAAAGTGAATCACACTGCGAGAAATTCCTTGCTCCTTCTGCTCCTGCATTTACTTTCACGAGTCCGCGGTAGCTGTTCTGGGATTTCCCGGCTGAAATACCTTTGGAAATAATCGTGGATTTTGTATTTTTCCCGATGTGAATCATCTTGGTTCCGGTATCGGCTTGCTGATAATTATTGGTAACCGCAATCGAATAAAATTCTCCTACGGAATTATCACCTTTCAAAATACAGCTCGGATATTTCCAGGTAACGGCCGAACCTGTTTCCACTTGCGTCCAGGAAATCTTTGCGTTTTTCTCCGCAACTCCTCTTTTGGTTACAAAGTTGAAAACACCTCCTTTTCCTTCTTCGTTTCCGGGGTACCAGTTCTGAACGGTTGAATATTTAATTTCGGCGTCATCCATTGCGATTAATTCTACAACGGCTGCGTGCAATTGGTTTTCATCACGCGTTGGTGCGGTACAACCTTCCAAATAAGACACATAGGAACCTTCGTCAGCGATTAACAAAGTTCTCTCGAACTGACCTGTCCCGGCTTGATTGATACGGAAATAGGTCGAAAGTTCCATCGGGCAGCGAACGCCTTTTGGGATATAACAAAATGAACCGTCTGAAAATACTGCCGAGTTCAACGCCGCATAGAAATTATCGGTTCTTGGAACTACTTTTCCGATGTATTTTCTCACCAATTCGGGGTGTTCTTTGATTGCTTCGGAAATCGAACAGAAAATAATTCCCAATTCGTTCAAAGTATCTTTGAAAGTTGTTGCGACGGACACAGAGTCCATTACGACGTCCACAGCAACGCCTGTCAGACGTTTTTGTTCGTCGATGGAAATTCCCAATTTCTCGAAGGTTTTCAACAATTCCGGATCCACTTCGTCTAAACTTCCTAATTCCGGTTTCTTTTTCGGAGCGGCATAATAGGTAATGTCCTGAAAACTTGGTTTTTGATAATGAACATTTGCCCATTCCGGTTCGGTCATTTTTTGCCATTCACGAAAAGCTTCCAAACGCCATTCGGTCATCCATTCCGGTTCTTCTTTACGTTTTGAAATTTCTCGAATGATGTCTTCATTGAGACCAACGGGGAATTCTTCATATTCCACATCGGTTGTAAAGCCAAATTCATATTCTTTTCGGCTTGACAAATCCTGTCTCAAATCGTCTTCTGTATATTTTGTATTGCTCATTTTAATAATAAGTATAACTAAATGAAAATGTTATGGGCGATTTAAATTCCGACTTGATGCCCAAAAATTCAAAATTCTTTACAGTCGAATTTTTATCCAGTTCCAAACGGTATAATTCTGTTTTACCGTTCAGGATGCTGTAAGTTCCGTTGGTGTTTTTTTCTATTTTCCAATTGGTTTCGGGAACCAAAGTAATTTTATTGGTTCTCGTGTTTTCTTTAGTTGTGAATTCCTCCATTGAAAAAGGAAATTCTCCCTTGAAATTACTGTAACAAATCTTGTCAATATCGTCCTGCTGATATCTTGTAATCCTGCATTTCCCTTCAATTCTGTCTTTGAAAACCATTTTTCCGTTCAGGAAAGTTTCTTTGTACAAAACATTTCCCTTTAACTGAAAAACGTCAATCATTCCTTTTACATTTTCCATTATCATTTTTCCTTCGGCATAATGGAATTTATTGGAGCGACTTCCTTCTGAATCTTTGAATATTTCTTCCTGAATCAAGCCGTCTTTGTAAACATAATCAACAGTAAGTCCTTTACCTGAAAGCATTTCAGAAACTTTTAACTGTGTAAGCCTGCCTTCTTTGTCATAATTCAGAATCATCACATCCGGCGTTTTCCTACCTTCTGTTTCAGCAGAAATCCTGATGGTTTTTACATTTTTATTGTCAATCGGAATGGCATTGATCAAGGGCTTTATTCCAAAATTTCCAAAGAAAAAGTTCTGTGTGTAAACTTCATTGAATTTCACCGAATTCTCATCGGGACTGAAAACCAGCAAACGATTTACACCCGATTTATTCTGTGCAAAAATGCTTACCGAAAGAAATAAAAATATGTATTTCAGGATTTTCAATTTGCTCAAATTTGGTTAAACTGCAAAACTTTCTCCGCAACCACAAGTTCTCTGTGCATTTGGATTGTTAAACACAAAACCTTTACCGTTCAAACCACCGTAATATTCCAATGTGGTTCCCACCAAGTAGAGGAATGATTTTTTATCAACCAAAATTTTCATCCCATTGTCTTCAAAAACTCTGTCCTCTTCTTTTTGATTTTTGTCAAAACTAAGCTTATATGAAAGTCCTGAACATCCACCGCTCTCTACACCAACACGCACAAAACTCTCTTCCAGATTGGTTCCGTCCTCGTTCATCAAAGAAATAACTTTGGCTTTCGCAGTATCTGAAACTTTTATCATTTTTCTATTAATTTTTGAATGCACAAAGATACAAACCAAAAGGCGATTTTCCTTAATTTTTAATAAATTATAACAATTAAACGATTAGCAAAACATTAACTTCAGTGGTTACAAATTCAATTCGGATCCAATTATATTTTTGTAAATCCCGCAGTTTGCTTTTTTTGTCCTATCGAAATTTTAATACCTACCTTTGTTGTCTATTTTCAATCTTATTCTTTTTTGAGAATCTTCAAATCATAATAAATTTCAAAGTGAAAAATTTACTGAATATTTTAGCTGCCAACCAACCTAATTTTATAAATATTATCCGAATTGCCATCTTTGTAGTAATGGTCTGGATAGGCGGATTAAAGGCCTTTCAGTATGAAGCCGACGGAATTGTTCCTTTTGTTGCCAACAGTCCGGTGATGTCATTTTTTTACACAAAAGAGGCTCCTGAATATGCCGAATATAAAAATCCCGAAGGTAAAACAGTTAAGAAAAACATTGACTGGCACAAAGAAAACGGAACTTACCTATTTTCTTACGGATTGGGAACAGTCATTGTTATCATTGGAATTCTTGTGCTGCTTGGCATCTGGTGTCCGAAAGTCGGGATGTGGGGCGGATTGCTCACTTTTGGGATGTCACTCGTCACACTCTCTTTTCTCATCACGACTCCTGAAGTTTATGTACCGAATCTGGGCGGTGATTTTCCTACGCCACAACATGGATTTCCTTACCTTTCCGGTGCCGGAAGGCTGGTCATCAAAGATATCATCATGATGGGTGCGGGTCTTATCGTTGCTTCGGATAGTGCAAAAAGAATTTTGAAGCGTAATAATTTGCATTAATTCTTCAGTCCTAATTTTCCTCTGACACGGCGCAAAACTTCGTCTGCCACAACCGATGCGCGAATGGCGCCATTGTCCAAATAAGCGTCGAGCGAAGATTTATCATTCAATAATTCGTTGAATTTTGCACGAGCTGTCGCATAATTGTCCAATAAAACCTCCAGCAAAGCATTTTTTGCGTGGCCATAACCATAACCGCCATTCAGGTAATTCTGACGCATTTCTTCGGTTTGTTCAGGCGTTGCCACCAATTTATACAAAGCAAAAACATTGTCGGTATCCGGGTTTTTAGGTTCTTCCAAAGGAGTACTATCGGTCTGGATGGACATTACCTGTTTTTTCAATTCTTTTTCGGGAAGGAAAATATTCAGGAAATTATTTCTGGATTTACTCATTTTATTTCCATCCGTTCCGGGAACAATCATCACTTCTTCGCTGATTTTTGCCTGTGGCAATACAAAGGTTTCGCCCATTTGATGGTTGAATCTTTCCGCTACATCACGGGTAATTTCCAAGTGTTGCAATTGATCTTTTCCTACCGGAACCAATTCGGCATCGTACAATAAAATATCGGCCGCCATCAAAATCGGATACGTAAACAATCCGGCATTCACATCTGAAAGATAATCTTGTTTGTCTTTGAAGGAATGCGCCAAAGTCAATCGCTGAAAAGGAAAATAGTTCAAAAGATACCACATCAGTTCAGAAACCTGAGGCACATCGGACTGACGGTAAAAAATCGCTTTCTCTGTATCCAATCCAAGTGAAAGCCAGCAAGCAGCTACTTCGTAAGTATTTTGTTTCAGAATTTCAGGATCTTTGATTTGGGTCAAAGCATGAAGGTCTGCGATGAAAATAAAAGATTTATCATCGGAAGAATTTGCCATTTGAATAGCGGGCGAAATCGCTCCCAAAATATTTCCCAAATGTGGGGTTCCCGTTGCTTGGACTCCTGTCAGAACTCTTGGCATTTTTGGATATTTAGATTGTTAATGTTGAATTTTGAATTGCTAAGTTAATTCGAAATAATTTTTAGGAAGGATTTTCCCGTTCAAATCTTTTGATTTTGCGATGAACAAGCCAAGTTGCAAATGGAATAAATGCAAACATCAGGATGAAAACAAATTCTTCGTCGTCCCATCGGTAAATTTTCTTTACGAAAAATGCAAACAAAACATATCCCATAAATGCTACTCCGTGAAACAAACCAATGGGAAACATCAGCCATGTCTCTGGGTCTATGCCATATTTTACCGGCATTGCCACGCAAAAAAGTAAAAAACAGCTGATGAATTCAGCTATACAAAAAATGTCAAATATTTTTTTAAGTGACTTCTCGTCCATCTTCAGATTTTTGGCAAAGATATCTTGCAGGTAACTACTATCCAAATCATTAAATCTTATATTTGTCAGCGTTTTAAAATTAACATCTGATGAGATTTTTACTTTCCGTCTTCTTTGTCTTTTTTATTTCAAGTATTATTTCGGCTCAGACGCGTGACCTTGAAACCCTTGCAGAAGGCGAGATGGTATATGCCGACATACTTTATGATTCCGATTATAATCTTTACGGATATATTTACTTTTTCGATCAAGGAAAAAAAGATGCGCAAAACAAACAGTTTGAATATATTTTGCTCGACCGAAACCTCAACAAAGTTGCAAACGGAACCTATAACGAGAAATTTTTTGATGGTGTAGTATCTGATTTTTTCGACTGTACATTTATGGGCGATCATATCATTTTCTCTAAATATTTTGTTCGAAAATATGAGGTTTTACTGACCTACAACAGAATCATTTCCCTGAATGACAATACAGTATCAAACGAATTCATCTATGAAAATGATACTTTTCAGGATTTGAATGTAACGGCTGATAAATTGAAAAAAGATTATCGAAAAGCAGAATCCATCAATATTACCTACGCATTTAACCACAAAGATTTAAACGGATTTTTTGTTACCGAAAACAATAAAAAACGAAAAAATGCACATCAAGATAAAGATTTAAAAATTTTTGGAACCGATAAACAATTGAAGTGGGCTTATGTTTATAATCCGGATGGAACAAGAAAAGACTGGAACGATTTCCGGGTGTTGAATATGAACGATGGTATGATCATCGGCGGACTGTCACATTTTGCAAATGATACCTGGATAGACAGTTTCAAAGTGGTGGGACTGGCAATGGATACGGGTAAAAAATTGTTTGAATACGAACTTGAAAATAAAAATTCAACCTATAGCCACACCGTCAACATCCGTTATTTTGGTGATAAAATATTTATCGTTGGAAATTACAGTCCTTATTCAAAAGAAGATTTCAACTGGCAGAGAAATATGGGTGTTTACAGCATCACGCTGGATAAAAACGGAAAGGAAATTTCCAATAAATACTACCCATGGTCTGAAATTGCTTCCAATCTGAATGCCAATAAATATGGTGTGGTAGAAAAAGGCTATTATTTATCGCCTATGAAATTTTACATCTTGAAAGATGGCTCATTTTCCTATTTGGCCGAAAAATTCAAAGGCGTAAACTCCAATTATACATCTACCAAATCGCTGGATTTTGTTCTGTTTAATTTTGACGGAAACGGCAATTTCAAAGAGAATTTCGTAATTGAGAAAGACAAAACCAAAGCTGTAAAGAATGATTATTTGTTTCACCAATATATTAAAGACAATTCTGGAGTCGTTTTCTTTTTCCGTGATTATAAAAAAGATGATGAAACACGAGACAGAAACTGGGTTTTGGGAATCAACACCATCATAAACGGAGAGTTCAAACAGGAAATCATCCCTATGTCATCAGATGAATTCTTCATTCAGCCAATTCCCGCCAAAGAAGGCTATATATTGCTTCGCGAATTCAATAAAAAAAGTAAGTTTGATCAAATTCGACTGGAAAGACTGAATTACTAAACACCCGATTCAGCGTAAAATTCGGCGATATTTTTCAGTTCGTCCAAACTTAAATTCCACATAAAACTCAGAAACTGCTGGTAGCTTTCAGATTGCTCTTGCGGATTAACTGTATCCAGATAGCGGTTGAGTCGATACTGTTTTCGGGCTTCATAAATTTTTTCAAAATTCTTTCCAAGCCAATATTTGTAGTATTTCGTATGAGTGCCTTCCTCCAATTTGAGCAGTGTAACAAAAATCGCCAATCCATAATGTTTGAGAAAATACATATTGGGAACTTCTTCCAGTTCCGCAATTTTTTGGAGTTCTTTGAATTCCTCACCTGCCACCTTGGCATCCTCTACCGATGAAAGTTCAGGAAAGTGCTTTTGCAGAAACTCAATTCTTTCTACAGCTTCAGGATGTGAGGCAATCGAATCCTTATTGATTTTTTCTACAAATTTAGAATAATCATATCTTGAAAAATCTTCCATTTCCAACCAAGTTTCATCAAATTTCTGAGTAGGAAGATCAAAATATTTACGATAAACATCAACGTGTAAACCTGTTGGTTTTATAGTATCGTAACGTTGCAGGAGTTTGAATGCGTTTACAAACTCATCATTTTTAAACCGAGTGTTCTGATAATATTTAAATCCAAGCGAATCTGCTTCTTTTTCATGTGTTCTCCTCATACTTCCTTCTTCGTACAAAAGATTTTGCATGAGTTCAAAGGCATGTTGGTACTGGCCATATTGCCGTTGTTTGATGGTTTTGATTTTTGACCGATATTCCCCTGCTATATTTTCGTCAATTTGTTTAATCTGACTTTTTAAAACATGTTGGAGCACATTGTGTGCAATTTCATGAGAGATAATTGAAGCAAGCTGATCCTGATTTTCAAGAAACTTAAAACTACCCATATTCATGACCAAGGTTCCGTCTGGAAGTGCGTAAGCATTTACATTTGGATATCTGGATAATAAAATCCGAAGGTTTTTGGGTATTTCAGGGTTTTTAGCCTGCAGTTCAGCCACAATACCATCAAGCATTTTTTGAAAACGGCTGTCTTTTACAAAATTTCCATCATTTATTTCTTCAATAAATTCTTCCTGAAATCCACCGAACGCATTGACAAGTTCATTTTTTTTCTTTCCCGAATATTCCGATTTCAACCTGATGTTGAAATTCTTAAAAATCGTTTCGTATTTAGATTTCAATTCCGAACGAAAAACTTCATCGGCCGTGTCAATAGGTGAATAATCCTGTGAGAATACATTAATAAAAAACATTGCCAGAATACCGGAGCATAAAGATTTAAGGTTCAAACTCATATCAAATCATCATAAACGTGAAAAGCGTATATACCATTAAAATCAGAAGAATGAAAAACGAGTTAATCCAAAAAAGCATAAAACTTTTGAGTCTTGAAACCGCTTTGTTTTCTCCATAAACTCTGCTGTGTGCCCTGAAAAAGTAGAAAAACGCATAACCAACTGAAAACAAAATTACAAACAAGGAAATCAGAGTAAATATGTTTGCCAAAGATGGAACCAAAAGAGAAATACTTGTCATTATCCAACTTATCAAAATGTTGAAAGTAATCAGCATCAAAAGAAATGAGAAGTAATATAGCGTGAAAATTCCATGGTCATAATAAAGCCACTTCTTTTTGCTGTGAAACAACCATAGGAAAAAGGCGAAAAACGGAAGGTATATAAAGAGCACTTTTGATAAATTATGGCTTAATTTTTCCATAAAGATGCTGGAAACCTCTTCTCCTTTTTCCACTTCTCTTTCCCGGAATTCAATCAGTTTTTTAAAGAATTTTTTAGAAGCCCATCCCATTCTGTCCTCTTTTGCCAATGATTTATCTATGGAATCAAACTGCGCGACGGACTGTATGTTTTTATATTTCCCCACATTGAACCCTTTGTGGTTTTCTTTGAAAATCCTACCATCATCTTCACTCACATCTATCCCCAAAGCCGAATTTCCCACATCAGCAGAATCCGATAAAACAGGGTTCACATCTCTCTCTAGTGCCTTCAAAGTCTGGGCATAAATCTCGTATTCCAGACCTGTCAGCTTTTTATTTTCAGGCAATACAGACTGAAGCGAATCCAGCTGCTGAATTGTTTTGATGTTATTGACCCCTGCCACCTCTATTCCTTCAAAATCATTGTTGGTTGTTTCTGAAATAAATCCGGAATCATTTTCTGATTGGTCAAAATCAGGCAGAATAAAGGGAATAAAAAAGGTAATAAAACTCACAAAAATGTAGAGTTTGACAGGCGGAACATAGGTTTTCCGTTTGCCATCCAGATAATCACGAATAATTTTACCCGGCTTGCGCGTCAATGTCTTCATGGTTTTCCAGAAGCCACTGTCATAATGGACAAAATCTTCTGCGAAATGCGAAAAAAGATAATGAAAAGAAGGTCGGTTGATGGAATTTTCCTGCCCGCATTTAGGACAAAATCTTTGCTCAACGATTGTTCCGCAGTTCAAACAATTCTTTTCTTTCCTAAGTTTATGATGAGGCATCCGGCAGTTGAATTTCTACCAAAATTAAACTATTTTATCCGAATACCCTCTTTCTGAAAAACAGAACAATTGCACCGCCCACGGTAATAGAAGAATCAGCCACATTGAAAATATAGGAAAAGAATTCAAAATGCTTTCCTCCTATTCCGGGAACCCAATCCGGCCAGGTAAATTCAAACAGCGGAAAGTAAAACATATCCACCACACAGCCTTTTAAAAATCCTGAATACCCTTGGAAATTGGCTTCGGAAATTCCCGAATAGCCGTCCCAACCGCCACGATCGGCATTCCAGGTAAGCCCCGTGTCGAAAATCATTCCGTAAAAAAGACTGTCCACAAGATTGCCGATGGCGCCTGCAAAAACGAGTGCTAACCCTACTTTAAAATAATTATTGTTGTGAATCTTCACATTCTTCCAAATGTACCAACCGATACCGGCAATGAGAAAAATCCGCAAAACCGACAAAAGCATTTTCCCGGTCAGGCCGCCAAATTCAGCTCCATAAGCCATCCCGGGATTTTCTACAAACTTCAGCTGAAACCATTCCCATCCAAAGACATGAATACCTTCGTTCAGATGAAAATTGGTTTTAATGTAAAATTTGGAAATCTGATCAATCAGTAAGACAATCAGAACTATGATTCCTACTTTTTTCAAAACCTCTGATTAGCGTTGCATATTTTTGGCCTCGATGCTCAAAGTCGCGTGGGGAACCAGTTTCAATCTTTCTTTGTTGATTAATTTTCCGGTTACACGGCAGATTCCGTAGGTTTTGTTTTCAATTCGGATCAATGCATTTTTCAAATCCCGAATGAATTTTTCCTGACGTGCTGCCAACTGGGCATTCTGCTCTTTGCTCATCGTTTCAGAACCTTCTTCAAAGGCTTTAAACGTCGGCGATGTATCGTCCGTTCCGTTGTCAAGTCCGTTCATAAAAGTTTCTTTAATCAGCTCATAATCACGCTCTGCTTTCTGTAATTTTTCCTGTATGATCTGACGGAATTCTTCCAATTCTGCGTCAGAATATCTTGTTTTTTCTTCTGTTGTTGACATAGTTTTAAATTTTAGAAATCGAAATTTCGGTTACTAAATCATCTATCTCTATTTGGATACCGCCCTCTACTTCCGACTGAATCTTCAAATCATCTGTGAGCGTCTCCGAACAAATATAATCTTTATTTTGAATTATTGCGTTTTCTAATTGTTCATCTTTCTTAACAATTACTTTAATTCGGTCCGTAAGTTCAAAATCCTTCTCTTTTCTGAGGTTTTGAATTCGGTTAACCAACTCTCTTGCAACCCCTTCGGAACGAAGCGCATCGGTCAAAGTCAAATCCAGCGCAACGGTCATCGTATTGTTGGAAGCCACCGTCCAACCCGGAATGTCTTTGGTCGAAATTTCAAAATCTTCCAGTTCCAATTCCAGTTTTTTATCGCCCAAATCCAAAGAAATCTTCCCTTCGGACTCCAATTTAACGATGTCTTCATTGTTTAATTGCGCCGTCGCCGCCGAAATCGCTTTCATATCTTTCCCGAATTTCGGACCCAGAGTTTTGAAATTTGGTTTGATGTTTTTCACCAACAAATGCGAAGCTTCTTCATTGGTCAAAAGTTCAATTTCTTTCACATTTACCTCTTGTTTCAGCAATTCTGAAACGGACTCCAAGCGAAGTTTCATCGTATCGTCCAAAACCGGAATGATGACTTTCTGCAATGGCTGACGAACCTTAATATCTGCTCCTTTTCGAAGTGATAAAATCATCGTGGTCGCTTGTTGTGCCAACTGCGTTCTGATTTCAAGCTCTTTGTCAATCAGGCTTTCATCGGCTTTCGGAAAGTAAGCCAAATGCACCGACTCAAATTCGTTTTTACCGGTAGCATTGTTTAAATCATGGTACAATCTTTCGGCAAAAAACGGTGCGATTGGCGAAATCATAATCGCAACTTTTTCCAAAACGGTATAAAGCGTCTGATAAGCCGAAATTTTATCGTTCGAATATTCACCTTTCCAGAAACGTCTTCTGCTCAAACGTACGTGCCAATTACTCAAATTATCGATCACAAATTCTTGAATGGCGCGCGCCGCACGGGTCGGTTCATAATCGGCATAGAATTCATCGACTTTCTTGATCAATGTATTCAGTTCCGACAAAATCCAACGGTCTAATTCCGCTCTTTCACTCACTGGAATTTCTTCTTCCGAATAATTAAATCCGTCCACATTGGCATAAAGCGCGAAGAACGAATAGGTATTATAAAGCGTTCCGAAGAATTTACGGCGAACTTCGTCGACGCCCACAATGTCAAATTTCAAATTTTCCCAGGGTTGCGCATTGGAAATCATATACCAACGCGTGGCATCGGGGCCATAAGTTGCCAATGTTTCAAACGGATCCACGGCATTACCCAAACGTTTGGACATTTTTTGTCCGTTTTTATCGAGCACCAATCCATTGGAAACCACGTTTTTATAAGCTACACTGTCAAAAACCAAAGTTCCGATGGCGTGCAAAGTATAAAACCATCCGCGGGTTTGATCTACACCTTCGGCGATAAAATCGGCGGGGAAAGCCCCTTCTTTTTCTATTAGTTCTTTGTTTTCGAAGGGATAGTGAAACTGGCTGTAGGGCATCGCACCCGAATCAAACCAAACGTCAATCAGATCGGACTCGCGTTTCATCGGTTTTCCGGACGGGGAAACCAAAATGATTTCGTCTACGATATTTTTATGCAAATCAACTTTTGCATAATTTTCTTCGGACATATTTCCGATTTCAAATCCTTCAAACGGATTTTTCGTCATCCATCCTGCATCAATTGATTTTTGTATTTCATTCATCAATTCTTCTACCGAACCGATGATAATTTCTTCGACTTGCCCTGAGCTTGTCGAAGGGTCAGTACGCCAGATAGGCAAAGGAATTCCCCAATATCGGGAACGCGATAAATTCCAGTCGTTTGCATTTTCCAACCAATTCCCGAAACGGCCTTCACCGGTTGATTTCGGTTTCCAATTGATGGATTTATTCAATTCCGCCATTCGCTCCCGAACTGATGTAATTTTGATAAACCAAGAGTCCAGCGGATAATACAAAATCGGTTTGTCGGTACGCCAGCAATGCGGATAACTGTGTTTGTATTTTTCGACTTTAAAAGCTTTGTTTTCTTCCTTTAGTTGAATGGCGATTTCCACATCCACCGAACGTTCGGGTGCTTCTCCGTCGTTATAATATTCATTTTTTACATATTTCCCACCAAATCCTTCGGGCAATTCTTCTATAAATTTTCCTTGTAAATCCACCAAAGGAACGGGATTTTGATTTTCATCCAAAACCAACATCGGCGGAACGCCGTGTTCTTTGGCCACTTTGGCGTCATCTGCCCCAAAAGTCGGTGCGGTATGAACGATTCCGGTACCGTCTTCGGTGGTCACGAAATCGCCGTCGATTACTTGAAATGCTTTGTCCGCATCTTCGTACGGCAACGCCCAAGGCAATAATTGTTCGTACTTGATTCCAACCAAATCAGAGCCTTTGAAGGTTTCAAGTATTCTGTATGGAATTTGCTTATCTCCTTCTTTGAAATTTTCAAAATCGGATTCTTCATTGGTTTCGAAATAATTTTTACCAAAAACCGAATTCAACAAAGGTTTAGCTAAAATCACTTTCTGTGGTCGGAATGTATATTGGTTAAAAGTTTCGACCAAAACATATTCGATTTTCGGCCCGACGGTCAAAGCGGTGTTCGATGGTAATGTCCAAGGAGTTGTCGTCCAAGCGAGGAAATACACATTTCCTTCTATGCCTTTCAAAAAATCGGAAGAGTCTTTTTTTGCTTTAAACTGTGCTACAATCGTGGTGTCGGTCACATCACGATACGTTCCCGGCATGTTCAGTTCGTGGGAAGAAAGTCCGGTTCCGGCTTTGGGCGAATACGGCTGAATCGTGTAGCCTTTGTACAACAAATCTTTGTCATAGATCTGCTTCAACAACCACCAAACCGACTCCATGTATTTGGGTTCGTAAGTGATGTAAGGATCTTTTAAATCCACCCAATAGCCCATTTTTTCGGTCAGGTCATTCCAAACATCGGTATAGCGCATGACCGCTTCGCGACAGGCTTTGTTATAGTCTTCAATTGAAATTTTCTTTCCGATGTCTTCTTTCGTGATTCCCAATTCTTTTTCCACACCCAATTCTACCGGAAGACCGTGTGTATCCCAACCGGCTTTGCGGTGTACTTGTTTTCCTTTCAGGGTTTGGTAACGACAGAAAATATCTTTGATTGCACGTGCCATCACGTGGTGAATGCCCGGAAGTCCGTTTGCGGATGGCGGTCCTTCGTAGAACACAAAATTTTCCTGACCTTCACGTGTGGATACACTTTTTTCGAAAATTTGGTTTTGCTTCCAATCTTCCAAAACATCATTGGCGATCTGAACTAAATCTAATTGCTTGTATTCTTTAAAATTCTTGCTCATTTTGGTCTCTGCAAATTTTAAGCACAATATTTTGTACTTATCTCGTCGTTATCAATTAATTCCTAAAAATTTAGGATTTGCGAAATTACGAAAAAAAAGCTTTTTGCCATTTATATATATGCGAAATTTCTACTTTACCAAAATACTCTGTTTTTAGAAAAAATCAAACTGATATTATTCATAAAAAAATAAAAGAGTTTTTTATCTTTTATTAAATAAATATGTATAGTTTTGTAGTGTAAAAATGAAACGATATGTTACTGTCAAAAACCTGTGAATATGCCATCCGAGCAATGATATACATTGCACAGCAATCCAATAAAGGAGACCGGGTGGGCATCAAGGAAATTGCGGCAGGCATTGAATCTCCTGAATATTTCATCGCAAAAATACTTCAGGATTTGAGAAGAAAAGGATTTGTACAATCTGCCAAAGGACCCAACGGAGGATTTTATATGGATGACGAGCATAGAAATATTTCACTTGCCGACATAGTCCGGGAAATCGATGGAGAACAATTGTTTAAAGGTTGCGGACTGGGGCTCAAGGAATGCTCTTCCCAACACCCCTGCCCCATCCACCACCAATTCAGTTCCATCAGAAGTGAAATCAGGCATATGCTGGAAGAGTCGGTCGTTTCAATGTTTGTGGACAGTCTCGATTTGAACCTTACATTTTTGAAGAAATAAAAAAAATTAAATCAATAAAGGACATAAAGGTATTTTTATCTTAAATAACAAGTCATGAAAATTAATACTAAAAATCCGTTCATTTTATCAGCCGTTTTCTTTTGGCTCGGGATATTCATATCCGTAAGCTTTCTGGAAACCCCTCTGAAGTTTCAGGTCCCGGGCATTACACTTCCCGTTGCACTTGAACTTGGTAAAATCATGTTCGGCATTTCCACCAATCTGCAATTAGGACTAGTAATTCTGATTTCATTTATGCTTCTGAAAGGAAGAAAACTTCATACGAAAGCAGAATTCATAACGTTCGGAATCATTGCAATAATTGTTCTGGCACAAAAATTCTGGATGCTGCCGGTTTTGGATGCGAGAGCGGACTTACTTTCGGCCGGGAAACCGATTCCACCGACGAATCTTCATGATTATTTTATATACGCTGAATTATTGAAGTTGGTGCTTTTGCTGGCTTTTGGAATTCTTCAGTTTCAATCAGATAAAGTCAAAAAATTAAAATCAAACAATATGAAACTTTCAACCACTCTTTCAGTGCTGGCAATTATGATTGCAGTTGTTTCCTGCAAAGACAATTCTCCGAACAAATCCAAAAATGGAGAACTTTATGCCGAAACCATCAAAACAGACGGAACTATTGAGACCCATCCCGATGTGGCGCCGCCATTCGTGCCGGAACCCGTCGGAAGACGAAAAGCCAAAAAGGTAATTGTCCACCTTGAGACTATTGAGAAAACAGGAGAACTTGCCAATGGCACCGAATACAACTTCTGGACGTTTAACGGAACCGTTCCGGGAAGTTTCATCCGTGCGAGAGTCGGTGACGAAATTGAACTTCATTTGAAAAACAATGAAAACAGCAATTTCCCGCACAACATTGACCTTCACGCAGTCAACGGACCTGGTGGTGGAGCCGAAGCTACATTTGTAGCCCCTGGTAAAGAAGCGGTCTTTACTTTCAAAGCGTTGAATCCCGGTTTGTATGTGTACCACTGTGCTACTGCACCCGTAGGAATGCACATTGCAAACGGTATGTACGGATTGATTTTGATTGAACCCGAAGGCGGACTTTCAAAAGTCGATAAAGAATTTTACATCATGCAGGGAGATTTTTACACAAAAGGAAGTTTTGGAGAAAAAGGACTACAGGAATTTGACATTGACAAAGCAATTGCTGAAACCCCAGACTATGTAGTATTCAACGGAAACACAGGCGCTTTGCTCGGAGAAAACGAACTCAAGGTAAATGCCGGGGAAACCGTACGACTCTTTGTTGGAAACGGAGGTCCCAATCTTACTTCTTCTTTTCACGTAATCGGGGAGATATTTGACCGTGTTTATGTGGAAGGCGGAAGCCAGATCAACGAAAGTGTTCAGACAACTTCTATTCCTGCTGGTGGAGCCGTGATTTTGGAATTTAAAGTAGATGTGCCCGGCGACTATGTTTTGGTGGATCATGCGATTTTCAGAGCTTTTCACAAAGGTGCTTTGGGAATTCTCAAGGCCACAGGAGAAGAAAACCCTAATGTATTTATCAAAAATAATTAAGATAAAACTTTTTGTTCATTGAGGATTAAAAACAGTAAAACGATGCGACCTTTTTCATTTATTTTTATAATTTTTATTTTTATCACATCTTGTTTCCAGAGCAGGGAAACAACCAATGCATCTGCGGTTCCGGTTCAACTGAATCCTGTCAGCATTCAGAAAAAAATGGTTGAAATAGAAGGCGGAACCTACACGGCATTCATCGGAAAAGATTCGGGAAGAATTGTTGAAGTTGCCTCTTTCCAAATGGATGAAACACCGGTTACTGTTTCAGAATATTTAAAATTTCTGAAGGCCAATCCTCAATGGACGAAAAGTAAAATCCCGGCGCTGTATGCAGACAATTCTTATCTGCAAAACTGGATCAGTGATTTTCAGCCGCCAGCTGACGTGAGCCCCGACGCACCCGTAACCAATATTTCCTGGTTTGCCGCAAAGGCTTATGCAGAAAGTGTGGGAAAGAGATTACCGACTGTGGATGAGTGGGAATTTGCCGCCATTGCAGACCGGACTTCAAAAGACGCTTCTGAAAAACCGGAATTTACAGATTTCATCCTGAAATCTTATCAAAACAAAAAAAATTACCGCAACGCAGTGGGACAAGATGATGCAAATTATTATGGTATTCACAACCTCTACGGAATGATTTGGGAATGGACCGATGATTTTAATTCGGTGATGATTACCGGAGAATCGCGAAAAGACCAAACGACAAATGACAACCTTTTCTGTTCGGGTGCTGCGGTGACCACCGATGATTTGAAAAATTATGCAGCTTTTATCCGCTTTGCGATGCGAGGCAGCCTTAAAGCCAATTACACCGTGAACAATCTGGGATTTCGTTGTGTCAAAGATTATTAATCAATTAATTATGAAAAAACTACTCCTAATATTCATTGTTCTTTTCGGATTTACTGCTTGCAGTGAAAAAGAAGAAATGGATGCCCAATCAATTTTCCAGTTGAATTCTACCTGGGAAAATCAATTCGGAAACAAATTTAAACTCCACGAACTCAAAGGAAAAACTTTGGTAATGGTGATGATTTATACAAATTGTAAAACAGCCTGCCCGCGACTGACCGCCGAAATGCGCGACATTGAAAGAAACATCGGGGAATATGATCCTGAAAAAATTAGATTTGTATTGGTTTCGATTGACCCTGAACATGACACGCCCGAAACCATGAAAACCTATTTGGGCCACAATAAATTTTTAGGTGAACAATGGCTTTTCATCCGTGCAAATGAAGCCGATACGAGAGAGTTTGCCAATGTCCTTTCGGTGAAATACAAACAGATTTCCCCTATTGATTTTTCGCATTCCAACATCATCAGTGTCTTTTCTGAATCAGGCGTACTGGCTTATCAAAAAGAAGGGCTAACGGTTGATACAGAAGGAATTACACAAGAAATTAAAAAACAATTATATAATTAAAATCCTAAAATTAACGATATGAAAAAATTAATCCTTACAGCCCTTGTATTATTTTCTGCTTTTTCTTGTTCATCCAAAGAAGAAGAACCCGATCCTTTTGAAACCGTGGTTGACTATGACCAAATGACCAGGGAATATGAGGAATTTAAAGAAGCAAATCCCGAAGAAAAGCCAAAGGAGAATCCGGCAGTACGTGGTCTGGCGCTGATCGAATCTTCCGATTGTCTTTCCTGCCACACTACAAATTCAAAACTCATCGGGCCGAGCTATGAAGACGTCGCCCATAAATACACAGAGAGCGATATTGATTATCTGGCCGATAAAATCATTGACGGAGGGAAAGGCGTTTGGGGTGATATCCCAATGACGGCGCACCCTGGCGTTAACAAAGAAAACGCTCGTCAGATGGTTAAATATATTCTTTCACTTAAAAAATAAAAATTATGGAAATCAAATCAAAACACATAGGAGAAATAGTTGCAGAAGATTTCAGAACTGCTGCGATATTTAAAAAACATGGTATTGACTTTTGCTGCAAAGGCGGAAGAACAGTCAACGAAGCCTGCGAAGCGAAAAATTTAAATCCGGATGAAATTTTTTCAGAAATTGAAAATCTACCCGGAGACAACAACGGTTCTATTGATTTCAAATCCTGGGCGCTCGATTTGCTAGCGGATTATGTAGAAAAAACGCATCATCGTTACGTTGAAGAAAAAACACCAATCATTCAGGCATTTCTAGAGAAACTTTGTAAAGTTCATGGCGAACGTCATCCTGAATTATTTGAAATACGGGAACTATTTGACGAATCGGCCAAAGATCTAGCTGCACATATGAAAAAGGAAGAACTCATTCTTTTTCCGTTTATCAGAAATCTGGTAAAAATGAAACTGCGAGGTTCAAATTTTGAATTCCCACCATTCGGAACGGTAGAAAATCCGGTTAATATGATGAAACACGAACACACCATCGAAGGCGAAAGATTCAGAAAAATCGGAGAAAAATCAGACGAATTCACGCCTCCGGCAGATGCTTGCAATACGTACAGAGTCACGTTTGCAATGCTTCAGGATTTTGAAAACGATCTGCATAAACACATTCATCTGGAAAATAATATTTTGTTTCCGAATTCAATTTCACTCGAAAACGAACTCCGAAGCCGTATGAATCCAGCATAAACCTAAGAGCCTGTATAAAATTTACCTAATAATTTGTTTATGCTTCTTTTTGGCTATTACTGCGTTAAATTTCTAAACGATAGCTCTGCTATCCTTTAGAAATTTACCTTGTTCTACCTCAAAAATAATCTATAAACATTTTTATAATACAAATTTAAACAGGCTCTAAAATCCGGAAAAACTTAATTTCCGGATTTTTTTATGTTCTAATGTGATTAATCTTGCGTTTCTTCTCGGGAATACTGCGTATAATGACGCCATTTTTCCAATAATTCCACCATATCATTTGGTAGTGGCGCTTGGAAAAACATTCGTTCGCCGGTAACCGGATGGTCAAAACCTAGTGTTTTGGCGTGCAATGCCTGACGCGGACAAATTTTAAAACAATTCTCCACAAATTGTTTATAGCGGGTAAAAGTCGTTCCTTTTAAAACTGCATTTCCGCCGTAGCGTTCGTCATTGAAAAGCGGATGTCCGATATGTTTAAAATGCGCACGGATCTGATGTGTCCGACCCGTTTCCAGTTTGCATTCCACAAAAGTCACATAACGAAACTGCTCGATGACTTTGTATCGTGTCAGTGCAGGTTTTCCCTGACTCCCATCTTCAAAAACCGCCATTTGGAGACGGTCTTTTAAATGACGTCCAATGTGCCCTTCAATTGTTCCGATTTCTTCTTCCAGACTTCCCCAGACCAAAGCATCGTAAAGTCTGTCTGTAGTTCGGGCTTTGAACTGCGAAGTCAGACTTTGCATGGCCTGATCGGTTTTCGCAATGACCAAAAGTCCGCTTGTATCTTTATCGATTCTGTGTACCAATCCGGGACGTTCCAGCTCGGCTGACATCGATGGTAAATTATCGAAATGAAATTTCAAAGCATTGACCAGTGTTCCTTTGTAATTCCCGTGTCCGGGATGAACCACCATTCCGGCTTCTTTGTTGATGACCACTACAGAATCATCTTCATAAACTACATGAATTGGGATATCTTCCGCGATAATTTCGATTACACGCGGTGGCTCGTCCAATACAACTTTTACTTCATCATCCGGCTTTACTTTATAGTTGGATTTTACCGGATTTCCGTTTACCCAAATACGGCCATCGTCTGCGGCTTGCTGAATTTTATTTCGGGTTGTTTCATGGATGAAATTCATAAGAAATTTATCCACTCGCAACGGCTCCTGGCCTTTATCGGCCTTGAAAGTATGTTGCTCAAACCATTCCTGATTTGGATTTTCTTGTTCGCTTAAAGGCATTTAGTCTATTTCTACTCCGTCGGGTTGTTCCACTTCTTTATTGGGAGGTGTTGCCGGCACATCAGGCGAATTACCATCGGTCTTTTCCAATGCTCTTTCCTGAAGTTTCAGATCTTCTGCATATCTGGCAGCTGCAATGGAATCATTGTCAAAATTTCGGTATTGTCTGTCCAGTTCTTTTACACGTGGAGCAAGTTCACGCGGATCTTTTTCGGAAAGCCACAAATCAACCGGCAGTCCCTGGTCGTAATTATCGCCCGGCAAAGGGTACTGATAAAAAATTCTCAGAAGTGAACTATCGCTCACCGGTCCTTCTACATTTAACCTACCGACTTCAAAACGGTTGGCCATTACAGAAGAACGTCCTTGTTCGAGCGTCATTCCGATTAAATTGGACATATCCACACCGTATTCAAGTCCTTTCCCAAGTACCAGATCCACTTTTGTAAACCTTGGAAGTTCGGTGTCTTTTGAAATTTGTTTCCCTTGAAACATCACACGCAAAACTGCATCTTTAGCGATGTCCGGCTCATAAATCGTATCGCCTACTTCCAGTCCGGCAAGTTTAAGTTGTGTAAAAGCAAGTCTTTTGGATTTTCCGATGATATCGGGTAACGAAGTTGGGCGCCAGCCTTTTGGATTGGATTTGATAAAAATTCTTCTTCCTTCTTTTACTTTAAATCCTTTTCCCGGATAAAAATCAAGAACTGCCAAAGGCATTTTGGTTGAATCAAATTTCACGCTGTCGATTTCATAACTTAATTCCAGACTGTCAAGTGTTTTCATTGCCTGATTAATGTTCATCGCCGACAAATCGGGGATTGTAATTTCTTCATTGTGGTTGGTATAAGCCGACAACCAGACTTTGAAAGTAAAATGGTACAAACCGAAACACGCAACTCCCATCAGGAGGATACTTGCCCAAAATTGCCATTTGGTAAATGCTTTGAAGAATTTCACGCGCTTATATTTTAAATTAGATTTGTTTAAAAACCAACTGGATTTCAAATACAAATTCCAGCCACAAACTTACATATTTTTTTTGTGTCTTTGAACTGAACGTTTTTACGGTAGAAAAAATTGTTCCGGCTTTATTTTCTCCATTTTCCTCTTATCTTTGAATTATAATTCTAATTCTATGTTGAATGTAGCGGTTGTAGCCGGCGGATATTCGGACGAATATATCGTTTCACTGAAAAGTTGCGAACTTGTTTTTCAGAGTCTGAATCCTGAAAAATACAATAAAGTACGTGTACGGATTCTCAAAGAAGGATGGTATGCAGAAATTGATGGTGAAAAACTCCCCATTGATAAAAAAGATTTCAGTTTTGAAAGAAATGGCGAAAAACACCAGTTTGACTGTGTAGTAAATATCATCCACGGGACGCCTGGCGAAGACGGGTATATGCAAGCTTATTGGGAGCTGATCGGGATGCCTTATACCGGCTGTAATTTTTATCAGGCCGCATTGACTTTCAACAAAAAAGATTGTATTGCCGTATTGGAAAAATACGGAATTCCACACGCAAAGTCGAGTTATATTCACCGTGATTTAGCTTATGACATAAACCAAATCATTGAAAAAGTAGGTTTGCCTTGTTTTGTAAAACCCAATCAATCCGGTTCGAGCCTCGGGATTTCAAAAGTTAAGTCGATGAATGAATTCCGGCCGGCGCTTGAAAAGGCTTTCAGAGAAGATCCGGAAGTTTTGGTTGAATCATTCCTTGACGGAACCGAAGTTTCGGTCGGTGTTATCAGATACAATGGCCAAACCAAAGTGGTAGGAATTACAGAAATCGTCAGTCACAATGAATTTTTTGATTACGAAGCCAAATATGAAGGCGCTTCTGAAGAAATCACCCCGGCAAGAATTGAAGATGAAACTTATAAAAAAGTAGAAGAAATTGCTGCGCGGGCTTATGAAAGTTTACAAATGACCGGAATTTCCAGGTCTGAATTCATCATCGTAAACGGAATTCCGCATTTTTTGGAAATGAATACTTTACCTGGATTTTCGCCGGCCAGTATTTTCCCGCAACAAGCTCATTTTGCCGGATTGGCACTCGAAGATTTATTTGACAGCGAAATCCAAATCGCACTAAACAGAAAAAACTTATGGAACGAATAGCCGTTTTTCCCGGATCTTTTGACCCGATTACACTCGGACATCTTGATATAATTGAAAGAGCTGCGCCTCTTTTCGACAAAATCATAGTGGCCATCGGACAAAATGCGCAGAAAAATTATATGTTTTCACTGGAACAACGCAAAAAATGGCTGGAAGAATCATTGAAACGCTTTCCCAATATAACCGTGGATGTTTATGAAGGACTGACTGTGGATTATTGTAAAAAAATGGGCGCTTCCTTTATTTTGAGAGGACTTCGGAATCCGGCGGATTTTGAGTTTGAGAAAGCAATTGCGCATACCAATCGTGCGATTACGCAGAAACACATCGAAACTGTTTTCCTTTTAACTTCCTCCGGAAAATCATACATCAGTTCGAGTATCGTGCGGGACGTAATCCGAAACAACGGTAATTACGAAATTTTAGTTCCGGCTGAAGTCCGGATTTAGTTTACAAATTTAGTTCAATCTGAGTCGGTAGCAAGCGAAATGTCTTTCTGTGGTGAATGCAAGAACCATAGACTTCAATGCCTTTGCGGTGTTCTGCCGTCGGATATCCTTTGTTTTTATGCCAATTGTAATGAGGGATTTCCTGATGAAGTTGCTCCATGTATTCGTCCCGATACGTTTTGGCCAGAATAGATGCCGCAGCAATATTCCGGAATTTCGCATCGCCTTTTACCACACAAGTATGTGGAATCTCTTTGTATTTTTTAAAGCGGTTTCCATCTACAGCAATATGTTCGGGAGAAATATTTAATCCGTCAAGTGCAAGATGCATAGCAAGGATACTGGCATTTAGAATGTTGATCTCATCAATCTTATCGGGATCAACTCGTGCGACTGACCAAGCGATGGCAGAGGATTCGATGACAGGCCTTAGTTCTCTTCGGACTTTATCTGAAATTTGCTTAGAGTCCGTAATTAATTCATTTTCAAAATCATAGTTCAATATTACCGCAGCTGCAAATACAGGGCCGGCAAGGCAACCTCTGCCTGCTTCGTCGCATCCGGCTTCTAATTTTTCAAGAAAAAATTGGTTTATCATTTCAATTTTTTTTCAAATATCTCTCTAATTAACCCAATACTTTTTTGGTTCGCTCGTTAAATTTATATTAAATTTGTTTTATAAAACATTAAATTCTTTAACAAATGAGTACAAAGTTAAGAAGTTTGCTTGTGCTATTCGGAATCCTTTTCGGAGGAATTCTGATGGCGCAAGAAAAAACAGTTACAGGTACTGTAACTGATGCAGACGGTTTCACTCTTCCTGATGTTACAGTAACATCCTCTTCAGGAGAAGAAGTGTACACCGATTCAGATGGTAATTATTCCATTCAGGCAAACGAGGGTGATGTTCTCACCATAGAGTCACTGGGCATGAATGTAGTAACAGTAACAGTAGGCGCAAGTGATGTGTACAATGCATCTCTGAGACAAAGCGGTGCAATTGAACTTGAAGGTGCGGTAGTAACTGCGCTTGGTATTACTAGAGAAAAGAAATCTTTGGGTTATGCGACCCAAGAAGTAAGCGGAGAAACTTTATCTGCTGTTCCGGTTCAAAACTTTGCGGATGCATTATCAGGTGAAGTTGCCGGTTTAGATGTTAAATCTTCCGGAACAATGGGTGGTTCTACAAACATGGTTATCCGTGGTACTAAATCTTTAACAGGAAACAACCAGGCTTTGGTCGTAATCGATGGTATTCCAATGAATAATAGTACATATAATACCGCTGATCAAACTACAGGTAGGGGTGGATATGACTATGGTAATGCTGCTTCTGACATCAACCCAAATGATATTGAATCTGTCAACGTTCTGAAAGGTGCTGCTGCAACTGCGCTTTATGGTTCAAGAGGAGCGCAAGGTGTTATTATGATTACTACCAAAAAAGGTAAGAAGAGCAACAAAATTGGTGTTGAAATTAATTCGAGTTTCACTGTAGGTACTGCAGATAAAGAAACATTGCCTAAATACCAGAAAGAATACGGAGGAGGATATATGGGAACTTTTGATGATACTTTTGTCATGGGAGACATCAACGGAGACGGTATTGATGACATTACCGTAAATACTTATAATGATGCTTCTTACGGAGCTGCTTTTGATCCAAATTTATTGGTTTACAACTGGGAATCTTTCTTTCCTCAGTTACCAACCTATTTGCAAGCAACTCCTTGGGTAGCTGCAAAAAATGACCCTAACTATATTTGGAAGACTTCTACAACATTTGTGAATTCTGCTGCTTTTTCAGGTGGTAATGACCAGGGTTCTTTCCGATTTGGATTTACCAATTCATTACACGAAGGAAATCTAGATAATTCTTCTTTGAAAAGAAATACACTTGATTTTAGCGGAGCATATGATTTTACTGAAAAATTACGTGTTTCAACAAGTGTTATTTATACTAACAATAAAGCGATTGGTCGTTACGGAACAGGATATGACGGATTAAACCCAATGCAGTCTTTCCGTCAGTGGTGGAACGTAGCAGCAGATATGCAGAAACTAAAAGATGCTTATTTCCTTACAGGAGAAAACATTTCATGGAATGCAAATGCTTGGAATGACACAAGACCGGCATACTCAGACAACTACTATTTCTCACGTTATCAGAACTTCCAAAATGACGAGAGAGATCGTTACACAGGAATGGCTGCAGTAGAATACAAGCTTACAGATTGGTTAACTGCCATGGGACGTTTTACTTTTGACAACTACAATGAGTTGAGAGAAGAACGTATTGCAGAAGGTACAGTTGGTAAAGTATCTGAATATTTTATGAACACTATTGATGTAGGTGAAAATAACTACGATTTGATTTTATCTTTCAATAAAGATTTGTCTGAAAATATAAATCTTGAAGGTAACGTGGGATGGAACTTGCGTGTGAATCAATTGAACTCTTTTGCAGCAAGAACAAATGGTGGTTTGGCAATTCCGGGTATTTATAGTTTGAATAACTCTATCAACGCTCTTACTGCAGCTGATATGGCCCAAACTATTTATACTAAAAAAGTTGACGGTGAATATGCCAGAGCTAGTTTAGGTCTATATAACATGGTATTCCTTGAAGGTTCGATCAGAACTGACCGTTCCTCTGCTTTACCAAAAGAAAATAACCGTTATTGGTACCCTTCTGCAAGTGCAAGTTTCTTGTTCTCTGAAGTAGTTGATGCTGGATGGTTGTCCTTCGGTAAAATCCGTGCAAACTATGCAGAAGTAGGTAACGATACAGATCCTTACAACACTACTTTAAGCTACGAGATTAACGCTCCATTTAATAACTTCCCATCTTCTACAAACCCAGCAGCTTTTGGAAATCCAGATTTAAAACCTGAAAGAACAAAAGGTGTAGAATTTGGTTTGGAGATGGCAATGTTTAAAAACAGAGTTTCATTTGAGGTGAACTATTACAACACCAAAACATATGACCTTATTACAAGAACTTCAGGTGACCCTGCTTCAGGTTTCCCATTGTATGTGACTAACGTAGGGGATATCCGCAACAAAGGTATTGAGGCTAGCTTAAGATTAACCCCAATTCGTTCAAATGATTTTGAATGGAACATTGTAGCTAACTTCGCTAAAAACGACAACGAACTTGAATCATTAAACGTTGAATACTATCAATTAGCAAACGTACAAGGCGGTTTATCAATCGGGGGATATGTTGGTGAGCAACTAGGTGTTCTTCGTGGTACCGATTATGTATATGACGAAAATGGAAATAAAGTTGTGGGTGCAAATGGTAAGTATTTGCTTTCTGACCCAGATGCAATCATCGGTAACTTTAATCCGGACTGGACAGGAGGTTTGAGAAATATGTTCCGATACAAAGAACTAACATTAAGCTTCTTGATTGATGTACAAAAAGGAGGTGATGTATTTTCACTTGATACTTGGTACGGATACGCTACAGGTCTTTATGCAAACACAGTTGGTTTAAATGATTTAGGAAATCCTGTTCGTAATACATTAGCTGATGGAGGTGGGATTATCTTACCGGGTGTAAAAGAAGACGGAACGCCTAATGATGTTCGCGTAAGAACTGATTATTATGCAAACCCTTGGGGATATGCTAGTACTCCAAATGCTGCGCATGTATATGATGCATCATTCGTAAAACTGAGAAACGTAACATTATCTTATGATTTACCTGAGAAATTAATCCAAAGTACTTTTGTAAAGAAATTTACAGTATCTGCAATTGGTAGAAACTTATGGATCATTCATAAAAATGTACCGTACTCAGACCCTGAAGCCGGTCTTTCTGCAGGTAACATTCAGGGATATCAATCAGGTGCATACCCTACAATCAGAGAAATTGGTGCAAGTATTAAAATCGAATTTTAAAAAAGAAATTTTATGAAAAAATTAATAATAGCATTTGGTTTGTTAGGGACAATTTTTTCTTGTTCAGATGATTATTACGAATCATTAAATCAAGATCCTACCCTACCTTCAGATGTCCCGGCAGATTTCCTGGTTAACGCTGCAACCGTAGCGCTTTTCGACCAGATGATTACACCGAATCAGAACTTAAACGCCGCCAGATTTATGGGGCAATATTGGACACAGACAACCTATGTTGACGAGTCAAATTACAATCTTAACGAACGTAATATTACAGGGCAACATTGGACTAGAATGTACACAAATGTGTTGTACGATTTAGAAGATGCGAAAAGAAAGGTTGCTACTTATGAAACTTCCAGTACTTATTCACAAGCTACTAAAGATAACCAGATAGCTATAGCTGAAGCAATTCAAGTTTATGTATGGCATCAAATGGTTGACACCTTTGGAAACATTCCGTATAGTGAAGCTTTTCAAGGATTGGAAAACACAGCGCCCGCTTTTGACGATGCTCGCACTATCTACAACGATTTATTGAGTAGAATTTCTGCTTCAATTGCGGCTATGGATACTTCAGGTAATGGATTTGAGGGCGATAACATCTATGGTGGTGATGTTGCACAATGGAAAAAGTTTGCAGCTTCTGTAAAATTGAAAATCGCAATGCGTTTAGCTGATGTAGATGCTGCAGCAGCATCTGCGGCTGTTTCACAAGCGGTAAGTGCAGGGGTATTCACATCAAATGCAGACAACTTTACTTTACCATATTTCTCTACTCAGCCCAACACTAACCCACTTTGGGAAGATCTGGTTTTGAGTGGACGTCAAGACTTTGTGGGAGCCAATACTGTAATCGACATTATGAACGATCTTAATGACCCAAGAAGACCTATTTATTTCAAAGAAAATATGGGTGCTGGCGTGTTTGTTGGTGGACCTTATGGCGCAGAAGGAAACACTTTTGCTAATTCTTCTCAAGTAGGTGAAGTACTTCACGACCCAACTTTCCCCGGAACTCTTATGGACTACGCAGAAGTAAGTTTCTTACTTGCCGAAGCTGCTGAAAGAGGTTTTGGAGTTGGTAGCGCAGACACTCACTATACCAATGGCGTAAGAGCATCATTGGAATTCTGGGGTGTTTCTGATGCAGATATTACAGCTTATTTAGCTTCTCCTGACGTTGCTTACGCAACTGCTCCCGGTAGCTGGAAAGAAAAGATCGCTCGTCAGTTTTGGTTAGCTATGTATAATAACGCTTTTGAAGGTTGGTCTGTATGGCGTAAGCTTGATTACCCAGCTATGCATGTTTCAGGATTTGAGAACATGCCTGCTCCTCATCGTTATACATATCCTATTTCAGAAAGAACTATCAATCCTGATAACTATGATCAAGCATCTTCAGCCATTGGTGGTGATGAACAATCAACTAAATTATTCTGGGATGTAAACTAATCTCATTTAATAGAATTTAATTTTAAGCTGCTCCTTTTGGGGCAGCTTTTATTTTTTTAACAAGTCTCATTCTTCTTACGTACTTTTGAATTTGTATATTGAAATCAAAAAAATTCATGACTAAAACTATCACCGTAAGTTTCATTATCCTTGGATTTCTCATTAGCTGCAATGATTGCACAAAAGAAGAAGACCTTTTGTTGCGTGAAAGCGCACTGATTCAGAGAGAAAACAGTTTTGCCGAAAAAGAAACCGAATACCTTTCACTTTTAAAATTCAAAGACAGTATACAATCCACTATGGATTCACTTGCATACCAAATCTGGCCCGATAGTATCGCTGGAAGGTGGAACAGCAAAACGCTATGTATAGAATCCAATTGCTCTGATTATGTGATTGGCGATCAAAGAGTAGATATTTGGGTTTTTGACCAGGACTCAACCGGACTCCATGCCCGTGTACTAAACAATAAAAACGAAATTATAAGAACTTATCAGGCAAACTATTCGCCAAATGGAATTCGCTTGACTTTTAAAACCGATTCCTTGTCAACTAGGCAAGCAGTCATGAATGTTAACCTCGACCAAATAAATTCCGATAAAATATCCGGGAAAAGAACCATCACAATTGATGATAAATGCACCGCTGTTTTCAACCTGGAACTGAGTCGACTTAATCCAAAAAATTAACCAACACACCAAATTTGATTCATGCTTTTACTGAATATTCACGACCTTAGTCTACCTATTGCAGACCCGGTATTAAAATTCCTGCTGGTTCTCATTATTATACTTTTCGCCCCACTTTTGCTGAATAAAATTAAAGTTCCACATTTACTGGGACTCATAATCGCCGGGGCAGTAATCGGCCCAAACGGATTCAATATCCTGGCACGTGACAGCAGCATTGTAGTAACCGGAACAACAGGACTACTTTACATTATGTTCCTCGCCGGACTCGAAATCGACATGGGCGATTTTAAAAAAAATAAATGGAAAAGTTTGACTTTTGGAATCTATACTTTTCTTGTTCCGCTCGTGCTGGGATATTTAGGAGCATATTATCTCCTAGGATTTTCACAACTCACCAGTTTCCTATTTGCGAGTTTATTTTCTTCACACACACTCATTGCTTACCCTATCATCAGCAAACTCGGCGTTGCCAAAAATCGTGCGGTCAATATTACCGTCGGCGGAACGATGATTACAGATATACTTGCCCTACTCGTACTTGCGGCTTGTGTGGGAATGGCGCAAGGCGAAGTGGGAAAAGAATTCTGGATCAAAATGTCTGTATCCATATTTGCATTCGGATTAGTAGTTTTATTGGTTTTCCCAATTATTGCCCGATGGTTTTTCAAGAAAGTAGACGATAAAATATCACAATATATTTTCGTCTTGGTGATGATTTACCTGGCTGCACTTCTTGCCGAAGTAGCTGGCGTGGAAGCCATCATTGGTGCTTTCCTTGCCGGTTTGGCACTCAACCGACTGATTCCTCACACCTCAACCTTGATGAACAGAGTTGAATTTGTAGGAAATGCCATATTTATTCCTTTTTTCCTTATCAGTGTCGGGATGTTGATTGACTTCAAAGTTTTCATCAGCAGTTGGGAAACCATCATGGTAGCAGCTGTTATGTTGTTTGCATCATTTGCCGGAAAATACATTGCAGCGGTTGCAACACGAAAAACATTTCGTCTGACGAAAGACGAAGGAAAACTAATCTTCGGATTAAGTGTCGCTTCCGCAGCCGCAACGCTGGCAGCTGTGATGGTCGGATATAACATTATCATTTCGGAAACCGAGGCAGGTGAACCCATTCGTTTACTCAATGAACACGTTCTGAACGGAAGCATTTTACTGATTCTCGTTTCTTGTACGCTTTCTTCCTTCACTTCCACTTCAAGTGCTGAAAAAATTGCACAGTTGGAAAATGAAGATACCGTTGCCGGAAAATCAGATGAGAAAGAAAACATACTTCTCGCCCTGAATTACCCTGAAACGGTTGAACCTTTGGTTAACCTTGCTGTCATTACCAAATCCAAACATAATACAGATGGTGTTTATGCACTGAACATAATTAATGAAGAAAAAAATGAATCTTCGGTTAAAAATGCAGAAAAAATCCTTGACAATTCAGTAACGCAGGCTACTGCTGCAGAAGTTAGCATTCAACCATTAACACGTTATGATAATGATGTGATAAACGGGATTAACAACGTAATTAAAGAAAAGAAGATCACGGATTTGTTTATCGGGCTAAAAGCCGGAAAAGGTTTTTCCTCCTCTTTTGTTCATAATCTTTATAACGGATATCTGCAAAACGATAAGGCCAATATTTTGATTTATCATGCTTCACAACCCATTTCAACGATCAAAACCCAGGTGGTAATTATTCCGGCTCATTCCCATTCGGAACCCGGCTTTTTTCACGCACTTTTAAGGGTTTGGAACATCGCACGGAATACTGGTGCAATTGTTCATTTTTATGCAACGGAACCTACCATTGCCGTGCTGAAAAAAATTATTAAAAAAGTCAATATCGAAGCGAAATTTACAGTCATTAACACTTGGAAAGAATCAGAAGAGATTGCTAAAAACATCGGTGAAAATGAAGGTTTGATTATTTTCCTTGCCAAACGCGGGATGAATTCATACCTTCCACAAATGCGCTATATTCCGGGAATTTTGAATTCTAAATTTTTGGAGAAAAATTATCTGATTATTTATCCATACCAGGGCGAAATCGAAAATTATCCTGAAAAAAGACTCGTGAGCAATCACGGGGATTTTGTTCAGATCGGAAATGTTGTCCGCAAATTATTCCGATAAACTGATTTGGGTTAAATTTGTAAAAAATCATTTAGATGCAACCTCTTGCAGAACGGTTACGCCCCAAAACACTGGACGATTTCATCAATCAGAAACATCTGATCGGTGAAAACTCGCCGATTCGTGTCATGTTAAAGTCCGGACACATCGCTTCCATGATTTTTTGGGGTCCTCCGGGAACCGGGAAAACAACATTGGCCCAAATGATTTCCGAACTTTCAGATCGTACTTTTTATGAATTAAGCGCCATCAATTCTGGCGTAAAAGAAGTCAGAGAAGTTATTGACAAAGCAAAAAATCAAAATCTTTTTTCAGGTCAGAAAGCACCCATCCTTTTTATTGATGAAATCCATCGTTTCAACAAATCCCAACAAGACAGTTTATTGGGCGCAGTGGAGAAAGGGTGGATTACCCTGATCGGCGCTACAACCGAAAACCCGAGTTTTGAAGTCGTTCCGGCTTTACTTTCACGTTGTCAGGTTTATATTCTGAAATCTCTTGAACGAAATGATTTGGAAGAATTAATCCAAAGAGCTGTTGAAAAAGACGAAATTCTCAATAAAAAAAATATTGAAATTCTTGAAACCGAAGCTTTGATCCGGTTTTCCGGTGGTGACGCGCGGAAACTTCTGAACGGACTTGAATTGGTGGTAAACAGTTCTTCGGAAAAGAAAATAAAACTGACCAATGAATCGGTCACACAAACCATTCAGCAGAATCTGGCGATGTATGACAAAAGCGGCGAAATGCATTATGACATCATTTCGGCTTTTATCAAATCCATTCGCGGATCCGACCCAAATGGCGCTGTTTATTGGCTCGCCCGAATGCTGGAAGGTGGTGAAGATTTGAAATTCATTGCGAGAAGATTATTGATTTCGGCTTCAGAAGACATCGGAAACGCCAATCCAACGGCTTTGGTAATTGCCAACAATGCTTTTCAGGCAGTGAATTCAATTGGATATCCCGAAGCGAGAATTATTCTGAGTCAGTGTGCAGTTTATTTGGCAAATTCCCCAAAAAGTAATGCAACTTACGAAGCCATCGGAAAAGCACAGCAAGTCGTCCGGCAAACCGGAAACTTGCCCGTACCGCTTCATCTGAGAAATGCACCTAGCCAACTCATGAAAGACCTGAATTACGGCAAGGATTATAAATATGCCCATTCCTACGAGAATAATTTTACCGAACAGGAATTCCTACCGGAAGAATTATCGGGAACTACCTTTTATGAACCCGGACAAAATGCACGCGAACAAGCCGACAAACAATCCCTGAACAAAAAATGGAAAGGCAAATACGGTTATTAAGTGAGTTTTGAGTTTTGAGTTGTTGAATGCCAAATTTAATTGCTATTCACCACGCACTATCACTAGTTACTAATTGCTATAAAAAATCCGATCACTTCGAGAACCTTAGTGACCGGATTTTATATTTAAATTTTAAAGAAACTTATTCTTTCACAAATTTGTGTGTGAAATTCGTTCCTTTGATCATCAATACATAAACACCTTTTGGAAGATGAGAAACGTTGATGTAATTTTTATTTGAACCAATTTGTGATTCCATCACTTTTTTACCGGTCATATCATAAACTATAACGGTTTCTGCTTTTTTGAAATCCATCACAATGTTCAGCTTGTCTGAAACAGGATTTGGATAAATTTGCGCAATTTTTCCATTTAGGATATCATTTACTCCCATCACATCCTCACATTCATATTCCAGTAAAACATAGCCTGTTGTAGTGAATTCTTCAGTAATAATGGCAACATCATCACATGTAAATCCGAACTGACCTACCATATCCAAGGCTGCTTGTCTAACCGCTCTGGCTGCATTTTGTTGATTTGTTGAAGCATTTGTCATAGCCAAACCTTCCAAAAATGCACGGTCTGTCTTTTCTCTACCGATTCGATCCCAGATTCTCATTAGAGAAGTTGCCCAAATCTGACCTGCAGTGTGAATAGGAGTTCCACCCGGTGGTGGATAAGTTCCTCCATAGCCTGTTGTTCTTCCTCCCCAGCAGGTATTGTGGCCATCCCAGTTAAAAAACCATTGGTATTGCGGATCGCTTGGCTCCCATTGCCCAAGGCTTCTGCTGTAAGATTGCCCCCAATAATCACCAGAACCTTCACTCAAACCTTGTACCTGAGACAAAGAACCCCCGGTAACCCAGTCGTGAACTCCATGTCCGAGTTCATGAATCACAACGTCTGCATCTTCTGCATCATCCACACACCCTTCTCCAAAAACCAAACGTCCGTTTGAATAATAGGAATTATCAGCTCCTCCTACTCCATGCGGATCAAACCAGACAACACCGCCGTTGGTCATCGGTAAACATTCAATTCCCAGCGTTTCATTTACATAACGCTGCATATTATCAATGTGCCAATAAGCGTTTACCGCTTCAAATCCCTGTTCATTTCGGTTGAATAAAAAATCAGGGGAAGCCTGTGTAAAAAGTCCGGTAGCAGGAGATTCCAATTCTTTAATTTCGGCATAGGTACCCTTTAATTTGTACATTCCGCCAGCGAGTTCAAGTTCCGGAATTGTAACCAACTGACGAGCTTCATCAAGCGCGTCATTAGTCGCATCATTACCATCTACATATTGCCCACCATAGGTTGAACCTGTATAAGAAAGCGGATCCGGATTAAAGATATACCCCGTTCCCGCTTCCACAGTGCTGGCCACGGACTTTGCAGTATCATCATGTTGAGGATCTCCATGGTCGTGATCATGCTTGTAATAATAAGCTATGTCCTGAACCCTTAAAACATTTCCTGAAGCAGCGTCAACCATTGCTTCCCAACTTCCCGGTGTTTCAAATGAATTTAATACTACTCTGTAAACCAATTTGGTTTGATTATCTTCCGTTTGCCATACAAACAATTTATTTTCTTCAAACAAGATATCGCCTTGAAGATTCATCTCTGTCTTGGCTCTGCTAATAGCTGTTTCAGACGAAATCGCCGGAATAACAGAAATATTTGCCGCATTTTTCTCTAAACTTTCAGAAGTGTAAGTTACAACGCCTTTGTTGTTAAAATGCACCACCACTTCTGATTGAAAAACCGGAACGCCCGAAATCATTTGTTGAAAACGCAAAGTTTCACCGGAATGACCGTTACGTGTTAATCTCAAATCAAGCTCGTGATGATCTTTCAGACCAAGCTCTTGTGCATGATCGCTTATCCATTTTCTCGCGTTACCTTCCAGGGGTGATTGTTGTGCACTCAGACCCGAAAAAGCTAACATGAAACAAACGGATAGAATAGTCAAATTTCGTTTCATAATTTGTGTGTTTTGATTAATTTTAATTAATGTTGAATAAAATTAAAAATAATCCATGAAAAATTATCTAACATTTTCATTTATTATAATTTCAGGGCTTGTATTTCAATTTTGTTCAAAATCAAAACCATCGGTTGAACTTACTATTGTTAGTTTCAATCCATCAGTTGAAAAAAATTTAACCGAGCTTAAAAGTTCATTGAAAGAACAATTTCATATCGAATCTATTCAGACTATAAAAACAGAATTACCTCAAGAAACTTATTACGAACCGCGAAACCGTTATCGGGCTGATAAATTAATTCGTTATTTAAGAGATAATTATAAAACGGAAAAACTAATTGGAATTACAGATAAAGACATTTCTACAACATCAGGCCAACACGAGGACTGGGGTATAATGGGACTTGCTTTCAGACCGGGAAAATCATGTGTGATTTCAACGTTCAGAACTTTTAGAAATGCAAAATCGGAAGAGCATAAACAAGAACGCCTCAAAAAAGTTGTTTTCCATGAATTCGGGCATACACTTGGACTTCCACATTGTAAAAATTCTGAAAGCTGCCTGATGGCTGATGCAAACGGAAAAGTTTCAACAGTGGATAAAGTCACAGATTTCTGTCCCAAATGCAGAACCAAAATCCGGAAATACCTGAGAAATTAAAACTCGAAAATCAATCCGAAATAAGTCAAAACCGTACTACAAACTACGCTTCTCCTTCAAATTATTGACCGAAATAATTCGGATTTAAATAAATTAATGCGCATTTGAAGTTTCCACTTTGTCCACATCAATTCCTTGCTTTTTCAGGAATGATTTTACCAAAATCGCAAAAATAGTCAGGTAAATAAAACAGAAAACCGGAATAATATAGGAATTGTGAATCCCAATGATATCGGCCAGCTTTCCTTGAATCGGAGGAATAATTCCACCGCCCAGAATCATCATTACCAAAAATGCCGAACCTTGCGCCGTATATTTTCCAAGCCCCATCAGTGAAAGTGAAAAAATGGAAGGCCACATAATACTGCATGCAAGCCCACCGGCCAAAAACGCATAAATCGCAGTCGTCCCTTCGGTCATCAGTCCAATAATCATAGCTGCGACTCCGAAAATTCCGAAAATCATCAAAGTTATCGCAGGACGGTCTTTGCTTATGAAAAACATAATGATTTGAATAAATACACAGAAAACATAGTAATAAAGCGGTGTCATGTCTTTTCCTGCCAATACATTTACAATGATAATAACCGAAAAAGCCAATAAAGGCATCAAAATCAAAAAGAAGTTTTTCTTCATTCCGATTAAATTAAACGCCGAAATAGCTCCAGCCCAACGGCCAATCATCAAACTTCCCCAATACATTGAAATATAAGGCGCAATGTCCGATGAGCTATGTCCGCCGAATTCCGGCTGTTGCAAAAGATCGCCCAGATTACTTCCAATTGCAACCTCAACGCCCACATATATAAAAATCGCAATCATTCCTAAAATCAGTTGTGGATATTGCATCGCGCCCCAGCCGGTAGAATTTCTTTTCGCCTGAACACCTGCAAAAGAAAGACCGCCTAAAACAACCAACAATGCGCCACCCAGCCACATCATTCTTTTTTGTTCCAAGGGATGTTTTATTTCGTCAATTTCTGACTGATATTGCGCGATCAATATTTGGTCAGAACTTGATTTTATTTCAGATTGTAATGATTCAATTTTTAAAGATTCTTCACTTTTATAACTGCTGAAAACCGGTCCGAACATGGCGCCCAATAAGATTGTCATCACCACCAAAGTCCGAATGGCTTTATTGGCTTTCTCTATCGGTTCGTCAGAAATTCCGGCAGGCACTTTTTTCGAAAAGAAAAACAATGCAGCTGCTGCGATGAACAATAATCCGACTCCGGCATAGAGGTAAACGACTTTGTTAAGCGGTAAATTGGCTATATCTTCGTCCGAAACCGTAGCAGTGGTTCCAAAAAGTGCAAAAGCTACAATCAGAGGACCAATTGTCGTTCCAAAGGAATTGATTCCACCTCCCAAATTCACACGACTCGCTCCTGTTTTGGGATCTCCCAACAAAATCGCAAACGGATTTGCAGCTGTCTGTTGAAGCGAAAATCCGAGCGCAACGATGAATAACCCCATCAGCATTCCGGCATAGGTATTCACTTCCACAGCCACAATCATTGCACCTGCTCCGAGTGCCGAAAACAGCAATCCGTAAACGATACTCTTTTTATAACCCCATTTGCCAACCAGATCTTTTCCTGAAACCGAACTGAAAATAAACAACAGCAATGCACCTATGTAATAAGCCGTATAAAACGCAAAGTCAACCAATTGCGACTGAAATTGGTCAAGATGAAAATAATGTTTACAAAAAGGAATGAAAATACTGTTTCCCGCAGCAATAAAGCCCCAAAAGAAAAATACTACAATGAGCGTATAAAGCGCAGGATAATTCGTTTTGATCTGATTTGATTCCATAAATTTTTACTGTGTTTAATTAAGTTTTTGAAAAAACTCTGAAAAGGTAAATAAATTCAGCGAAACAAAAGAAAATTTTTCTACTTAATTAGAATTAGTTTAAATTAGAATTATGCCTGACATTCTAACAAAAATCACTTTGCCTTTGGCTTAATTTCCTAATCCTTAACCTATTTTTGTAAGTCAAACAGGAATGATCAAATGACGAAAATCGAAAAACTTTTTTTCTCTACCCGAACCATGACCGTGTTATTGTTTTTATACGCGATCGCAATGGCCGTGGCCACTTTCATAGAGAATGATTATGACACTCCAACCGCCAAAACGCTGATTTATGAAGCCAAGTGGTTCGAGATACTTATGCTTTGGCTGATTATTTTATTCATCGGAAATATCAAACGTTACCGATTACTAAGAAGAGAAAAATGGCCAGTCCTGATTTTTCATTTGTCTTTTGTCTTTATTTTCATTGGTGGAGCCATTACGCGCTATATCAGTTTTGAAGGACAAATGCCCATCAGAGAAGGTGAAACCACCAACGAAATCATATCTGACAAAACTTATTTCAAACTCGAAATCAACGATAAGGAAAGAGCTCTACGCTATGATAAAAACACTTATATGATGTCGCATTTCAATGCGAAGGATACGCCCTGGCCTTTCAAGAGAACTTATGAAAAGGAATATGCTTTTGGCGATAAAACTGTAACGCTCAAAACCATTGACTATATTCCGCTGGCAAAAGACTCCATTCAGAGAACCGATTCAGGAAAGAAAATGCTTGAAATCGTAACCATGGGACAGGAAGGTCGCGAATCGGAATACATCGGAGAAGGCGAAATCAAAAACATCGGCGGAACCATGGTGAGTTACAATAATCCGATTGAAGGCTCGGTTCAGCTTGTGGAACAGGATGGCAAACTCATCATCAATTCGCCTTTCAACGGACAATATATGACCATGACCGGCCAACAAGTAGGTGTAGTTACGGATTCAGCCTTACTTGCCGAACAATCAGGAACCATTGAAATCAACAAACCCCAAATGTTGAATTATCGTACGCTTTACACCATCAATAATACCAATCTGATCATTCCGCAACCTGCCTTTAACGGAAAAGTAGTGTATTACAAAGGAGATAAAACCAATGCAATGGACAAGGAACTTCCAAGTGCAATCATTGTTGAACTAAGTTCAGGAGCAGAAAAAGACACCCTGACCATCATTGGCGGACGAGGCATTACTTCCTTCAGTAAAAACACAAATATCAACGGACTCGGAATTTCGGTAGGATTTGGTTCAAAAATCATCCATACACCGTTCTCAATTCGTTGTGACGATTTTATTCTCGACCGATATCCCGGCTCTTCCAATCCTTCTTCTTACGAAAGTGAAATTACTGTGATTGACAAAGGAGAAGAAACGCCGCACCATATTTACATGAACAATGTGATGGATTACCGCGGTTATCGTTTCTTCCAGTCAAGTTATTTCCCGGACGAAGGCGGTACCATTCTTTCTGTAAATGCTGACTGGTGGGGAACAAATATTACTTATGTCGGGT
The DNA here is from genome assembly GCF_049672845.1 of Moheibacter sp. NCBI lineage: Bacteria > Pseudomonadati > Bacteroidota > Flavobacteriia > Flavobacteriales > Weeksellaceae > Moheibacter > Moheibacter sp. Next base: position 239,247 of record NZ_JBATWT010000005.1, read on the forward strand.
ATTTTCTGTTGTTCTTCGGGCTTTTTGCAACGCTTTTCTGGAAAGGAACGCATTTCTGGAAGTTGAACAAACAACTAACCGATCTTCACAAAAAAACCTTGATTCTTCTTCCGTTTCTATTTTTATTCGGACTGGGAACTGCGCAAGATTCAGTTCAAACACATAATCATCAAGAGGTTGCAGACTCAATTCCTGCAGATCACAAAGAAGTTCAGGCTTCCACCCAATTCGTAAATCCTAATCAATTGGGAAAACAATTTCAAGTCGATCCGGTCCATGCAGAAAAATTCGGGCATTTATTGGTTCAGGATTTCGAAGGACGAATCAAACCGATGAATACTCATACGCTGGAATTGCTTCGAAAAATTTATAAAAAAGACAAATACGGCGAATTTTCATCTGACCAATGGTTTCTGTCCATGCAAATTGACCCGACTTCCTGGGCCGATGAGCACATCATAAAAGTCGCTTCCAAAGGTGGGGAAGAACTTTTGGCCGAAACCCAAGCCGATGCCGACGGATATACTTCGTACATGAAGCTGGTGGATCCACATACGGGTCAGTACAAACTCGAAAAACAATACAATGCTGCATTCAGCAAACGAGCTGCAGATCAGTCTAATTATGACAAAGAAATCATTAACATCACAGAGCGATTCAACGTTTTCAGTAATATCGTTTACGGTTATTATACCAAAATAATTCCTATCCAAAATGACCCGGGCGAATCCTGGACTTCATGGATTTACAGTACCGAAGAAAGTCCGGTCGAAATCAACAAAGTCGCGTATGATTTTATAACCAATTATTACAATGACCTGAAAACCGGCTTCCAATCAGGCGACTGGAGCAAAGCCGACAATTCTCTTCAGGCCATTACCGATTATCAGCACGAATGGGGAAAAAATGTAATTCCGTCCGATGCCAAAGTCAATCTGGAAGTACTTTACAACAAAATCAATATTTTCTTTTGGTTGATGATTGTTTACAGTATGCTCGGAGGAATTCTTATTTTCCTGGCTTTCATCGAAGTATTTTCAACCGAAAACCGTTTTGGAAAAATCATACACAAAATCACACTTTTCTTTTTGGGGTTACTTCTTGTGACATTTATAGTACATATGCTGGGGCTGGCAGCTCGATGGTACTTGTCCGGGCATGCACCTTGGAGTAACGGATACGAAGCAATTGTGTTTATTTCATCAATCGGTGTCCTCGCCGGACTGATTTTATACCGTAACCGAAACGCCTTTATTCCGGCTGCAGGCGCGATAGTAGCGATGATTATGATGGGATTTGCGCACGGCGGCGGATTACTTGACCCACAAATCACACCTTTGGTTCCGGTACTTAAATCTTATTGGCTAATGGTTCACGTAGGGATCATAACTTCGAGTTATGGATTCTTCGGACTATCGGCTGTAATCGGAGTCATTTCACTGATTTTACTTTGTTTCAAACCCACGCCAAAAATCAAAAAATCCATTCAGGAAATTACCATCGTCAGCGAAATGGCAACTACAATCGGACTTTTTGCACTAACCGTAGGGACTTTCCTCGGCGGAATGTGGGCCAACGAAAGTTGGGGACGTTACTGGAGCTGGGACCCGAAGGAAACCTGGGCATTCATTTCGGTGATTGTTTATGCCATCGTACTGCATTTAAGACTGGTTCCCGGATTGCGCGGAAAATGGGCTTTCAACATGGCGAGTATGTGGGCAATCTGGTCGATCATTATGACTTATTTCGGGGTTAATTATTACCTGTCCGGACTTCACTCCTACGCTGCCGGTGATCCTATTCCGATTCCGACCTGGATTTATGTTACAGCGATAGTTATGTTTTTACTTTCATTAATTTCGTATTTTAGAGACAGGAAATTTCAAAAGAAAAGAAATTTCAAAACTTTAGAAAAATGAAATATTTAAGTCTAATTGCTTTGCTGAGTTTTTTCATAAGCTGCAAAGCGCAAAACGATAAGAAAATGAATACCATTTATGATTATAAAGTGGAAGACATCAGCGGTGATGAATTTGATTTTGCCGATTTAAAAGGAAAGAAAATATTGATTGTCAATACAGCTTCCAAATGTGGATTTACGCCACAATTTGAAGGGTTGGAAGAATTGTATCAGAAATACAAAGACCAGAATTTTGTCATCGTAGGTTTTCCTTCCAATGATTTCGGGCAACAAGATCCGGGAAGCAATGAAGAAATTGCCGAGTTCTGTAAAATCAATTACGGCGTGACTTTCCCGATGATGAGCAAGGTTTCGGTAAAGGGCGACAGCATCGCACCGATTTATGAATTTCTGACGCAAAAAGAATTAAACGGAAAGAAAAATTCATCGGTAAAATGGAATTTCCAGAAATATTTAATCAATGAAGACGGAACTTTCCACGATTATTTCTATTCCATCACTACACCCGACAGCAAGAAAATCACCAAGTGGATTGAAGCGAATTGATTTGAAGATGGGAGATAGAAGCTGGAAACAAAATTAAAGCATGAAATTAGACATATTAGCCATCGGAGCACATCCTGACGATGTGGAATTAGGCTGCGGTGCTACCGTTGCCAAAATGGTCGCATCCGGAAAAAAAGTCGGAATTATTGATTTGACCCAAGGCGAACTCGGTACAAGAGGCACGGCAGAAACACGCCGACAAGAAGCGGCCGATGCTGCAAAAATTCTAGGCGTTGAAGTGCGTGAAAATTTAGGATTTCGTGACGGCTTTTTCGTGAACGATGAAGCACATCAAATGAAACTCATCGAAGTCATCCGCAAATACCAGCCTGAAATTGTACTTTGCAATGCGCTGGAAGACCGTCACATTGATCATGGCAAAGGTGCCGATGTGGTGGAAACGGCATGTTTTCTTTCGGGATTGAAAAAAATCGAAACCGGACTTCCAGCCTGGCGACCGAAACATATTTTTCATTTCATTCAGTGGTATCCGCTCAAACCGGATTTCGTTTTGGATGTGTCAGGTTTTATCGAAAAGAAAAACGCGGCCTGTTTTGCTTATAAAACTCAATTTCATGACCCGAATAATCCAGAACCCGATACGCCGATTTCGTCCAAACATTTTCAGGAAAGTATTGAAAACAGAGCCAAAGACTTGGGTATGCTGATCGGTGCGGAAGCCGGCGAAGGATTTATGCTGAAAGGCTATCTAGGATTAAAAGATTTCGAAGGACTCGTATGATAAATTGCCGATAATTTTTAAATTTTGAATGGCAGAAATGAAATAATTTATATATTTGCAGTCCAATTGAAAAATGGTGGTTGTAGCTCAGTTGGTTAGAGCGTCGGATTGTGGTTCCGAAGGTCGTGGGTTCGAGACCCATCATCCACCCAAAAGTCCTGAAGAGATTCGGGACTTTTTTATTTAATTCTTCTCTGATTATTAGCATTAAATTAACCTTCTCCTCAAATTTCCTTCCCAAATTTGCATTGTACAAGTTTTGTCCCATGTGTGTTAATAAAAGGAGTTGGATGATTTGAATTCAACTTCTTTTTTTATTTTGTAATTTTGAAATGAATTAATCACAATACACATGAAAAAAGCCGTTCTGTTGAGCATTCTGCTCAGTTCTTTGTTTTTCACAAATTGTAAGAAATCATCGCCCGAAACAGAAAAAAATCAGGAAGTCGAAACACCTGATTCTCTCAAATCCTATGCGACCGTACGTCTGGAAACCGATTTGTCGCATCTGACCGATAACGAAAAGGAAATGCTACGCATTTTCATAGAAGTCTCCGACATCATGGATGAACTTTTCTGGTATGAAGCTTATGGTGATAAAAATGAATTATTGTCCAAAGTTTCCGGTCCGATGAAAAATTATGTTGAAATCAATTATGGCCCTTGGGACAGGCTTGACAATATGAAACCTTTTGTGAAAGGATTTGATGCAAAGCCGCTTGGCGCAAATTTTTATCCGCTCGATATGACGGTGGAAGAATTTGAAAAAGCCAATCTTCCCGAAGGAAAAAGTCTTTATTCCTTTGTACGCCGAAACGACAACGGAAATCTTTATACCATTCCCTACCACGTTCAGTTTCGCGATCAAATCTCCAAAGCAGCCGGTTTATTGCGTAAGGCAGCCTCGTTGGCAGAAGATGCCGGTCTGAAAACTTATTTGGAATTGCGTGCAAGAGCTCTGGAAACCGATGATTATTTTGAAAGTGACATCGCTTGGATGAATATGAAAACCAATCGTCTGGATTTTGTAGTGGGACCGATTGAGACTTATGAAGATCAATTATTCGGATACAAAGCAGCGCACGAAGCTTATATTTTGGTAAAGGATATGGAATGGTCGCAACGATTGGAAAAATTCGCAAAATTCCTTCCTGAATTACAGAAAAATCTGCCGGTGGATGCCCGATACAAATCAGAAGTTCCCGGAACGGATTCTGATTTGAATGCATACGATGTGGTTTATTATGCCGGAGATTGTAATGCAGGCGGAAAAACCATTGCCATCAATCTGCCGAATGACGAAAGAGTTCAGTTGGAAAAAGGAACTAGAAGGCTTCAACTGAAAAATGCGATGCGCGCAAAATTCGACAAAATTCTGCTTCCGATTTCCGATGTTTTGATTGACGAATCCCAAAGAAAACACATAAAATTTGATGCATTTTTTGCCAATGTGATGTTCCACGAAGTCGCACATGGACTTGGAATTAAAAATACCATTAATGGAAAAGGAACCGTTCGCGAAGCTTTAAAAGAACAGCAATCTCATCTGGAAGAAGGAAAAGCCGACATTCTGGGATTGTATATGGTCAATCAGCTTTTGGCCAAAGGTGAACTGGAAGGTCAGAAAGAAGATTATATGGTAACGTTTCTGGCGGGAATTTTCCGTTCAGTTCGATTTGGTGCAAGCGCCCATGGTTCGGCCAATATGATTTGTTTCAATTATTTTCAAGAACACGGTGCATTTAACAGAACGGCAGACGGAACCTATGTAGTGGATTTCGCAAAAATGGAAACCGCTATGAACGGACTTTCCGAATTGATTTTGAAACTACAAGGCGACGGTGATTACGAAGGCGTTAAAAAACTGACGGAAGAAAAAGGTCATATTTCGCCGGAACTTCAAAAAGATTTGGATCGACTTAAATCAGCCGGAATCCCTGACGATATTGTATTTGAACAAGGAACGAAAGTTTTGGGATTATAAACAAGATTTCACTATTTTTGCAACCCGAATTGGCTGCGTACCTGCCTGCCGGCAGGCAGGGTTCAACTGGATAGAATATCAGATAAATGTTTTATACTTATGTCATAAAAAGTGGAGTTGATGGGAGGCTGTATAAAGGTCATTGTGAGTTTTTAGAAAAAAGAATTGAAGAACATAATTCAGGCAAAACAAAATCAACAAAAGCTTATGTTCCTTGGAAATTAGTATATTTCGAATCTTTTTCAACAAGAAACGAAGCTGTTTTAAGAGAGAAATATTTTAAATCAGGAATCGGTCGGGAATTTATAAAAGAAAAAATAAGGCTGCGTAGTTCAACTGGATAGAATATCAGATTTCGGCTCTGAGGGTTGGGGGTTCGAATCCCTCCGCGGTCACACTTAAAATCCGTATTTAGTCTCAAAACTATTTACGGATTTTGCTTTTACTCCACTTCTAAATTCGTAAATTAGACGTTCATTATAAACTTCGGGTTATGAAAAATCCATTGACTGCTCAGATAAAAGATTCTCATGATGAAATGAAATCATGGATGAATCACATGCACCAACATCCGGAACTTTCCATGAAAGAAGCCGAAACCGCTCAGTTTATCGCTGAAAAGATGAAATCTTTCGGGTTTGAAGTGGCAGAAGGAATCGGAAAATACGGTGTGGTGGCTTCGGTAAAGAACGGTGAGGGAACTAAATCCATCGGGTTGCGGGCAGATTTCGATGCACTTCCCATTCAGGAAGTAAATGATTTATCTTATAAAAGTAAAAAAGAAGGAGTTGCACATCTTTGCGGACACGACGGACATACGACAATGTTGCTCGGAGCAGCGAAATATTTAGCCGAAACCAATAATTTTAACGGAACAGTACGGATGATTTTTCAACCCGGCGAAGAAACCATGGAAGGCGGACCTGCAATGATTCAAGATGGTTTGTTTGAGAAATTCCCGGTTGATGCGGTTTATGGAATGCACAATATGCCCGGGCTGGAAAAAGGAAAATTCTATTTCAGAGAAGGCGAAACGATGGCGGCAGTGGATAATTGGGAAATCGAACTGACTGGAAAAGGAAGTCACGGCTCTATGCCCGAACTTTCCATTGACCCGGTGGTTTGTGGTTCTTCACTTGTGATGGCCTTGCAAACGATTGTTTCACGAAATGTTTCACCATGGCAAAATTCGGTAATTACAATCGGAGCTTTCTTATCGGGAAATGCCGGAAATGTAATTCCCGCCAATGCGATTCTGCGTATCAACATCCGAAATATGGATCCTGAACTGCGAACCAAAGTCCTGAATCGCATTCGCGAAGTCGTCAAAACACAAGCAGAATCTTATGGCTGCGGGTATGAAATCCGGGAGGGAATTCCGGGAGCTGTTTTGGTCAATACACCTGAAAATACAAGTTGGGCGGCCGATGTAGCGCGGAAAACTTTTGGTCAGGAAAATGTAGTTTACAATATGGATCCGTATATGGGAAGTGAGGATTTCGCCTTTATGCTTCAGCAAAAAAAAGGGAACTACGTAATGCTTGGAAATGGCGATACGGAAATGGTTCACCATCCGGAATATGTTTTTGACCAAGATATTTTACCGCTCGGTGCGGCATATTGGGCTGCTTTGGTTGAAAATTATCTTCGCTAAATTCGGATTATGAAATTTAAAATTTCGGGATTTTTTCTAATCTGTTTTTCTTGTTTGTTTGCCCAGACGTTTAAAATCGTTGATTCTCTCAAAATTGAAAGCCGTGACAGCATTACCGATTTCGGAACTGATGATTTCCATAATATTTATTTCATTCGAAATTTTAATGAATTAAACAAAATCGAATTTCAGAGCCGACAGCGAAAAACATTTTCCAATCATACAGTTTTGGAGAATCTGAACACACAAAATGTTTTACAAATCACGCTAAAATCTGATTTTTTCAAACTTTTGGTGTTGGATAACCAATTGAATAAAATTCAGGATGAAATAGAATTTCCGATAGAAACCAATTTTTCACCGACGCTCACAGCCTTGGTGGACAATAATTATTTGTGGGGCTATGATCCCGTTTTACAGAGGTTGGTTTTGTGGAATTACCGGGACAAAAAAGTATTTAGGCAATCGGTAATTTTGAGCGAGAAGACCGGGGATGAATTTTATTCGGAACTTGTTTATCATCAAAATAAAATTTACCTGATCGGATTTAAAAAAATTCTGAAGTTTGACGAATATGCCAACCTCGAATCCGTCATTCCATTCCGGGAGTTTGAGCAGATTTATCTTCAAGAAAATAATATTTACTATTCTATTGAAAATCAATTATTTAAACTTGATTTAAAAACACAAGACACTACAAAAATCAAACTAAATACAAGTTTTGATTATTTTTCCATAAATAACCGATATCTGTTTGTGTTAAAGGGTAAGGTTGTTTATATTTACGATTTCCATAAAAATCTATAAAATGCACATTGCCATCGCTGGAAACATCGGAGCCGGAAAAACAACTTTGACTCAATTACTGGCCAAAAACTTTCGCTGGAAACCTCAGTTTGAAAGTGTTGATATGAACCCCTATCTCGATGATTTTTATAACGATATGGAGAAATGGGCATTCAATCTTCAGATTTATTTTTTAGGCAGCCGTTTTAATCAGATCAAGGAAATCAGAGAAAGTGGCGAAAACATCATTCAGGACAGAACGATTCACGAAGATGCGCATATTTTTGCAAGTAATCTTCACGATATGGGACTGCTGATGACGCGTGATTATGAAAATTACCTTACGGTTTTCAACCTGATGAATTCTTTTGTCCAGGCACCGGATTTATTGATTTACCTGCGCGCTTCCATCCCCACGCTGGTTCGTCAGATTCAGCTTCGCGGACGCGAATATGAAAGTTCCATCAGTATTGAATATTTAAGCAGATTGAATGACAAATACGAAGAATGGGTGAAATCCTATGACGAAGGAAAACTGCTGATCATCGACGTGGACAATCTGGATTTTGTCAATAATGCGGAAGATTTGAGTTTTATCTACGATAAAGTAGATGCGGAAATCAATGGTTTATTTTAAAAAATCAATCAGATAAAAAAAGACGGAATTAAAATCCGTCTTTTCTATTTCTGTTTGATTTTTTTTAGAATTTATAAGCTCCTCCTACACCGATTGTGGTAACTCCGGAAAAATTTCTGTGTGGAACTTCTGTTGCATCAATTCCACTGCCAAAGCTTTTAATGTACACAAATGCCTGGAAGTATTCATTTTGCCATCCTGCTTTTGGCTGAAAGTAGAATCCACCATCATAACCTTTACTCAAACTAAATGCATACCCTAAATCTACCGCACCAAAGAATTGTTCTAAAAAATCATATTGCGCGCTTGCAGCGATAGGCAAAATCGTCAAACTTTTTGTTTTATAAATAGTTCCGGGTTCATCTTTTCCGGTAAAAATATCAATCCCGGCAATTCCTCCAACGTGAAGGTTTTCCATCACCGGATACAAATAGGAAACTTCAGCACCAAAATTAACACCAAGATAATCAGTCACATCGCCAACCGGAACCCCAATGTGTGCGCCTGCCTTCAATCCTTCCTGTGCGTTTACTGATCCCAATCCGATTAGTGCCAGAGCAGCACTGAAAATCATTTTCTTCATATGTTTATGTTTTATGTTTTGTTTTTTTAGAATTATTTTTCGCTTGTTAAAATATTATACAATTCGTTTGTTTCTCTTTCAGCATAAGTCGAATCAATCATATCTGCAATTCCAAGCAATTCGCTTACAAATTTGAACTGTCCGTCTATATTGTTTTGTTCTCTCACATCTACATTTCCGTCTCTGTTGAACTGCTGATAAGATTCAATCAGTTTGTCACGAACCGGTTTGAATTCAGTATTGAAAAACTGAAGCGCTCCGGCAGTATCGTTCTTTTTCAGGAGTTCGGCAACACGTCCGTAAACCATCAGTGAATAATCACTTCTCGCATCCGACAAATCGCGGGCTATGGTATAGCGGATATTGTCAGGCAATGATTCATAAAAACTGATTTTTTCCATCAGACGTTGCTTGGCGGTGTCTATCAAAGCTTGTGCCTTTTTTGTTTCGCCAATTGCGTTATAGGCTTGCGCAATTCTTTCTGTACTTAGCCCGTAATCATATCTCGGCTGGTCAGGAATCATTTCCATTACTTTGTCCAATATCTCATTGGCTTTGGCTTTGTCGCCACGTGCCGTAAAATCATCGGCAAGTCGTATGGCGATGTTGCGATAAGTATTGGTGTAATTTCTATCGGTATTTGAAAAGGAAGCATTGTCCAGATTATAATTTGCCCATTTAAAGGTTTGGAAACTTTCATACATTTTGTCGGTATTGCTTCTTCCCAGCTTCCCTCCTTCTCCAAATCGCGTATAAATCGGAATCAGACGATAAGAGAATCCATTGTTTTCCAAATAATCGCTTAACCAGAAAATATTGGCAGGATCGGAAACACCGCCACCGCTGAAATAAATCGCTCTGTCCCAATTGTATTCGGCAAACATAGAAATCATCAACAATTCTGATTTGTATAATTGTCTTTTTCCAAGTGTAATGGTAATATTGTCCACGATTTTATCGGCATCTTTTGGTGAAACAATTCCGTATTTCAGTGCATTTTCCTTATTAACCGGAATGATGATTTTATCTACCGGTAAATAATTCACAGCTCCAACCGGATATCCGAAATAATCAGCCAGTGCAGCTTTTGCCGGATTTTTATTGTCCATCAAAAATTCAAATGCTTCTTTTGCCGTCATACTGTCTTTGACCAGATATTTTTCAAGCGGTTTTACCGAATTGTACAACTGCTGAATTCCAGCCGGATCATATCCCGGATCAATCAGATATTGCGTGATTTCATTCGGCGGAAGACTCATGATTTCTGCCACACTCAGCGGTGCATCTTCTTTGATGATGCTGTGAAGTTCACCAAAAATAGATTTGATATTTCCGGCTACGACCATTATGTTGTCGTTTGTATTTAACTGATAATCTGTGTACTTCAATTTAGATGGGAGCGCCGGCGCATTATAAGTTTTTCGCAATGATTGTTCAATGTTCCACGGCGAACCCAAAAGTGTATAATTGACAATTTTCACATCATCTCGAAACAATTCGGTTTCCTGCAATCCCCAAAGCGGATAGGTGTCATTATCGCCATACACAAAGAGAATCGAGTTTTTGTCCAAATTATTCAGGTAATTATAGGCCAAAGCATAAGCACCTTCTCTTTTGGAACGGTCGTGGTCATCCCAATTCTGAAAGCCCATCAACACAGGAATTGTAAGGCAAAGCACCGAAACAATCACCGAAACGGTTGGGGTTAATTCTCTTTTTCTGAATTTTTTAATCAATAAATAAATACCTTGAACACCAAGTCCGACCCAGATTGAAAACGCATAGAAAGAACTTACCAGCGCATAATCTCTTTCTCTTGGCTCAAATGGCTTTACACTTGTATAGAAAATAATTCCGACACTGGTCAAAAGGAAAAGTGAAAGAATTGCCCACCAATGCGTTACATTTCGGTTTAACTGAACAAAAAATCCAATCAGCCCCAAAATAAGCGGCAACATAAAGTATGCATTATTTCCTTTGTTTTCTTTGTAAACTGCCGGAAGTTTGGACTGGTCGCCCAATCTGGCGTTGTCGAGAAAAGGAATTCCGGTGATCCAGTTGCCCTTTGTCACTTCCATATTTCCTTCCCAGTCATTTTGCTTTCCGGAGAAATTCCACATAAAATAGCGGAAAAACATATAGTCCAACTGATAATCCATAAAGAAATTAAACTGTTGCCCAAAGGTTGGCGGCTGAATATCCAGCAATTCCGCATTGCTTTTCAAATCGGCAACACGCAAGGTTCCGTCATGTCTTTTTTGTAATAATTCGTTGAATTTTGTCTCTGCAATTTGTCTTTTCTGTGCCCTGATTTCAGGATGATCTTCCATATTATTAAAAAAAGCAGCGTTGATGGTGAATTCGGGAAATCCATACATCGCTGCATAATTTTCCATTACATCGGGAAGGTTGTTGTACATTTTTGGAAAGAACTGTTCGTGTTTTTTATTGTACACATAATCCTTTCGGTCTGAAACCTTAATATATTTCTTGTCTCCTTTGACGTAGTTTTCTCCTTTCACATAAGTTTCATAATTGCCGCTGGGTGTAAGTGCAATTCCGTCATCTGCGAAATGCGCCGTATAAGCCGGGCCATAAATCGTAGGCCAGTCGCCATACTGCTCACGATTAAAATAATCCAGCATTCCCAAAGCCGTATCGGGGTCGTTCAGGTTCATATGCGGATTTGCATTGGCACGAATTGGAATTACCAACCAACAGGAAAATCCAATCAGCATAAAAGCAATTGACAAAACAATTGTATTTCCGAGTTTCCAGTTGTATTTTTTAGTGTATTTAAATGCCAGATAAAAAAACAGCGCCAGAATAATTCCGGCTACAACAGTCCCCGAGTTGAAAGGCAAACCAAAGTTATTGACCACATAAATTTCGGTTTTACCGAAGAAAGTCATTATTGAACCAAACAAAACTTTGAAAACAAATCCCAGGAAAAGTGCCGTGATGATATTAGCAATTATAAAACTCTTGATATTTAATTTATAATTTTTGGCATAATACATATAACAAACCGCCGGCAAAGCAAGAATCGCCATCAAGTGGACACCGGTTGCCAATCCGATGAAAAGCGAAATCAACAAAAACCATTTATTTCCTCTCGTCTGGTCTGACTCTTCTTCCCATTTGCAACCCATCCAAATCAAAGCTGCAGTAAAAAGAGATGCCATGGCATATACTTCACCTTCAGCTGCTGAGAACCAAAATGAATCACTAAACATAAAAACCGCTGAGCCAACCAAACCACTTCCCAATGTAATCAATGCTTGAGATTTGGACAAAGCAGTTTCGTAAGGACTTTCAATGAGTTCATTTTGTTTGGTAACAAAGAACATTCTTCGTACAAAATGAGTAATTGTCCAGAATAAGAACATGATGGTCAACGCACTGCAAATTGCCGACATAGAATTAATCACAATTGCGTATTGGCTTCCGTCACCAAATGCCATTCCTGCCCAAACCGCACCAATCAGTTGGAACAATGCTGCACCAGGCGCGTGGGTTACACCAAGTTTGGCCGATGAAACGATGTACTCACCACAATCCCAAAAACTGAGTTTGCGCTCCATCGTCATCAAATACACAAATGATGCAATGGCTAGCATTACAAATCCAAGAAGATTGTTCCATTTTTTGAAAGGAATATTCATTTTGTCAATTTTATCATGCGAAAATAAGAACTATTTTGTTCTTTAAACGCCTAATGAAATGTAAAAGTATGCTGAGGATGAAAGATTCAGAATATTAATTCTTCATTAAAATTTAAAAAAACGAGATTTCAAGCAAAAATTGTTTAAATTTGCTTGGCAAAAAGCAATGCCTTTATCCGATAAAATTATTCAGGAAGCTATCACTTTTGATGACGTCCTTTTAGTCCCTTCTTATTCAGAAATTCTTCCCAATCAGGTTTCACTGAAAACACGTCTCACAGACAAAATCCAGTTGAACATTCCTTTGGTTTCTGCTGCAATGGATACCGTTTCCGAATCCAAACTTGCCATAGCTCTTGCACGCGAAGGCGGACTTTCTTTTGTTCATAAAAATATGTCCATCGCAGAACAAGCACACGAAATCGATGCAGTGAAACGCTCAGAAAACGGAATGATTTCTGACCCTATTACACTTTCGCGTCACCATAAACTGAGAGACGCAGAAGAACTAATGCGTCATTACCGCATTTCTGGACTTCCGGTTATTGAGGAAGACAGAACTCTTGTAGGAATCATTACCAACCGCGATATCCGTTACCAGACAGATATGGAACAATTGGTAGAAGACGTAATGACAAAACAAAATCTGATTACTTCCGACATCAATACCGACCTCAACAAAGCCAAAGACATTCTGCTGAAAAATCGTGTGGAAAAACTTCCGATTGTGGACAATAACTTAAAATTAATCGGACTGATTACTATCAAGGATATTGACAATTTATCGGAATTCCCAAATGCCTGTAAAGATGCGAAAGGAAGATTGCGAGTAGGCGCAGGCGTGGGCGTGGGCGCCGAAACCATGGATCGCGTTCAGGCATTGGTTGATAAAGGAGTTGATATCATCGCACTAGATTCCGCACACGGACATTCGAAAGGAGTAATCGACAAAGTAAAGGAAGTTAGAAATGCTTTCCCGGAACTGGACATTGTCGGAGGAAATATCGTAACCGGACTTGCCGCAAAGGATTTAATCGAGGCCGGTGCAAATGTTCTGAAAGTTGGTGTGGGTCCGGGATCAATTTGTACAACTCGAGTAGTCGCGGGCGTGGGCGTTCCTCAGCTTTCAGCGATTTATGATGTTTACGAATATGCGCATTCCAAAAATGTTTCGATTATCGCCGATGGTGGAATCAAACTTTCAGGTGACATTGTAAAAGCCATTGCTTCAGGCGCCAACTGTGTGATGATCGGAAGTCTGTTTGCCGGAACGGAAGAAGCACCGGGCGAAGAAGTGATTTATCAGGGACGAAAATTTAAAACTTATCAAGGAATGGGATCTCTTTCCGCAATGAAACGCGGAAGTAAAGACCGCTATTTCCAGTCCGATGCCAATAAACTTGTACCCGAAGGAATTGAAGGAAGAGTTCCTTTCAAAGGTTCCTTGTCAGAAGTCGCTTATCAGCTTTGTGGCGGACTACGTGCCGGAATGGGCTATTGTGGAACTCCTGATATTGAGTCTTTGATTAAAAATGGTAAAATGGTAAAGATTTCAAATGCCGGACTTGCCGAAAGCCATCCGCACGATGTGATGATTACGAAAGAAGCTCCCAATTATTCGAATTAATTCATTTAACTTGTTAAAAAGTTTAGTACATAAAAAAGGGTGACTGAGATTTTCGAAGCCACCCTTTTTATTTATTTAATTAGGATATTTAAAATTGCCAACCAGCTGTTAGCAAAAACATTCCTGTATTATTTTTGACTTCTGCTACATAATTATGTCCGGCATTTAACGGAAGTGCCGCCAAATAAACATCGCCATTGTCATAATCTACGTATTCTCCGTTTCCAAAAACATAATCATATTTTTGATTCTGGAACTGATAAGCCGCATCCAGATAAAATCCACCAAAATCATATCCGGCTCCTATGCTGAAACGATTGGTATCTCCCCGAAATGCTTTGTCGAAATTTTGGGTAACCATATTTCCGTTTCCTAAATCTGCATCCAATGTAATTTCATCATAAGGACTTTGCACGAAATTATAACCGCCACGGAATCTGAAATTGTTCAGACGATATTCCAGTCCGGCTCGGATTTCACTGCTCGATTTAAGGTAATCATCAAAAAATGTATTCGTTCCAGCAAAATCACCCGAGGGCATCAATTTGGTGGAACCATTCATATGCAATGTATAGTCTACATTCAGCGCAAGAGATTTAGCGAAAACTGCTCCCGCACTCGCCACCAAACGACCGTTTGCATTCCTGTCATATTGACTATAGTATAAATCGTAATGATATGTTTCGCCGAAAGGCAGATCGGCATAATAAGTTTCTTCAATATTTCTGTACCAAACCGGACTGTGATACGCAAGTCCCAGACGAACATTGTCATTCAGTTTTCCTATCACACCGGCACTTAACGAAAAGCCCTGAGCGGTTGAAGCGTATGGAGTGCCGTTAAGGTCATAACGATAAACATTGCTGTTTCCTGCTTCACCGATTGTCTCTTCATCAAAAACAACATAATTATCATATCGGGTGTCATGAAAATTGAAACCCAACCCCATATAAATTCTGTCATTATAGCTCGCGCCGAAATCGAGTGACATTTTGGTTTTATATCCCACGACTTCGTCATGGTATCCGTCCATCACATAGGTTGTATATTCTTCCGGATCTTCATTGGTCATATAAGTTGCGGTTATATTATCATTTCGCCCCATACGAATCCAATTATCGAGTGATTGTTGCGAATATTTAATTCCGATTGCAAAACGATTCCAGGCACTGTTCGGATTATGGAAAACAAAAGTTCCGCCTACATTTTGAAACATAGCTGAATTATCATCAGACTCAAAAGTATTTCCAAATTTGGTTTCGTTTTTATAGGAATTAATCCCCAGTGTCACATTGACATCAGAAGCAATCGCAACCGCCAAACCAGCCGGATTTTGCTCAACTGAAGAAATATCCCCACCCAAAGCACCCATTGCTCCACCCATACCAATGTAGCGTGCACTTCCGGCATTGATTTCATTTGAATAGGCTGATATGGAATTTATGTCCTGAACTGTCTGGCCCTGAACCATCCCGGCCACGACCACCAATCCTGCAAGTATTTTTTTCATGCTCAATTTATCTCTAAAATCTTTGATTATCTTCTACCACCACTTCTGACTCCACCTCCTGACGATGAGCTTCTGCTTGGAGAAGAATTCATATTGGAACTGCTTCTCGAAGGAGTACTATTTGAGTTGGATCGAATATTGGAATTTGAATTCCCTCTAATGTTTGAATTAGAGTTGGTTCTGATATTGGAATTTTGATTTGTACGAATATTAGAATTTGTATTTGTTCTGATGTTATTATTCGTTCTCACCGGTGTGTTGGGCCTTACATTTTCAGGCGGTGTCTGACGAACAGGTCTAACTGTATTATTGTTCTGTTCAGTTCTTACACTATTGTCCACAGATGTACCACGAGTTGGTCTAACGGGTGTATTTCCCGTACTTTGTGAAGTCACATTATTATCTCTTAGATTTCTAACAGGTCTTACGGGTGTGGATTCTGAGCGAACGTTATTATTTCTGACAGTAGAGTTACCGTCACGAATAGATCTGCTATCATTTCTTAAGCCATTTGTGTTGGTTCGAAATGGTGAATTATTACGATAAGGAGTTCCATACGACAGATAACTGCCGGGACGAACACCTGGATTTACAGAAGTTCCTCTGTAGTAATATCCGGGATATCCATGATAGCCGTAATATCCGCCATAGCCGTAATACCCGCCATAACCATAGTATCCGTAGTAACCACCCCAATAAGGGTTGCCCCAATAAGGATTGTAGCCGTACCATCCGTTCCATCCCCAATAAGGATTTCCCCAATAGCCTCCCCAACCCCATCTCCAGGAGCTGTACCAGCCACCCCATCCCCAGGAATTATAACCCCACCAAGGATTACTCCAACCATAATTGTTGACGGTAATGTCCAAACCATCATATCTTCCCCAATCTGTGGTGCCACTAGAAGCTACATAAACATTACTTCCGCCACTATAGATGTTTACATCTTGAGAAGTTTGAGATTGAGCGGTGGTTTCATCATAATAAAAATCTTCTGCCCCATTTCCATTTGCATCGAAATAAGGACTTCCAACTTGAATATCATAAGCATTTGTGTCTTGACTCTCGCTTACATATTCTACTTGACCGTCTTTTGATGGACTATAATAAACACCGTCAGTTTCCCCACTTGCAGCTGCAGTTGATTGAGATGAAGCACAGGAAACCACTCCAAATATCAAAGCTAGCACTCCAAAGTATTTGAAGATTTTTTGAGGATATGTGTAAACTTTACTCATTTTTATCTCTTTTACCAATTAGTATTCTTTAAATTTGCTTCCTGAATTTCAGGAATTCTCCCTAAAATTAGGAAATATTATTAAAATGGCAATTACTATGCCAATTAAACATATGTTAAACCCGCTAAATGTTAAATTTTAAAGATGGCAAAACTTACGTCAAGAAGTGAGGATTACTCCAAGTGGTACAATGAGTTAGTGATTCAAACCGGTATGGCAGAAAACTCAAAAGTGAGAGGATGTATGGTAATCAAACCATACGGCTATGCAATTTGGGAAAAAATGCAACAGGAACTGGACAGAATGTTCAAAGAAACAGGACACCAAAACGCTTATTTTCCGCTTTTTGTACCCAAAAGTCTTTTTGAAGCCGAGGAAAAAAATGCAGAAGGTTTTGCAAAAGAATGTGCGGTGGTTACTCATTACCGGTTGAAAAACGATCCGGACAATGAAGGAAAACTAATGGTTGATCCAGAAGCCAAATTGGAAGAAGAACTCGTGGTAAGACCTACATCTGAAGCCATCATCTGGAGCACTTATA
This sequence comes from Moheibacter sp., assembly GCF_049672845.1. Lineage (NCBI taxonomy): Bacteria > Pseudomonadati > Bacteroidota > Flavobacteriia > Flavobacteriales > Weeksellaceae > Moheibacter > Moheibacter sp. The sequence goes on from NZ_JBATWT010000005.1 coordinate 256,681, forward strand.
AAAACTGGATCCAATCGTATCGTGATTTACCGATTCTTATCAATCAATGGGCAAACGTAGTACGATGGGAAATGCGCACCCGATTATTTCTCCGTACTGCCGAATTCCTGTGGCAAGAAGGCCATACGGCACATGCTACCAAAGACGAAGCTTGGGAAGAAACAAAAAAAATGCTGGATGTTTATGCAGAGTTTGCAGAGGGATTCATGGGAATTCCGGTAATCAAAGGAGCCAAAACACCAAACGAACGTTTTGCAGGCGCAGAAGAAACTTTATGTATTGAAGCGCTTATGCAGGATGGCAAAGCACTTCAAGCTGGAACCTCACACTTTTTAGGTCAGAACTTTGCCAAAGCTTTTGATGTGAAATTTGCTTCTAAAGAAGGCTCACTGGAATATGTTTGGGCAACTTCCTGGGGTGTTTCCACACGTTTAATCGGTGCTTTGATCATGACACATTCAGACGATAACGGTTTGGTTTTACCTCCAAAGCTTGCTCCGATTCAGGTGGTAATTGTGCCGATTTATCGCGATGAAAATCAAAGAAACGCTATTTCTGAAGTAGCTGAAAAATTAGTAAATGAACTGAAAGCCAAAGGGATTTCCGTTAAGTTTGATGATGATGACAATGTAAAACCGGGTTGGAAATTCAATGAGTATGAATTGAAAGGTGTTCCGTTAAGAATTGCAATCGGGCCTCGCGATTTAGAAAACGGTCAGGTTGAAATAGCAAGAAGAGATACACTTGAAAAATTCTTTGAAAAACTTGACGGTCTTGCCGAAACAATTGAGCAAAAGTTAGAAGAAATTCAGGAAAATATATTCAACAAAGCTTTTGAATTCCGTAACAATCACATCACGGAAGTTACTACTTATGAAGAATTTAAAGATGTGCTTGAGAATAAAACCGGATTTATTTCGGCTTATTGGGACGGCGATTCGGAAACAGAAGAGAGAATCAAAGCTGAAACAAAAGCAACAATCCGCTGCATTCCCTTTGATGAGGCGGATTTGGAAGGAAAAAATGATTTCTATTCCGGCAAGCCTGCTAAATTCAAAGTTTTGTATGCAAAAGCTTATTAAAGTTTAACAAATAATTATTATATTCGTGTTTCATTTGGCTTAATATTGGATAATTAAAAACAAAAAAATTATGAAGAAGGTTTTATTAATTGCATTTATGTTTGCTTTCGTGAGTTTCTCGTATGCTCAGCAAAAATCAAGTTCAACAAATTCGGTTGCAAAAACTGAAAAGAAGAATAATTTTGATGAATGGAGCAAAGATTTAAACTTATCAGCAGCTCAGCAAAAAGAGATCAAAGACATTCAGCAAAAATATCAGGAGAAAAAAGTGGCAATACGTCAAACCGGAACACCCGCTGATTTCAAAAAATTAAACGCAGAGCAGGATGCAGCAGTTATGGCTGTTCTTACACCTGAGCAGCGCAAAAAAGCTGAGGCTTATCAAGCCAAAAAAGTAAAAGAAAAGGAAGAGAAAGCAGCCATTAAAACAGCGGTGAGGTAATCTTTTTACTTATAAACGAATCAATGCCTTCTAATTGGAGGCATTTTTATTGAAATTAATAGAACACACAATGTTAGCCAAAAGAACACTTACTTACACATTCCTATTGTTTGGAATTTTCGCATTTGCACAAAGTCATACACTTAAAGGTAAAGTAACAGACTCACAAAATAAACCACTCGAATACGCAACAGTTTCTGTTCAGGATCCCGAAACCTTTGATGAAATCGCCGGGAATATCACTGATGCCAACGGAAACTTTGTCCTAGACGACGTTCCTGCCGGAAACTTTATTTTATATATCGAATCCTTTATGGGCAACATATTTGAAAAGCCTATAGAAATAACTCAAAATCAGGATCTCGGAATATTAAAGCTAGAAGAAAATTCGGTAGTAGCCCTTGAAGGAGCTATCATCACTGCCACCAATCCCATGTACAAAATGGAATTGGATAAAAAGGTCTATAATCTTTCACAGGATCTTTCTGCCAAAGGAAGCTCACTTTCAGATGCTCTACAAAATGTTCCTTCTGTGCAGGTAGATGGAGATGGAAACATCAGTCTGAGAGGAAATGAAAATGTACGTATTCTCATTGATGGTAAACCTTCCTCACTTGTGGGGATTTCTGATCCGGCCACAGCACTTCAAAATTTACCTGCCGATGTGGTAGAACGAATTGAAGTGGTGACCAATCCTTCTGCACGATACGAAGCTGAAGGAAGCGCCGGTATCATCAACATCATCCTAAAAAAAGGAAAACTTCAGGGATTTAATGGCTCCGTAAATATTAACGGAGGTATTCCCGCAACAGCAGGTGTTGCTGCCAACCTCAATTACCGCACAGGTAAATGGAACCTTTTTACAAATCTGAGTTACCGTTATGCAGAGAGACTGAGAAAAGGGAGTTCTTATACCACACGTTTTAATTCAGATGGGATTCCAAGGTACGAGGACATGAACAATGAATCCACGCGTATCAACAACGGATACAATATCATGTTGGGAACCGAATACTACCTGGATGACAGAAATACATTTACGGTTTCCGGAAATTTCAGAAACGGAAACAATGAAAACAATTCTGAACTAAGATATACCGATTTTGATTCCAATTTAATTGAAACCGCGAATTCGATCAGAACTGAATATGAAAAAGAAAAAGATTACAGTGCAGAAGGAAGTTTAAACTATAAACATGAATTTTTAACTCCCGGGCATGAATTCAGTATTGACGCAAGAGCTACTTATTCTGCTGAAACCGAAGACGGCGATCTACGAGAAATCGGGAATCTGGTGAATTCAACAGAACGTTCTTTCAGTTCAGAATATCAGAATCGAATCATCATTTCTGCTGATTATGTGTATCCATTTGGCGAAAAAGGCCGTTTTGAGTTGGGAGCAAGAGGAGAAATGGAAGGTACTCTGACCGATTTCAAAGTGGATAGTCTGTCTTCAGAAGGATGGACCTCAAAACCCGAATTCTCAAACCGTACTGATTATCGTCAGAACGTATACGCTGCTTATGCACAGTTCGGACAAGGATTTGGAAACTTCTCGTTCTTCGCTGGTTTACGTATGGAAAACTCAGATATCACTGTAAAATCCATTCTGAACGAAAGTACAACACGAAAAAATTATGTGGATTTCTTCCCAAGTTTATTTTTGAATTATGAATTTGAAAATGAAGATCAACTTCAAGTAAGTTACAGCAGAAGGGTAAGACGTCCGCGAGGATGGGATCTGATTCCGTTTACCTCTTATTCCAATAATCGTAATTTATTTATGGGAAACCCTAACCTGAATCCTCAATACACTGATTCTTATGAATTATCTTATGTCGCAAAAGTCGGAAAACTGATGATTACCCCCAACGTATATTATTCAAATACGCAAGACAACATTCAAAGATATCAGTCTATCAATGAAAACGGAGCTTTGGTTACAAGACCTATCAACGTAGGGACAGAGTACCGCTATGGAGGGGATCTAACTTTCACCTATCGTCCATGGAGATGGTGGAACATCATGGGTAACGTAAACCTTTTCGGATATAAAACTGAAGGGCAATACACGGATACCTATATAAATCCGACAACAGGTGAAACAATTGTTAAAACAACAAACTTTGACGGTGACGGATTCAGTTGGTTTGGAAGGCTGAATAATAACTTCACCTTACCTGCCAAATTTTCTGTCCAGTTATCTGGAAATTATCGTGCCGGTATGAAGTCAGCACAAAGTGAACGCAAACCGATGTATTCAGCAGATCTTTCCATCAACAAGGATTTATTTAATGATAATGCCACCATCACTTTGAGCGTTCGTGATTTATTCAATACGCGTAAATTCGAAATGGAATCATGGGGAGAAGATTTTTATCTGGAAAGTCAAAATCGATGGAACGTTCGTTCAGTGAACCTGACTTTTACATATAGATTTAATCAATCCAAAAGAGATCAAAGAAGAGAACAAAGAGAAAACAACGCCGAATTTGAAATGGAAGGTGCCGGCGAAATGTAAATCTTTACATATTCCTAAGAAATAAAAATGAGGCACTTTTAAAAGTGCCTCATTTACTTTTTTTTAATAGATACTATTTAAACTTGATATCAAATTCCATTCGCAATTGAATACCGTTAAACTCCTTTATGGATTTTAAATCCTGATAAAGCTGATAATATTCTTTGCCAAGTTCTTCCTGCAAAACTGCTTTTGTTTGGGTGGTCTGATATTCCTGTAGAAATTCCTCCAATCCACCTTTTCTGAACGGATAACTAACGACTGAATATTTATCAATTTCAGCTTTTGATGCAGCCGCTTCAATGGCATCCTCCAGTGTTCCGATACGATCCACAAGTCCAAGCTCAACAGCCTGTTTACCCGACCAAACTCTTCCGCCTCCCAACGAATCAACCTGTTCAAAGGTCATTCCCCTGGCTTTCATAACGTGACCGACAAATATTTCGTAAACGTTTTCTGTCATCGCTGTCATGGTCTCTATACCAGTTTCGCTCATAGGTTTGAATGGAGTTTTCAGAAAATCTGAATTCTGATTGGTATTGACATAATCCGTTGTGATACCAATATTATTAACCAACTTCTGCACAGAAGGAATCATACCCAGAACACCTATAGAACCTGTAATAGTATTTGGACTTGTAAAAATCGAGTCGGCTTCCATGGCAATATAATATCCACCCGATGCCGCAACATCACCAAATGAAACCATCACCGGTTTTTTCTTGCGCAATTCGCGAAGTTCATATAAAATTTCTTCAGAGGCATCTGCACTCCCGCCCGGCGAATTAATTCGTAACACCACTCCTTTTACTTTGTCATCTTCTTTCAGCTCCCGGATTGCTTTTTTATAAACTTCAGACTGGATTCCTGAATAAGATTCTCCGGGCATGATAGTGCCTGAAGCATACAAAACCGCAATCTGGTCTCTCCCCTTTTCCGGTTTTAGTGTAGATGCATAATCTTTTAAAGAAATAGTATGTTTATCCAGAACTTCTTTGATGGTTTCATCTTCTTTTATTTCTAATTCTAAGCGATTTGCCAATGCTTTTTCATATTCGGCTTCGTGAAGGATTTTATCCACTAATTTATATTGCAGCGCTTTTTGCGGGTCGAAACTGAACAGACTATCTACCGCTGTATTGAACTCTTCCGTACTGATGGTTCTTGACTTTGCAATACCAGAAGAAATATTTCCCCAAACATCATTCAAAAGTACTGACAACTGTTCACGGTTTTCTGGTGATAAATCTTCACGCATATAAGGCTCAACTGCAGATTTGTAAGCACCATGACGTATCACTTGAAAATCAATTCCGTATTTATCTCCGAAATTTTTAAAAAACATCACCTCTGCGCTCATTCCCTGAAGCAGAACCATTCCGAGCGGGTTTTGAAAAATTGAATCGGCAACCGAATTGATTGTATAACCGCCTTGAGTGGAATTATGTGAATAAGCATATATAAATTTACCTGAATCTTTGAAATCTTCCAAAGCATTTCTTATATCGGTCATCTGAGTAGTTCCCCCATTAAAGCTTTCGACTTTAAGACTGATTCCTTTTATTTTATCATCCTCTTTTGCAGCTTCTATGGCAAGGATCATATCTCTGAAATAAAGATCAGAACCAGGAGGGGGAGCAAAAATACTTACTTCATTATCCATAGAACTTTCCTTGACTGGAGCATCAAATGTAAGTTCCAGTACAGAACCGTTCTTAGGGCCTTTGGACTGAAACATACTTCCCATCATTGAAAAAAGGATAATCAACCCAAATGTTGCGGCTATAAGTGTAAAGGTCAGGAAATTACCCACAATTACAGCAAAAACATTTCCAAAAAATTTTTTCATTTCAAAACTAAATTTGTTTAATATTGTACCATATGTCGCAAAACAGGATTCATTTGTTACTCGGAACCAATTTAAATGACCGAGAAAAAAATCTCCGTACCGCTCAAATATACATAGAAAAAGAAATTGGAGCCATCGGAGAAAAATCTAAAATCATTGAAACCAAACCCGAGGGGTTTATCTCGGAAAATGATTTTCTAAATCAGATTATTGTCGTTAATTCAGAATTATCTCCGGTTTCTACCTTGAAGATCATTAAGCAGATTGAATCAAAAATGGGAAGAGTTTACCTTCCAACCCAACAAAATTATCAGGACAGAATAATTGATATTGATATACTGTTTTTTAATCGGATAAGTTTTGAAAGCTGTATTCTAACCCTCCCTCATCACCAGATTTTTTCTAGAAAATTCGTAAAAAAGATAATGATTTAGTGTTAAAACAGATAATTTTACTAAATTTGCCTCGTTAGTAAAATTGTAAAAGTATTTAACCTACCCAAACAACAATCTATGAGAAAAATTTGCTTACTCTCTTTAACTTTGATTTGTTTCTCGCTACTAAACGCGCAAGAAACAAATGATTCGATTTCCCAAACAAATCAAACCAAGAAGTTTACCAACGATGAAAAAGAATTCAACGACTGGTATATTTCGGCTTTTGTAGGTGCAAATGCACTTCAAAATACAGATTTGGTTTCTTGGGGCGATGGAAGATTTATTCCTGGATACGATTTTCAGCTACAGGTGACCAAAGAAGTTACTCACGCTTTCGGAATCGCACTTATGGGTCAATATGGAAAAACACGTCAATACGGTGAAGGTACACAAGTAGACTATATCAACGCTTGGGATGGCAGAACTGAATATTACGGTCTGAGTCTACTTGGTGATTTAAATTTGAGTATGCTGTTTAGGAGAATTGACAATGATTCACCATTCAGATGGGCATGGCATATATATGCAGGTGCCGGAATTATCTCTTACAAAGCTGAAAGAAAAGCACGTAATATCTACGGTGATGGCTCACCTTATAACGAGTGGCACACACCAGTAGAAGGAGATGTCAGCTTTAATGACCGTTCGTTTTTTGCGCAAGTCGGGACAGGTTTAAGATATAAACTCAGCCAGCGATTTGACTTGGAGATGAGAGCTATGTATGTAATGACCGGTGATGAAGCATTTGACGGATCAGGAAACCCTATTCCAGGAAAATGGTCTTTGGCAGACATTGAAGAAGGTCGTGATGATAATATGATTACTCTTTCTTTGGGTCTTCATTACAAAATCGGAAAACATAAAGAATCTTTGCAATGGCACGATCCTTTGACTTCCATCAGTTCTACTCCTGCCGTAAATATTCCTTGTGCAGATGATGACAATGATGGTGTTTGTAACCTTTATGACAAATGTCCTGATACACCAGCCGGCATAAAAGTTGACGGCGCTGGATGTCCTTTGGATGCAGATAATGACGGTGTGCCGGATTCAATCGACGAATGTCCGACTATCCCTGGTCCTCCAACCAATAATGGCTGTCCGAAACCAATCGTAGAGGTGAGTATAGGAACCATTGCTTCAAGCATCTCAGATATCCTTCAGGGAATTGAGTTTGACTATGACAAAGATGTCATCAGAGAAGTTTCTTATCCAAAATTGAACGCAGCATTTGACATACTGCAAGCACATCCTTCTTATAAATTTTATGTAGAAGGTCATACAGACGCGGCAGGTGGAGTTGAATACAACCAAAATCTTTCTGAAAGAAGAGCAGCTTCTGTAGTTCGTTACCTTGTTAACAAAGGAGTTTCTTCCAGTCAGCTTGTTCCAATCGGAAAAGGTGAGTCTGATTTGAAACACAAAGAATGTGATCCTGTGACGAACTGTCCTGCATGGAAAAATCTTGAAAATCGTCGCGTGGTCTTCAAACCTTATGGTGAAGCAATTGACGGAGTTGAGTACAAAGATTAAACACTCATATAAAATCTAAAGGGATGCGTTTGCATCCCTTTTTTTTTGACATAAATTGAATCCTTGCTTATCCAAAATTTTTCTTTATCCCTGGGACTTTTAAATAATTAACTTATCTATCAGCGCATTATCTTACAATCAATAACTACTAATTCTGAACTCTAATTTAGTCCCAAACAGACACTTAAAGGCATAAAAAAGGCCGGTTTAACCGGCCTATATTTCTTAAATAATCTGATTATTTATTTTTCAAAATATCACGAATTTCGGTAAGAAGAACTTCTTCATTGGAAGGCCCAGCCGGAGCAGCTTCTTCTTTCTTGTTTAATTTATTAGCTCCTTTGATCAAGAAAAATAAAACAAAAGCAATCATAAGAAATTTGATGATAGCGGAAAGGAAATTTCCGTACTTCACACCATTCCATTCCAATAATTCCAGGTTTTCTACCCCAGAAGCTTCCATAACCGGAGTCAGAATAAGTGGCGTAATCACATCGTCCACTGCCGAACTGATTATTGCCCCAAAAGCGGCTCCGATGATCACACCGACTGCCAGATCAATTACATTGCCTTTAAAAGCAAATTCTTTGAATTCTTTAACCATTCCCATATTTTATAATTTTAGATTGATTTAAAATTAAGGAAAATTTTTAATTTGTCCTATTCCAACGAATTTTTGTCACACCTTCTTTGATACTCCAGTCTTCAGCTAGTCCCCCATTTATTTCCACAACAAATTTAGAATCTCCCGCTGCTGCTGCAACAGTCCCACCCGGACTCATTGCAGATTCTGCTCCCGGCTGTGCGTTTCTTGCAATGTTTATCAACACCGAATCCTTATCGAAATACATGATGTCCAATGGAATTCTGGTATTCTTCATATAAAAAGTATGCGGTCTGATTTCTTCATCTTCAAAAATAAAAAGCATTCCGTTTTTTTCCTCCATTTGCGAACGATCCATCAAGCCTCTTGCTCTTTTATTAGGTGTATCGGCAATTTCAATATTGATTTTCTGAAAGGGTTCACCCTTTTCATTCAAAAATTCTAGTTCTCCGTTTTTGGTGAATTCAATTTCCACTTCTGTGATTTCTCCTACCGGATCAGAACTTCCCTTTTGATCACAAGAAACCATAACAGTCAACAAACCAATTGCAAAAACTAATTTTTTCATTTTATAATCCTTTAATCTTTATAAATTCTATTTTTGGAAGTAAACATCACAATTATACCCACAATTATAAACGGAATGCTCAGAATTTGTCCGTTGTTTAACCCAATGTTCAAAGACTGAGCGACAAATTCATCTCCTTGATTTTCTTTGAAGAATTCCACAAAAAACCTCACACTCCATAACAAAGTAAAAAACAATCCGAAAATATATCCCTGATGGTATTTCTTGTCAGTTTTGCGATAAAAATGCCACAAAATAAAGAAAATAATCACGTAACAAATCGCTTCATACAACTGAGCCGGATGCCTGGCAATCAAATTATCTCCATAACCTGCACTTTGTTGAACAAATTTTACCGCCCAAGGCAGATCCGATGGTTTTCCTACGATTTCCGAATTGATGAAATTCCCAACCCGAATAGCCGCCCCACCTAAAGGTACCGTAATGGCTACACGATCCAATAACCAAAGTAAATTCTTCTTTAAATATTTTCGGTTGAATAAATATGATGAAAGCAAAAACCCCAAAGCCGCTCCATGACTGGCAAGTCCTCTGAATCCTGAAAATTCATATCCCTGAAGAAGTCCAAAAAATGCAGAAGACTCAGGGTTGCGCTGAACGGGCAGAAAAACCTCTATAAGCGCCTGATCAACCGGCATTCCCTGATAGGTATCGAAATTATAAAACAGTTCACCCAATCTTGCTCCAATGATCACACCTAAAAAAGCATACAAAAACAAAGGATCCAATAGTTTGATATCAATCTTATCAATTTCCATCATCTTTTTCATCAAATACCAACCAATTACAAATGCCAAAATCCACATCAGACTGTAATAATGAATTTTAATGATTCCGAAATCAAACAAAACCGGATCAATGTTCCAGGTAATCGCCAAAAATAAATTTGTCATATTTTTTCTTTTTTAGGTACGGGATCATACCCGCTTCCACCCCAAGGATGGCATCTGAAAATTCTTTTCGTTCCCAAATATAAACCTTTTATCAATCCGTGCGTGCGCAATGCTCCCAACATATAATGCGAACAAGTGGGCGTAAAACGACAATTACTGCCCAACCACGGAGAAATTGCCAATTGGTAAAACCTCACCAACACAACAAACGGAAAAATGATGATTTTTTGGAAAGAATTCATTTCGTACAAATGTAGAAAATTTAACAGAAAAATTCTGGTGGAAAAGGTCACTGAGCTTGTCGAAGTGATAATTTCTTAAACATTTCCCATAAAAGAATTCCCGCACAAACACTCACATTGAGCGAATGTTTGGTTCCACCTTGCGGAATTTCAATGCAGACATCACTTTGGTTGATCACTTCCTGCTGCACTCCTTCCACTTCGTTTCCGAAAATGACCGCATATTTTTCGTTGGGACTCAATTCAAATTCAGAAAGATTTTTACTGCCTTCTGTTTGTTCGATGGAAAGAATCTTAAATCCTTCATTTTTCAGTTTCCCTATCAACTCCGAAATCTCTTTCACATACTCCCATTCCACACTTTCGGTTGCCCCCAAAGCTGTTTTACGGATTTCCTTATGTGGCGGGGTTCCGGTAATTCCGCAGAGATAAATTTTTTCAATCAAAAAGGCGTCGGCCGTTCTGAATACTGAACCGATGTTGTACATGCTCCGGATGTTATCCAGAATCACAACGACCGGAATTTTATCTGCTTCCTTAAATTCCTCCACCGAAATCCGACCCAATTCTTCCAACTTTAATTTTCTCATGGCGCAAAATTCGGGACTTCAACTGATAATTAAAAATAATAAATGACTTTTCAACATCTACAGCCAAAACAGACAATTTCCCTAACTTAGCAATCCTAAAATCAAAAGAAATTGGCAAAGAAAGAAACACCCTTAATGCAGCAGTACAATAGCATCAAAGCTAAATATCCCGATGCTTTGCTCCTGTTTCGGGTGGGTGATTTTTATGAAACCTTTGGAGATGACGCCATTAAGGCTTCCCGGATTTTGGACATCGTTCTGACCAAACGAAACAACGGATCGGAGCAAAAAGAACTCGCCGGGTTTCCACATCATTCTTTGGATACTTATTTACCGAAATTGGTTCGGGCGGGTTTGCGTGTAGCGATTTGTGATCAATTGGAAGATCCGAAAATGACCAAAACCATCGTCAAACGCGGCGTTACGGAATTGGTTACACCCGGTGTTGCACTCAACGACGAAGTTCTTTCTGCCAAAACCAATAATTTCCTGATGGCAGTTCATGAAAATGAAGGACAATTCGGCATGGCTTTATTGGATATTTCTACGGGCGAATTTTTGGTTTCCGAAGGAAACAAAGAACATTTTCACAAATTAGTGCAATCCTTCCGCCCAAGTGAACTGATTTATCAGAAACGGAAAAAAATCGATTTACCGGAAATCAAAAGCTCTTTTCAGATAGAAGACTGGGCTTTTCAATACGATTATGCCACAGATAAATTGACCCAACATTTCAAAGTCAAATCCTTGAAAGGTTTCGGAATTGAAGAACTTCGATTGGGAACCATTGCGGCAGGTGCTGCATTTTCATATCTGGACGAAACACATCATTTTGATATTCAACACATTACCCAAATTCAAAGATTGGACGAAAACAGTTTTGTTTGGATGGATCCATTTACCATCCGCAATTTGGAGCTGATTTATTCGCCTCATCCGGAAGCCGTAACATTGCTCCATATTTTGGATAAAACCCGTTCTGCAATGGGCGCACGGCTTTTGAGCCGATGGATTGTGATGGCTTTAAAAGATGCCGACAAAATCAAAGCCCGACACGAAATCGTAGATTTCTTTTTAAAAAATGATGAAAAGCGAATTTTTCTGCGTGAAAAAATTGAAAATCTAAGTGATTTGGAACGAATGGTTGGAAAGATTTCAACCGGAAAAATTACCCCGAAACAATTGCTTTCGGTTGCCCAAAGTCTGGAAATTATTACCGAAATCAAAGCAAAATTAGCCAAAGATAAATCCATTCAGTTTTTGATAAATGAATTAACCAATTGGACGGAAGTTTATTCGAATTTAATCCAAACCCTTTCAGATGAACCTCCACATCAATTGGTAAAGGGAAATGTAATTGCCGAAGGAATTTCAGAGGATTTGGATCATTTGAGAGGATTACAAACCAAAGGAAAAGATTATCTGGAAGAATTGCGCATCCGCGAAACCGAGCGAACGGGAATCCCGAGTATAAAAGTTTCGTTTAACAATGTATTCGGATATTATATAGAAGTCCGAAATACGCATAAAGACAAGGTTCCCGATGATTGGATCCGTAAACAGACTTTGGTCAATGCCGAACGATACATCACGGAAGAACTCAAGGAATACGAAAATCAGATTTTAGGTGCGGAAGAACGGATTCTGGCTTTGGAAACGGATTTATTCCAAAGTTTAATTGAAAGTTTATTGGAAGATCTGAATGAAATCCAGAAATCGGCACGAACGATTGCACAATTGGATGTGCTTTCTACTTTTGCTGAACTAGCGATTCAGAATCATTATGTCCGTCCGAAAATGACGGAAAAACTGGATTTATTGATCGAAGACGGTCGCCATCCGGTCATCGAAAAACAATTGAAACCCGGCGAAAATTATATCGCCAACAGTGTTTCATTGGTTCCGAAAGAACAACAAATCATCATGATTACCGGGCCGAATATGTCGGGAAAATCAGCATTGTTGAGACAAACCGCTTTGATAGTGTTGATGGCACAAATCGGAAGTTTTGTACCAGCGAAATCTGCCGAAATCGGGATTGTCGACAAAATCTTTACGCGCGTGGGTGCTTCGGACAATATTTCTTCGGGTGAATCCACTTTCATGGTCGAAATGAATGAAACCGCAAGCATTCTGAATAATTTATCGGAAAGAAGTCTGATTCTTCTGGACGAAATCGGGCGTGGAACCAGCACTTATGACGGAATTTCCATCGCCTGGGCAATTTCGGAGTTTTTGCACGAAGGGAAAATTCATCCAAAAACATTATTCGCCACGCATTACCATGAATTAAATGAAATGACCAAATCCTTCCCTCGGATTAAAAATTTCAATGTCAGCGTCAAAGAGGCAAATGATACCATTTTGTTTATGCGAAAACTGGTCCCGGGCGGAAGCGAACACAGTTTCGGGATTCATGTAGCCAAAATGGCGGGAATGCCGCATTGGGTTTTGAAACGTGCCAATGAAGTTTTAAAAACACTGGAAAGTTCGCAAGTAAATGAAAAAATAGCCGATAAAACCAAAAAACTTACCGAAGAAAATATGCAGTTGAGTTTCTTCCAATTGGATGATCCGATTTTGGAATCCATTCGGGAAGAATTAATGGGCTTGGATATCAATACACTTACACCTGTTGAAGCTTTGATGAAACTGAATGAAATCAAACGGAAACTTGGTAAATAGTTTTGGAATAAAAATTGTAAATTCATCTAACGAAATAAAACCTATCAAAAATGAAAAAATTTATAGCCTTACCCTTCGTGGTATTAATGTTTTGGTCATGTTCGACCAATCCACTGACCGGAAGACAATCTTTGTCACTGGTTTCAAATGCACAGCTTTTTCCACAGGCTTTTGCACAATATGACCAAGTATTGCAAGAAAGTCAGATTGATAAAACCTCTGCCGATGCGAAAATGATAAACAATGTAGGGCAACGAATTAAATATGCAGCAGAAAAATTCTATTCTCAAATTGGTCAAGGAAGTGCGCTACAAGGATATGAGTGGGAATTTACACTTATCAAAAATGATGCTTTAAATGCCTGGTGTATGCCCGGAGGAAAAGTGGCTTTTTACAGTGGAATTCTACCTGTTTGTAAAAATGAAACCGGTGTTGCAGTAGTGATGGGACATGAAGTTGCACATGCACTTGCCGGACATAGTGCTGAACAAGTTTCCAATGCAATGGTCGCTCAAGGAATCATGGTTGGAGGAAACGTGGCGATCTCCAACGAACAGTGGCGTAATACTTTCAATCAATTGTATCCGATTGGCGCCCAGTTAGGAATGCTAAAATATGGAAGAAGCATGGAATTGGATGCGGATGAAGCAGGACTTTATTTGATGGCCATGGCCGGATATAACCCTCAGGAAGCAACTGCTTTTTGGGAAAGAATGCAACAAGCTTCTGCAGGGCAGCAAACTCCTCCGGAATTTTTAAGTACGCATCCAAATCCGGGAAATAGAATTGCGCAAATTCAAGCAATCATGCCCAAAGCAATGGAATATTACAACGCAAGCCCTTATAAAGGAAAATAAGTTGAAATGATACAATAGAAAAGATTCCCGCAAATGGGAATCTTTTTTTGTTTTTTTCTGTGTAGATTAGTAAGTAGAACTACAAAAGGGAAAAACCTCTCGGATTTTCCCTTTCCTGCAAATAAAAAAAGTTTATAATTGTCCCATTCTTGGGAACCAAACCGTACACATGATTCCTTCGCTCGCTTTCGAAGGATGTGCACAAGTTATTGTTTGAAATTTCGAACATTTAAGACAATCATCATCACGATGCAAAACAGGCTTGAAAGTATAGGCCTCGCATACTTGATTTTCACTTACTACAATTTCCTGAATAGCGCAAATCTGTCCATTGATGAAATGTTCACAGTTTCCGCAACATTGTGCTAATTTTACTTTCATGACGTTTTGATTTTGGTTGATTCAAAATTACAATTAAACTTGGATAGAATAATTTTAAATAGCTGAATTTCAATTATTTATATTTAGAATAAGTTAAAATCAAAATAAGAAAGCCGGACGATCAGATCATCCGGCTTTATACTCATTTAGAATTTGAATTATGAAAACGAATCGGCATAACTCGGATCCAATTCAAAAGTCTCCATAAATTTCGTCGTATAATTTCCTTTGATAAATTCAGGATCATCCATCAATTGTCTGTGGAAAGGCACGGTAGTTTTGATTCCTTCGATATAGAATTCATCCAAAGCTCTTTTCATTTTGGCCAAAGATTCTTCGCGTGATTGAGAAGTCACGATCAACTTTGCGATCATGGAATCATAAAACGGCGGAATTTGGTATCCGGCATACACATGCGTGTCTACTCTAACTCCGTGGCCGCCCGGAATATTGATATTGGAAATAATTCCCGGCGAAGGACGGAAACCGTTGTAAGGATCTTCCGCATTGATTCGGCATTCGATCGAATGTAATTTCGGGAAATAGTTTTTCCCGGAAATTGGTTGTCCGGCTGCCAATAAAATTTGCTCTTTAATTAGGTCGTAATCAATAACCTGCTCTGTGATCGGGTGTTCAACTTGGATTCTAGTGTTCATTTCCATGAAATAAAAATCACCGTTTTTGTCCACTAGGAATTCGATGGTTCCGACCCCTTCGTATCCAATGAATTCTGCAGCACGAACCGCAGCATCACCCATTTTTTCACGTAATTCCGGTGTCATAAATGGCGAAGGCGTTTCTTCTACCAGTTTTTGGTGACGTCGCTGAACCGAGCAGTCTCTTTCTGACAAATGACAAGCTTTTCCCGTTGAGTCACCTGCAATTTGGATTTCGATGTGACGTGGTTCTTCAATCAATTTTTCCATGTACATTCCACCGTTTCCAAAAGCAGCGGTTGCTTCCTGAACGGCAGATTCCCAATGTTTCTCCAAGTCTTTTTCGCTCCAAACCGCGCGCATACCTTTACCTCCGCCACCTGCTGTGGCTTTGATCATCACAGGATACCCGATTTTTTTAGCGATTTTTTTGGCTTCTGCATAGTCTTTCAGAATTCCTTCTGAACCGGGAACAACCGGAACTCCTGCTTCGATCATCGTAGCTTTTGCCGTGGCTTTGTCGCCCATTTTGTCGATGTGTTCAGGCGATGCTCCGATAAATTTAATTCCGTTGTCTTTACAGGTTTTGGAAAATTTAGCGTTTTCGGAAAGGAAACCATATCCAGGATGAATTGCGTCTGCATCGGTGATTTCGGCTGCAGCGATGATGTTTGCAATTTTCAGATAGGATTCAGAACTGGCAGCGGGGCCGATGCAAACAGCTTCGTCTGCAAACCTTACATGAAGGCTGTCACGATCAGCAGTTGAATAAACCGCAACGGTTTTAATTCCCATTTCTTTTGCGGTTCGGATCACGCGCATTGCAATTTCTCCCCGGTTGGCAATTAATATTTTTTTAAACATCGTTTTTAAATTATGAATTGATAATTATTTATGAATTAAGTAAATCGGAACTTGAAATTTCAAACTCTTCATTTTGAATTCATAATTTATTAAGATGGGTCAACCAAAAACAAAGGTTGGTCATATTCAATCGGAGATGCATCATCTACCAAAATTTTCACGATTTTACCTGAAACTTCTGATTCGATTTCGTTGAATAATTTCATGGCTTCCACAATACAAAGTACGGAACCCGGCGAAACATTGTCTCCCACAGAAACGAAAGGATCTTTTCCTGGGCCTGAAGCACGGTAGAATGTCCCAATCATTGGAGATTTCACGGTAATATATTTTGAATTGTCTTCTTCGGCAGCTGGCTTATCGGCAGCAGGAGCAACCGGCGCAGCAGGAGCAGCTTGTGGAGCCATCGGCATCTGAGCTGGAATTACTTGCTGTGGTGCATAGCTAACGGTTTGTCCGCCAATGTTTTTGATTTTTATTTCAAAATCTTTTAATTTCAGATTAACTTCTGCAACCTCTGATTTGGAAACGAATTTAATCAGATTTTGTATTTCTTTAATATCCATAATGTATAGAATTTATTTGTAAATATGGGTAGTGAACTTCAAATGTATAAAAAAATTGAAAAAGCTGCTTCTAATATTTTTAGAAACAGCTTTTTATTTGTCGTGGAATCCGAATTATTCTGCTTCTTCTTCCTGAACTTTCTCCATTACTACTTTTCCTCTGTAGTACATTTTACCGTCTAGCCAGTATGCACGGTGGTAAAGATGTGATTCGCCGGTTGTTTTATCTACAGCCAACTGAGGCGCTTCAATTTTGTAATGGGTTCTGCG
Source organism: Moheibacter sp. (assembly GCF_049672845.1). Lineage (NCBI taxonomy): Bacteria > Pseudomonadati > Bacteroidota > Flavobacteriia > Flavobacteriales > Weeksellaceae > Moheibacter > Moheibacter sp. Next base: position 273,742 of record NZ_JBATWT010000005.1, read on the forward strand.
TTTATCTCTTCTTGTTGTCGATTGACGTCTCTTAGGATGTGCCATAACTTATGTTTTAATAATCCGTTATTTTTATTTTCTTAATTTTTTCAAAGCTTCCCAACGTGGGTCTATTTCTTCGTTTGAATCCTTTGCATCTTCTGCTTTTTCCTGAATACTGTACTTTTCAATTAAATCCAGCATTTCAGAATCACTTTTTCCGGTCAACACATCGGGATGAATTCGCTTGTACGGAATTGACAAAAGAGCCAATTCATAAATCAATTGAGCCGCATTTATAAAATGCTCCCCAGACGGAATCACCCAAACTTCATCATCGGAATCATCAAATTCATCACCAAATTTAACAATCAATCCCGATTTTCCATGAATTTCTTCTCTATAAGCATCGCTCGTTAAGTCGCAATCCACTTCAATATTTCCCGATAAATGAAAAAACAATTCCAGAAAATTGTTCTTTTTGTCCAAAATCAATTGGAGTTTCAAATCGGGATCACGAAAATCCTGATCAAATTCAAACAAATCAAAGAACGATTGAGCTATCTGAAATTCAAAGTCATGCTGCCCTAAACTCAAACCTGCAAAGGAAACGTCATAATAACTAAACTTCTCCATAACTCAAACGGGTGGCAAAGATAATACATCTTGCTGAAAAACAAGAAGGTTTTGATTAAATTTTATTGACCGGGATATTTATCCGGATTTTGAGATGTGTGGAAGACGGAATGAATGGAAACGATTTTATTTTCAACCGAATAGAAAACCAAATAAGGAAAAGCTGGAAAAGGAATCGCACGTATTTCCCTGTATCTTATCTGAAAATGCGGACTGAATTCTAATGTATTCAGAACTTTTTCCCAATTCTTCATGAAAATTAAACGCTACTTGCTCAGATATTTTGGAATAATAATCAAATGCCTGATCAATTTCCTCCAAAGCCTGTGGCGATATTCTCAATTCATAAATCCATATTTGGATTTGATTTTGTCAATCGATTCTCTTGCCGGTAAATATTCGCTCTTATCTGTTTTTAAGCGTTCATCCAAGACTTGTTTCATCTCAGCGGTCAATTCAAACTCCTGTTTATCAAAACTTCCACCAATTAATTCCAGAAATTCCAGAAAAAAGGAAGTTTTATCGTCCGGTATTTTTACACTGAAAGTTTTCATTTTTTTGATTTATTCAAAGTTACGCATCTACATTATACAATCCTACAGTCATACAATAAAAAATCACCTTTCTCTCTCCGGCTTCAATTCACGGTGTTTCAGCACATTGCTTGTGAGTTCTTTGTATTCGGCGCGTTTCTGAAAAATGGTCACCGCCGTATAAATCGCTTCGCGGAAGGAAGTTTCATCTGCGATTCCTTTGCCGGCAATGTCATAAGCCACGCCGTGATCGGGCGAAGTACGTACAAAAGGAAGCGAAGCCGTATAATTCACGCCATCTTCAAAACACAAAGTTTTGAAAGGTATGAGCGCTTGGTCGTGATACATTCCCAAAACCGCATCAAAAGTTTCAATATTGGTGGGGGAAAAAAAGCTATCTGCCGCATAAGGACCAAAAACCAACATTCCCTTTTCGTAAAGCGATTGAATGGCCGGAATGATGATTTCCTGTTCTTCTTGTCCCAAAAGTCCGTTATCGCCCGAATGCGGATTGAGTCCCAAAACGGCAATTTTCGGTTTGCGAACGCCAAAATCCATTTTTAAGGATTCGTGCAAAGCCAAAACTTTTTCCGTAATGTTTTCTTTACTGATTTTTGAAGCCACGTCTTTCAGCGGAATGTGTTGGGTAACCAAACTCACTTTAAGCATTTCAGTTACCAAAAACATCAAAGGCTTTCCGCCCCAAACTTCACCTAAATATTCGGTATGACCAGGAAAATTAAATGCTTCGGACTGAATGTTTTTCTTATTAATCGGTGCGGTTACTAAGACATCGCATTCACCATTTTTCACGGATTCAGCGGCGGCTTTAAGCGATTCAAATGCAAGCCTACCCGAAAGTTCGGTGGCATTTCCAAATTCCATTTGTGCAGGTTCTTTCCACAAGTTCACCACATTGATTTTTCTTTCCACCGCTTTGTCGGGAGAATTTATCCCAAAAAACTGAATGGACTCATCTTTCAATTGATTTTTATAGAAATTCAAATGTTTGGTCGAACCAAAAATAACGGGCGTGAAAAAATCCAGTATATTCTTGTCGGCCAAAGCCTTTACGATGACTTCACATCCGATTCCGTTGATATCGCCAACCGAAATGGCTACTTTGGGTTTATATTCCTGCAAATTCATTTTTTTAAACTATTATTTAGTGTAGAAATCGGAATGTCCGAATTAAATTTCCACAAAGTTAAGATTCTAAATTTTTATTTCTTCAACCAGGCCATCAAATCCCAATAATTTTGCGGAACAATTCCGTGTCCGCTTCGGTATTCCCGGTACAGATTTTTAATTCCCAACTGATCCAAAAAAGGTTGGGCTTTTCTTGCCCATTCCACCGGAATGACCGCATCGTCCGTTCCGTGCGAAACAAAGAAATCCAGATGCGAATAATCTTTTTCGGGAGAAATTTCTCCAATAAAATCCATTTCGGGATAACCACTCAGGCAAATCACATTTTTTACTTTTTCGGGAAAATTCAGTGCGATTGCATAACTCAAAATCGCTCCTTGACTAAATCCACAAATCCAGACATTTTCTTTGTCTAAATTTTCCTGAACTGTAATTTCATCAATGAATTCCACCAATTTATTTCGGGACGCAATTCCCTGTGGCACATTGGTGAATTTCTCCATATTTATAAAATCGATTTCGTACCAAGCGTACATTCCAGGCGTGAGTGTGTGAATTCCACGAACGCTGATTACGTGAAATTCCGGCGGTAAATCTTCCGCAAAACTGAACAAATCGGCTTCGTTGCTCCCGTATCCGTGGATCAATAAAAGCAATGGATTTTTTTCCAGTTGAATTCCCGGTTTTCGTTCCAGGTAACTAATTCCCTTCAGTTCTTTCATCATTAGAATTGATAATTTTTATTTCTCTTGGCGCCACCGGAATTTTAAATCCGTTGGCTTCCATTACATCCTTGCAAATTCCGCGTAAAATCAACGGCGCATCCCAATAATTCCTCGGTTTGGAAAAAGCACGAACCGTCAGATTGATTCGGTCTTGGGTAAATTCTTCAATTTCAATTACAATCGGTCTGTAGTCCAGAAACATTTTATTTTCGGAAATGGCGGTTTTCAACAAAGGTCGAAGTCTGTGAACGTCCGACCGATATTCAACACCCACGGTTATGTCGATCCGATACGCATCTTTGGCGGAGAAATTCTGAAGATTGGTATTAAACAAAGGCGAATTCGGCAAAACAATTAGCTCATTTCTCTGACCTCGAATGGTCGTATTCAACAAATTAATTTTCTCCACAATTCCTTCGAATTCATCGGATTTAATCAAATCGCCGACCCGAAAAGGATTGGTCAGAATGATCATCACGCCACTTGCCAAATTGGAAAAACTTCCTTGCAAACCCAATCCCACACCGACAGCCGCACCTCCAATCAATGCCAGAATAGAAGTTACTTTCACGCCTGCCGTATTAATCGCAACCACGATGACCAGAATGTTGAGCGTGATTTGAATAATGTCTTTCAGGAAAAGTCGTACGGAGTCTTCAATTCCGCGTTTCAGCATACCGAAATTCGCGTATTTGCTGATGATGCGTGAAAGCCAGAAACCGATGACGAAAATGGCAATCGCTTCCAGAAATCCGATGCTCAGATCGATGAATTTATCAAAATATTTGGAATTGAAATTGGAAAATAAATCCCTCATAAGGGCAAATTTAGAATAAATAATACATTAAAAATTTTCTTCCTCATCATCGTCATAAGTTTTGGCGATTTTTTCAATGTTCAGACTTCTTGCCATCGCATCAAAAATGCCTTTGTAAACACCTTGTTGCTCATAAATTTCCTCGTGCGAACCTGATTCAACGACTTTTCCGAGTTCCATCGCATAAATCCGGTCGGAGTCGATGATTTGCGAAATACTGTGCGAAATAATCACAACCGTCCGGTTTTTCTTGATAGCATCCAGACTGTTTTTGATTTGCTCCGTCGCAATGGCATCGAGGCTTGCCGTGGGTTCATCCAAAAAGATAATCGGTGGATTTTTTAGGAACATCCGCGCAATTGCAATTCGTTGTTGTTGTCCGCCCGAAAGTAAAAGCGCATTACTTTCAAATTTCTGAGGTAAATCCATTACCTGATCAAAAATATAGGCCTGTTTGGCAGCTTCGTGAACTTCCTCAGTCGTTGCATTCGGATTTCCGTATCGGATGTTTTCTTCAATCGTTCCGCTGAAAATATGGTTTTTTTGAAGCACCAATCCGATGTTATTTCGCAGAAACTGCGTATCATAATCCTTCAGAGGAATGCCATCCAAAAGAATTTCCCCCGAACTGGGCTCGTAAAATTTATCGAGGAGATTGACAATCGTACTTTTTCCCGCACCGCTCAGACCCACCAAAGCCGTGATTTTATTGGGAAGAATTTCCATATTCACGTTGTAAAGTGCTTGAGTTCCGTTCGGATAAACGAAATCCACATTTTTTAGTTCGAATTTTCCGATCAATTTTTCCGGTTTATAAGTTCCTGAATTCTCGGTTTCCTCATCCGCATTTAGAATATCGAAGAAACTTTCGGAATAAATCATCGCATCGTTCATTTCATCAAAAATCCGGTGCAGTTGCCCGATGGGCGCAGTTACGTTGTTGAATAATAAAATGTGAAACATAATCATCCCGATGCTCATTTGTCCGTCCAAAACCAAATAAGCAGTCAAGATAATGATGATCACCACACCGATTTGTTCGATGAATGTTTTGGCACCGTTGAACAAAAATCCGGTTTTTTGAGTTTTTAGCTGATTTTCCGTCAGATCGTATTGGATTTGATTTTGTTTGTCGGACTCGATTTTTTCCCGATTAAATGATTTAATGACTGTAATCGACTGAATGATATTGACAATTCCCTGGCTTTTGCTTTCGCGGAAGTTCCGCATATTTCTTCGCCATCCGCTAAGTGTTCGCGCTTGTTTGATGGTGATGAAAATATAAACCGGAACGATCATCAGCCCGACAAATCCCACCCAAAAATTAGCGTTGAACATTAAAATCAATGCGATAAATGAGTTCGCAAAAAGCGGTAAAATATTGATGAAAAAATTCTGAACCAATCTTGTCAAACTTTCAATCCCGCGGTCAATACGGGTTTGAAGCTTTCCAGACTCATTATCATTCGCTGTATAAAAAGCCATCCGATAGGTCAGGATTTTGTCCACAATGGCTTGTGCCAAATCGCGCGAAACATAAATCCTGAGTTTTTCGCCGTAAAATTTTTGTCCAAATGTGATGATGACGTTCAGGATTTCTTTTCCCAATAAAATCAGTGTAATCGTCACCAAAATATTCATTCCGGCTTTCAAACCTTGACCGTTTTCGACCAATCGGTTTACTTCATCGACGGTATATTGAAGCGTCAAAGCGTTTACCTGAGCGGTAAAGGAGCCAATCAAGGTTAAAAACAATGCGCCGAAAACAAGCCATCGATAAGGCTTGACATAGGGCCAAAGGTTTTTGAAAAGTTGGAAAATCGTCATAGGGTTTCAAATGTAATCAAAGTTTTGAAAAACCTTCAAAAACGCCCAGTCCAAAAAGTGCGAAATCGTATTTGACGGGATCATCAGGATCGAATTTTTTGAGGTTTAAATGCAGTTCAGAAGCGGCTTTCCAATCATTTTGCTTTCGAGTTAAAAGCCCTAATTTTCTTGCGACATTTCCCGAATGAACATCGAGCGGACAAACCAATTGCGAACTTGAAATGCTTTTCCAAATCCCGAAATCAACTCCTTGATTATCATCGCGAACCATCCAGCGGAGATACATATTCAACCGTTTCGCAGCGGAGTTGTTGGCCGGACTTGAAAGGTGTTTTTCGGAACGTTTCTGATGCGGAATTTCCAGAAATTTTTGCCGGAAATTCTCAATGGCATGAAAACTATCGGTATCGGTTTTTTTAAATTGAAAGGCAGACTCCAATCCGCCGTGGTTTTCATAAAGATTTCGAAGTGATTTCATATAAAAATCCAAATCAATGGAATTTAAAGTCCGGTGTTTGAAGGTTTCGATTTTTGGGAAATTTCCTTCGGAATAACTCATTACAAAATCATACGGCGAATTGCCCATCCGATCCATCAAATCATTTAATTTATTGATGATCATTTTACGGTTTCCCCAAGCCATAGTCGCGGCAAGAAAACCGGAGATTTCGATATCTTCCTTTGACTGAAAACGATGCGGAATTTGAATGGGATCCGTTTCAATAAAGTCTAATCGATTGTATAAAATCACTTTTTCGTCTAAAAAATCCTTTAATTCTTCCAATTTCATTCTTTCAATTTTTCTGCATGAAATCCTTCTTTTAAGCTTTCGCTACGCATTTGCGGCCGGATTTTATACCATTTCTTAAAATATTCAACCATTCGGCGGTTTACTGTTGGCAAATCACCATCGCCCGTAATCCAGAAAAACTCTTCCTGCCCGATGGGAGAATTGTATTTTAAATTTCCTTCTTCTATTAATTCATACTCAAAATTATGCAGTGAGTTTTTTGCAGGTTTGATGATGTTTTCAATCCGATAAGCTTCGAGTTTATCGGGCATAAATTCGCTGTTTTTTAGATTTGAAACATTGAAGGAAAAAATCAGCGGAACGACCACAATTAAACTGAAAAAGGCAAAAACCGGAATGACTTTTTTAGGAGAATGTAAAAGTAATTTTGCCAAAATATACAAACTCATCCCAATGATCAACGGCATAAAAAAACGATATTGTGGCGAGGTGAAATACAAAAGTCCGAATTGAACCAAGGCATAAATATATAGCCAGAAAAGGGTTTTGTTTTTTCGGATATAAAGCGGGAAAATCAATAAAAGGACGATGATGAGTTTGTTGAAAATACTTCGCAATCCCGGTTCCAGCAACCAGTTTTTGAAAAGCTGAAAGAAGTTTTCCTGGTTGATTTCTGAAAGCTGATTGGGAATAATTTCATATTCGGGTCGTTCTTCAAAGAACAATCGAAGCATTTCAGGAGCGGCTTTCCAATCCGGATTTAGAAAGGAACTTAAAATTTCCGTCGGATAAAAAAGATAACCCGAAATGATGTAGTTTTTGAGCAGAAATCCGCTCAAGGTTATCAAAGAAATTCCGAAGGCATATTTCCATTCGGATTTGAAAAGTTGATGCCGGATGATTAAAACCAAAGGTAAAATCAATAAAGGAACGACCGTGATTTTGGTTAGAATTAAGAGCAAAGTCAGAATGAAAAGCATTTTGAAATCGCCTTGATATTCCACATAATTTCGATAAAATAGATAAAAAATGAGCTGTGAAATCAGGAAGACCGGCAAATCGGGCGAAGGCGCGCTCAGGAATTGAAACAAAAATAAATTTCCCACAGGAATTAAGCCTAAAAACAAATCCATCGTAATTCTGGTTTGGAAAAATCGGTTGAGGTGATAGAGCGAAAACCCGGTAAAAATCAACATCAGAAATCCGTTCACATCATTCAAAGAATTAGAAACGAAGCCAAAATTAAATCCGCTTTGCAAAAGATGCCAGCCCGACATCTGCCCGAAGAAAATATGAAGATTGGTCAAACCTTTAATTAGTCCGAATTCGTTTAACCATTTGAGCGTCTGAATGTAGTAAGTTTCGTTATCAACAATGAAAGGTTGGGTTGCGCTTTGCATTAATATCAAAATCGTCAGCAGAATGCCGAGAATTTGAATGGGTTTTTTCCAGGTTTTCCAATCAGAAATGGCCGATTTAATTTGTTGGGAAAGGATTTTTTTGTGAAAAATTATTCCGAAGGATGCCAAAATAAAATTAAATCCATAAAAAAACTCATTGATAGGAAAGCCGATTGCATAGAAATGAATGAGGATCATTTCGGCAAAAATTCCGAGCAAAAGTGTATAGAAAAGTCTGGTTTTTGTGCGCAAAATTGAATTCAAAATCGCGCCCATTCCCAGGCAAATCAGGAAAATATAAATCCAGTTAAGGAGTATATAAAGCATAATTTAAATTACATCTCAAAACGGCCATCGCTCATTACGAGCTTTCGGTCGGCCATGTTGGCGAGTTCTTCGTTGTGCGTCACAATTACAAAAGTCTGACCGAACTCGTCGCGCAAACGGAAAAAAAGTTGGTGTAGTTCTTCGGCGTTTTTGGAGTCGAGATTTCCGGAAGGTTCGTCTGCAAAAATTACCGCAGGCTGATTGATAAGTGCACGCGCCACTGCCACACGTTGTTGTTCGCCGCCGGAAAGCTGCGAAGGTTTATGTTCGAGGCGATTTCCAAGTCCGAGAAATTCCAACAGTTCTTTGGCTTTGGCCTGAACCGCACTGCTTTTTGAATTACCGATGTATCCCGGAATGCAGACGTTTTCGATGGCCGAAAATTCAGGTAAAAGTTGGTGAAACTGGAAAATAAATCCAATGTTTTCATTTCGGAAACGCGAAAGTTTTGCATCCGACATTTTGGTAATGTCTTCTTTTTTGATGAGGATTTGGGTGTAATATTTTTCCGGTTCAGAACTTTTTTCCAAACTACTCAAAATCTGAAGCAATGTCGTTTTTCCTGCTCCCGATGCGCCAACAATTGAAACTATTTCCCCCATGCTTACATCGAGAGAAACGCCTTTTAATACTTCAAGACTACCAAAATTTTTGTGAATGTTCTTTGCCGAAATCATGGAGCTAAAATAAGCTTAATAATTAGAAAAATAAAATGGGATTGAATTGAAATAATATAATACAAACCTAACCTTTCAGTAAGGTTCAGTTTAAATCTGTGTGGTTATTTTGCAGAAACACTTCATGAAAAGAAAGGTAGATTTAATCATTCTTTCCGATGTTCATCTGGGAACTTATGGCTGCCGAGCCAAAGAATTGCTTCAATATTTGAATTCGGTTCAACCCAAAATGCTTATTCTAAACGGTGATATCATCGATATCTGGCAGTTTAAGAAATCTTATTTTCCGAAAAAGCATTTGAGCATTCTGAAGAAATTCATCGATTTTGCGGTCAAAGGAACTGAGCTAATTTATATAACAGGAAATCATGATGAAATGCTGAGGAAATTTAGTGATTTACGACTTGGCAAAATCAAATTAACCAATAAAGAAATCCTTCAGCTCGATGGGAAACATGCCTGGATTTTCCACGGTGATGTTTTTGATGCTTCGGTTCAGCATTCCAAATGGATAGCGCGTTTGGGCGGAGTCGGATATGATTTGCTGATACGTTTGAACAATGTTATCAACTGGTGTTTGATGAAAATGGGGCGTGAGAAATATTCCCTTTCGAAAAAAATTAAAAACAGTGTAAAAAAAGCGGTGAAATACATTTCGGATTTTGAAAATACAGCTTCGGAATTGGCAATTGAAAAAGGATTTGATTATGTGATTTGTGGGCATATTCATCAGCCGCAAATGCGAAAAATCAAGAATAAAAAAGGCGAGTGTATGTATATGAATTCGGGTGATTGGATTGAAAATCTGACGGCTTTGGAATATCACAATGGAAATTGGACAATTTTTTCTTACGAAGAAAACAAAGAGAAACTCGCTTTGAGAAAGGAAGAAGAGACGGCGGATATGACGCTCGAAGAATTAATTTCATCGGTTACGAGTTTGAATTGAGTTTTAGGTAAGAAATTTGTGTAGTTAATTAGAAATCAGAGTTTTTGCTCTCAAAATTAATGCGATGAAAATTTTATATGCACTTCAGTGTACCGGAAACGGACATATTGCCCGCGCACAGGAATTGATACCAGAATTGAAAAAATATGCAGAAGTAGATTTGCTGACAAGCGGTCATCAATCCCAAATCGAATTGCCGCAGGAACCGAAATTTCGTTTTGATGGGATTTCGCTTTTGTACGACGCTAGAGGCGGATTATCTTATTGGAAAACGGCGGTTCAGAACAATTTTTTCCGAGCCATCAAGGACGTAAAAAAAGTGCCTTTGGAGGAGTATGATTTGGTGATAAACGATTTTGAGCCGATTTCAGCCTGGGCAGCAAAACTGAAGAATTATCAGAATATATTAGGGATCAGCCACCAAGCTTCGATGCTTTTTCCCGAAACGCCCAAACCTGAACGAAAGGATTTTCTAGGTGAAATGGTTTTGAAACATTATGCACCAACGAAAGAGAACTTTGGATTTCATTTTGAGTCCTATCATCCGAGGATTTTTAGACCGATTGTCCGACAAGCAGTCCGAAATCTCAAACCCCAAAACGAAGGTTTTTACATGACGTATTTGCCGAGTTTTTCGGATGAATATTTAATCGAGAGATTAAATGAAACCCACGTCGATTGGCGGGTTTTTTCCAAATCAGCAAAAGAAATTTATGTGAAAGGAAATGTTTTGGTTTATCCGATTGATCAGACTGAATTTTTACGTTCTTTAGGGAAATCGGAAGGCGTACTTTGCAACGCCGGATTTGAATTGCCGGCAGAAGCTTTGTTTCTGAATAAAAAACTTTTCGTCATTCCCATTAAAAAACAATACGAACAAGAGTGCAATGCGACGGCTTTGCAGAATTTAGGAGTGGATAGTTGTTCGGAATTGAATTTACGGAAAATCCAGGAATGGGTGGATGCCGAGCATTATGTAAAAGTTGATTATCCAGATCAGTTGGTGGCAATTATCAAAAGGATTTTGGAGTTTGTTAATTCTTCTGAAGGAGAAATTATTGAGGAAATCAGACAATATAATCCGGTAAGAGCTTAATACAACCCAGCTTCACTAACGAAATAAATCGTGGGAATATGAATTGTCAGCCCAAATTTAATTCCATCAAAAGAGGTGTATTTGTGATCGGAAAACTGGAAGGAATATCCAATATTTGCTTCCAGAATTCCCGCCAGCGCAATCCCGATTTCGGGCGTGACATTCCAAGGCGAAACATTTACACGAGCCAAATAAAACGTACTGTTGACATATTCGCGGTAAGGATCAATCCGGTTTTTAACTTTTTTGGCGTTGAACTGATAGCCGATTCCGAGTTCGGGTACCACCACGAATTTATCACTGAAATAAGCCATATTAGCGGTTGCACTCAGGTCGATTAGATTTCCATTTGGCTGGGTCAAATAAACTTCCGGTCCTAATTTGAAATAATTTCCGTTGAGATTTGTATAACCTACATTGATCAACAAATGACTCATCAAACCTCCTTTTTCCTGTGCCTGCCCAAACCCGATCAGGAATAAAAACAGAATTCCGAATAATTTTTTCATCGAATCAAAGATATAAAAAACGGCACAACCTTTTGAGTTGTGCCGAACCTAAAACTATGAAAACATAAACCGGTTTAGTCCATGGTAAATCCTCGCGTATAGATTCTTCCATACGGATCCACATAGCTGACAGAAACTCTGCCTTTATGGTTTTTAAGGATTTTTTCAATATCGTTCTGGCTACTAACTTCTTTATCATTTACTTTCAGTATGATGAATCCTTCACCGATTCCTATACCTTTCAGTTTTCCGGTTTGCTCCATATTTTTCACCATCACACCGTGGTCGATACCGAAGCTAACTTTTTGTCGGTCTGTCAGAGGTTCAAATTCTGCTCCGAGTTTTTCGCTCACTGTCAGGTCGGCCAAAGATCTGGTAGAAGCATTTCCTTTTTGGTCACGAAGTGTAACGGTATATTCTCTTTCTTTTCCATCACGCAAAACTTTTAAAGTCACTTTATCTCCAGGATATTTACTTCCTACTGCAAAGGTCAGTTTGCTGAAACTTGTTACTTTTTTTCCGTCAATTTCCGTAATGATATCGCCTTTCCTCAATCCGGCATCCTGCGCACCACCGTTGTCGGTCACGCTCTGAACCAAAATCCCTTGTTGGCTTTTCAGTTCGGTTTTATTTTCACGGTTGTATTGTCTTACCAAATACTCATCGTTCAAGTCCATTCCCTGAACGCCCAGATATCCGCGTTGCACCAATCCATATTTCTTGATGTCTTCTACTACTTTTTTAACCAAATTGGACGGAACGGCAAATCCATATCCCGAATAAGAACCTGTTGGCGAAGAAATTGCTGTATTAATTCCGACTAAATCTCCGTTTGGATTAACCAAAGCGCCTCCACTATTTCCTGGATTAATTGCAGCATCGGTCTGAATAAAAGATTCAATCGGACTTGTTGCATTTCTTCTCAGAATATCAATACTTCTTCCTTTTGCCGAAACAATTCCTGCAGTCACAGTTGAATTCAGACCAAACGGATTTCCGACTGCCAGAACCCAATCTCCTACGTTAATGGCATCTGAATCAACAAATTTGATAAACGGAAGTCCTTGTTCTTCAATTTTCAGAAGGGCAATATCAGTATTCGGATCCGTTCCGATTAAGTCGGCCACATAAGATTTTTGATTGTTCAAAACAACTTCAATTTTGTCTGAACCTTTGATGACGTGATTATTCGTTACGACATATCCGTCTTCAGAAATAATTACACCCGATCCTTGTCCGGTTGGCAAATCGGGATCTCTTTGCTGTTGTGGAAATCCGAAGAAGAATTCAAAAGGATCATTGTAACGCTGGTTTTGTTTTTGATTAGAGAAATTATTGATACTCACTACCGCATTGACTGTCTTTTGGGAAGCTTCCACAAAATCAGGTGCCATCATTGAGTAATTTCCTTTGTAATCCACAAACGAAAAAGCACCGTTATCGCGATCAGCGGCAGATGTCACAATGCTACCATCCGTTTCATTGCTAAAATACTTCATTCCTACTATCGAAAAAGTTGCACTAAAAAGGCCAACCATCAGATATCCAATATATTTTTTCATACGCTTAATTAAATCTTTTTTTAATTACATTTTCTTTCAAAACGATTCAAATTTCCATCTTTAAAATCGGCTCTACAAGTGGTTTAACGTGGATTTAACAAAAATTATCAATACTTTAAAGTCTATCTGTAGTTTCCTATATTTTTATCATATCCCTCAATTCTAAAATTCCTAAATTTGTTAAAAATTCAAGCATTGATAATCCATTTTTATAAATACCAGGGAGCAGGTAACGATTTTGTGATGATTGATAACAGAACAGCAAACTTTGTGCCTGAAAAATCCTTGATTGAAAAACTTTGTGACCGTCGTTTTGGCATTGGCGCAGACGGACTTATTTTATTGGAAAGCGATGAAAATTCCGATTTCAAAATGATTTACTTTAATTCGGACGGGCGTCCCAGCAGTATGTGTGGAAACGGCGGACGCTGTATTGTGCGTTTTGCAGCGGAGCTTGGAATTATTGAAAATAAAACCAATTTTCAGGCAGTTGATGGCGAACACGAAGCTATTATTGAAAATGAAATCATTCACCTGAAAATGTCCAATGTTTCATCGGTTCAAAAATTCTCAAATCATCTTTTTTTGAATACAGGTTCGCCTCATCATATAGAATTTCTAAGCGATATTTCAGATTTGGATGTGCAAAATAGAGGTCGGGAAATCCGGTATGGTGCCCCTTATTTTGAAGAAGGTTCCAATGTGAATTTCGCTGAAATCATTTCAGATAATTCGTTGAGAATAAGAACCTACGAACGTGGAGTCGAAGCCGAAACCCTTGCCTGCGGAACCGGAATTACCGCGGCGGCCATTGCAGCTTACGAATCGGAAAAAATTCTTTCAAACGAAATAAATATCGAAGCCTTGGGTGGGAAATTAAAAGTTCGTTTTCGGAAAAACGAATCGGGCGGATATGAAGATGTATGGCTGAGTGGCCCGGCTGAATTCGTTTTTGAAGGAAGAATCGATGTGGAATAAATATTGTTAAGGAAGCGTTTGAAATGAGATATAATTTGAAATTTATCACCCGAATTTTTGTGATTTTGGTATCCGGACTTTTCATTGTCGGATGTACGTTTTTTGACGGGATGAAAAGCAATGTGAAAGAAAACGGTTTTCTCTATGTCAGAACCGGCGCAGATTTCCGGGAAGTTCTGGATTCTTTACAAGGTAAACTTGAGAGTCCTGAAAGTTTTGCAAATTATGCAGAAACCAAAGATTTTCCAGAAAAAATCAAAGCCGGAAAATTTAAACTCATTCAGGGTGAAACCAATAAAGAATTGTTGAATCGTCTGATTTCGGGAACTCAGGAAGAGGTCAGTCTGATGATTCGCAATGAACCGACTATTTTTCATCTGGCAGGTTCGGTTTCGAAAAAAATTGAAGCCGATTCAACACAAATCGTGGAAGCTATCATCAGTTGGGCAAAAGAAAAAGATCCGAATCTCAACGCCGAAACTGTGAAGATGTATTTTGTTCCGAATACTTATAATTATTTCTGGCCGACGAACGGAGAGAAATTCGTGGAAAAAATGATGAATGAATTCGAAAAAGTCTGGACTGAGGAGCGACAGCAAAAAGCCGAAGCGATGAATTTCACGCCTTTACAGGTTTTTACATTAGCCTCAATTGTTCAATTGGAAGCTTCAAAAGTCGATGAGCAACCCAAAGTCGCTCAGGCTTATCTGAACCGTCTTGCCAAAGATATGCGTCTGGAAGCGGACCCAACTTCGATTTATGCTTACAAACTTCAAAATGGCTTCAATCACACGATTCAGCGAGTTCGTCACGGACATCTCGCTACGCCTTCTGAATACAACACTTACCGTGTTAAAGGATTGCCACCTGCACCGATCTGCCTTCCCAATCTGACGGCCGTTGACGCAGTTTTAAATCCGGAAGAGCATAGTTTTATATACTTCTGCGCGGATCCAGACCGACCCGGTTATCATAGTTTTACAAGCAATTATGAAGAACATAAACGCAATGCGGAAAAATACCGTAAGTGGCTGAATGAAAAAGGAATTCAGTAAATTATAAAATATTTACCAGAATCGGGTCAGACAAATAAGTCGTTCCGACTTCTGCATAATAAATTCCCAAAGCAGCTTTGTATATTCCTTTTTCGGATGTATTTTGAAATTCGATTTCAAGTTCTTTTTCTTCATCGGGCTGAAGTTCGAATTCTTCCGTCAAAATTTCGGTCGAATAAAGAATTTCATATTGTAAGTTTTGGTAATAATTTACATTGAGCTTTAACTCCGAATTTCCGCCGATTTTTATTGGTCGTTTATGACCGTTTCGGATGTTGATTTTAAGTTGAATTCGTTCATTTGGCTTTGCCGAAATTTCTTCCAAAGTTTCAATTTTAATTAAATCATAAGTTTGATAATTGGAAATTTCTTTCAGGTAATAATCCCGGTTTTTATAGCCGACAAAGGAATTTTCTGCTTTGACCCAAGGCGAAATATAAGTGATGTTTTTACCGTGAAAATCTTCTTCCCAATCCCACAAACTGTATTGACTATGTCGATTTCCAAGTGTGCGATGAACCGCCACATTTTTTTCAGGATTGAAGAATTTATAAACCGAAGCTTCTTGATATTTTTCAAAAACCGCATTTTCTGCCTCAAAACTTCCTGCATTTTTTCCAAACTTTTCGTTTTTGTACAAAGGCGAAATTCCCGGCACAGCAATAAGAATTCGCAAAATAAAAACCAAAACTAAGCCAGCAAATCCCAAGTTGAAAACCCATTTTAGGTTTTTATCATGATAATGCCTATACATCAGTAAAGCCATCGAAAGAAAGCTGATGAGCAACCATTGTGGCTGAACATTGTCTTTGAAAATCGATAGGAAAAAGAAAATTCCGGGAAAAACAGCCAGTGCACAAATGCTCTTCCAAAACGGCTGATCTGACCGAAATCGAAAAACCGAATTAAAAATAAAATAACTCAAAAAGGGTGCTGCGCCCAGAAAGTAAATGCCCAGATAATTGAAAAACTTACGGAATTCGAAGTTCTCATCGGAACTTCTTTCCAGAAAATGATAGTGAACCGGAACAAAATCGTTTTGAATCAACCAGAAAATATGCGGAGAATACAAAACCAAACTTCCCAAAACCGACAGATAGAACTTCGGATTTTTCCATAATAATTTCCAAAGAGGTAATAAGGTAAAGAGAATGACCAAAATTCCGTGGTATTTGCTGTACATCAGTCCGGCAAAGGAAATCCCCAATAAAACGGTACTGAAAACCGAAGTTTTTTCTAAAAATTTCTTGAGCGAATAAAAATAAAAAATCGTGAAGAAAAGCAAGGGAGCATCGGGTGTTGCCAGAAACCCGAAAACGTTGAAAACCAAAACAGAACCCCAAATCAGAACAAATAATCGGAATTCTTGCTTTGTTTTGGGTAATAGAATTTTCCATAAAAAATAAAGACTGAAACCATTGAGTAAAACCGTCAAAAGTCGTACGCCCAATTCGTTTTGAAATAAATGATATCCGGTCGAAATCCACCACGCAATCATAGGCGGATGGTCAAAATAACCCCAGTCCAAATTCTGTGACCAAACCCAATAATAAGCTTCATCTTCCGAAATCGGTGTGAAAAAAGCCTGAAAAAGGTTGATCAGAATATAAATACCAATAAGTGAAAAAATGCGTTTCTCGGGCACAATCAATGATTAAATCAAAGCAAATTTAATCAACGCTTTGGATTTATAATTTTAAATTTGGAATCATTATGACCTTTAATTCAAAAGAAAGTAAACTTTTAATCGTTTTGTCCGGCTTTTTTGTCGCCAACACCGTTTTGTCAGAATTCATTGGCGTGAAGATTTTTTCGGTTGAGAAAACATTGGGAATCGAACCTTTTTCCATCAGTCTTTTAGGCGAAGAAGGTTTGTCATTTAATATGTCGGCTGGTTCCATTACCTGGCCTTTGGTTTTCATCATGACCGACATCATCAACGAATATTTCGGTAAAAAGCAAGTGAAATTCCTGTCCTATATGACCGCGATTCTGGTTCTTTTTCTTTTTTTGATGACTTGGATTTCAATTCAGGTCGCACCGGCAGATTTTTGGGTTCTTGATACGGTTGAGGGACAGGAAGTGAATATGCATCTGGCTTTCAACAAGATTTTCGGTCAGGGAATGTGGATAATTTTTGGTTCGATTATCGCATTTCTTTTAGGACAAATTCTGGATGTTTCAATTTTTCACAAAATCAAAAAACTAACAGGCGAAAAAGCACTTTGGCTCAGGGCGACTGGTTCCACCATAGTTTCCCAACTTATTGATTCATTTGTTGTAGCTTTTATTGCTTTTTATCTGAATCCCGAATATGACTGGAGCTGGCAAACGGTGCTGGCGATTTGTCTGGTCGGATATATTTATAAATTTACGGTTGCGGTTTTAGTAACGCCTTTGCTGTATTTGATTCACAAAATTGTTGACAGCTATCTGGGAAAAGATTTATCCCAAAAGCTATTGAAGGAAGCCCAGTCTTAATTAAGAATTATTTCTTAGAATCGGATTCATGTTTCTTAAAATTTTAGTTAAGTAAATTTATAAAAATTCAAGATTTATATTCCATTTCTTTTGTGTGCAAAATTTTTATACGCATGATAAGAATTCTGACCGATTGATTCTTCCATTTCCGGTTTCTTTTTGAACCAGTTTTTCATACGGTTGTAGTCCAGATAATAACTGATTCGGATGGAGAAGCTATTGAGTTGAGGTTGGGAGAACATATAATCGAAATTATCACGAAAACTAAGATTTGAAACATTTTCGTAGCCTTCAATTGCGTTTCTGTAAAGCAAACTCAATTGACTTCCTGGTGCAAACCACCAACTGAAGCGCAAATCGATGTTCCAACTATTATAGGTCGCATTGTGATTTTCATTGTATGAATTTGTAGAAGTTAGTGTCCCGTCGTTTTCCAAAGTGAAGAATTTATCATAAGTCACATCGGTATAATAATGTCGGAAGGCGAGGTTCAGTGCCATTTTTTCGTTGAAAATATATTGAGACTCAAGTGAAGTTACCACTGTATTTCGATCGCGTTCACCAAAATAAATATTGGTTCCGTCATAGGAAACGAATCCTTGCTCTTTGTCGGAAAGCGTGGCTTCGGTAAACAAATAAAGTTTCCATTTGTCCGATACACGAAATCTCGGTGAGAAATTCAGGATTAATCTACCACGTCCTTCTTGATCGTATTTGTACCAGTCAATAGTTGTATCCAGCGCCAGTCGTTTTCTGTAATCGGTAGAAATCCAAATCCAAGGATTATAATAAGCCGGGACTTTTACGTGCCTTGCTTCCAGTCGTGGCTCGTAAATATCGTTCCATTCAAACGGAATAAACTCATATCCGCCTCCAAAGGTGAAATACTTCTTGGTGGTAAAACTCGAATTAAAATTAAACACAAAATTATTGTACAAATCCGGCTCAAGTCTTCGGTTATAATTCAGATTGAAATTCAGATTTATATTGTTAAACACATCGGTCGGTTGTAAAATACGATAGCCATAATAGCCATAATAATTAATGTAATTCGTCTGTCCGGTATAACCTAAATCATTTATGTCATAATCTTTGGTCCGAAAGAAAACACTTGCCTGATAACGGTGTTTCCCACTAATTTTGGCCGCTGCAAGACTACCTTCCATTCCAAATTTTGTTTCAATATTTTTTACCCAACTCGCCTCGGCATCACCCCAATAATTCCAGGTGTTTTTCTTGTTTGTCAAGTCAAAATATAGTCCCGAAACATTGGCATCCCGATAATGTCCTTCGCGCAAAGTATTTGTATTGACAAAGGAAACCGAATTATTTTGCCCGAAACGCTGATCCAAAACAACGACATTGTAATTCGTCAAAGGCTCCACAATTTCTTTACGGGATATGCCTGTTTCGATATTTCGAATTTTGGCATAAGTTTTTTCAGTAATGGCATTAAAAATTCCGATTCCCAAATTTTTGGAAGTTCTTCCCGAAACTTTTAGAGCATTGATTAAATCCACTCTTGCCGGATATTCTGTGATTTCTTCTGATTCTAAAACATTCGGATATAGACTTGGATTTCCACCGACTCTGCGCGAATAAAACAGGTTTCCTTTGCTGAATAATTCGGTTCCTTCAGTGAAAAAAGGACGTTGTTCGGCATATTGAGTTTCAAAAGCTGTCAAATTTAAAACCGAAGGGTCAAATTTTGTCTGACCGAAATCAGGAACCAAAACCATATCGAGTGTAAACGCATCGTTGATACCATATTTGAGATCCATTCCGCCATTAAAAACAAATTCAGATTGGCCATCATAATTATTGACATATCCGGAGAGATATGGCTGAAAAGAAAGGCGCGTGGGTGAATCAATATTTTGGATACCGTGAATCTCACCGTCATAAATTGAAAAAGCACCTTTTGAATTGTCGACAAAATTCCAGCTGTACCTTGTGCGCGTTCTTCTGAATTCCCTTTCCATTTGTAAACCCCAAACCTGGACATCCTTTTCTGAAAATCGTACTTCTGAATAAGGAATAAACATTTCGGCGACCCAACTGTCGTCATTGATTTTAACCGCACTGTACCAGACACCGTTCCAGGTAGAATCTTCACTTCCGTTTGTCATTTTGGCGTCGTACTGAACGCCTGCGGCCGTGACGATGAATTGCAAACTTTGCTGGTGATCATTATATCCGTTAAGAAGAATGAAGAAAAAATCATCGTTTCCGATGCCGTCGCGTTCGGTAAGTTCTTTCAGAATTTTTTCCGGTTCCGGATCGTACATAGTCGCTCCAAAATAAATTCCAAGATCGTTGTAAACGATTTTAACTTCGGTTCGCAGGCTGTCGGGGATTGGTTTTCCATTGTTAGGTTGTCGCTCTACGAAATCCGTGGCGATTGGCGCATTCTGCCATGCAGGGTCATCTAGAATTCCGTCTATTTTCAGGCTTTCCGTAATTTTTGGAATGTGAATTTTCTTTCTGGAAATGCTGTCAGTTTCTTGTGCCCACAAACCTAAACTCATGAAAAAGTTTAAAAAAACGATTGAAATTCTGATGATGAATGACATAAAATGATTTTAACCAATAGACGAAATCATTTTTAGTTTGTTACAGATAAATGAGAAAAATATTTGATAAATCAAATATTTATTTAACATTCAATTAATCTTAATGGGCTAATTCTCTGGAAATTATATTAAAAAAACATTAAATAATTTTTTATTTTCCAAAATTTCTGTTAATTTTGGTAGAACCTAAAAACACAAACTATGATGCAAGAACCCGACTCCGGATTATCTTTATTTATTCAGATTGATCTTTTAATTGGATTGATTCTTTTTCTTTACGCCATCTTCAGACTAAATGCCAAAGTAGAAGAAAATTAATTTATAAAGAATCATCTTTCAGAAAGTAATGCTTTATCAGAGATGCAGTTTTTTATCAACTGTAATCTTATTGATTTTTTGTATGTGGAATTCACCTAAATCTTGAGTTCATACCAGACATTGATTTTCAATATTTCATTCCGAGTATTTCTACTGACCAAAATCAACCTCATTAAATAGTTAAAATCCAATAGAATTCTTACTTTTGCCTGACCAAATTTTATTATAATGAATCTTCACGAATATCAGGGAAAAGAAATCTTAAGTAAATACGGCGTTAAAGTCCAGAGAGGAATTATAGCCACAACAGCTGACGAAGCCGTTGATGCAGCCAAAAAATTAACAGAACAAACCGGTACGGGATGGCATGTGGTAAAAGCACAGGTTCACGCTGGAGGTCGCGGAAAAGGCGGCGGAGTTAAACTGGCAAAAAATTTGGACGAGGTGAAACAAAAAGCTTCCGAAATCATCGGGATGCAATTGATTACACCTCAGACTTCTGCAGAAGGAAAAACTGTTCATCAAGTTTTGATTGCTGAAGATGTTTACTATCCGGGCGAAGCTGAAACAGAAGAATTTTATGTTTCAGTTCTTTTGAACCGTGCGACCGGTAAAAATATGATCATGTATTCTACCGAAGGTGGAATGGATATCGAAGAAGTAGCTGAACATACGCCGGAAAAAATTTTTACAGAAGAAATTGATCCTGCAGTAGGATTACAAGGTTTTCAGGCACGTAAAATTGCTTTCAATTTAGGTTTAAGCGGAGCTGCTTTCAAAGATTTCGTAAAATTTATCGACGCTTTGTACAAGGCTTTCGTAGGTAGCGATGCTTCTATGTTTGAAATCAATCCGGTTTTAAAAACATCTGACAATCAGATTATGGCGGTTGACGCAAAAGTTACTTTGGATGGAAACTCATTGTTCCGTCATCCGGATCTGGCCGCATTGCGTGATACCAGAGAAGAAGATGCCACTGAAGTAGAAGCAGATGCAGCCGGACTGAACTTCGTAAAACTTGACGGAAACGTAGGTTGTATGGTGAACGGAGCTGGTCTTGCGATGGCGACTATGGACATCATCAAACTTTCCGGTGGAAATCCTGCCAACTTCCTTGATGTGGGGGGAACGGCCGATGCTGAACGCGTTGAAAAAGCGTTCCGAATCATTTTGATGGATGAAAATGTAAAAGCAATTCTGGTAAACATTTTCGGAGGAATCGTTCGTTGTGACCGTGTAGCACAAGGAATTTTGGATGCGTACAAAAATATGGGCGATGCCATCCAGGTGCCGATTATCGTTCGTTTACAAGGAACCAATGCCGAAATCGCCAAACAAATGATTGACGATTCAGGATTGAAAGTTCTTTCTGCCATCACATTACAGGAAGCAGCTGACCGCGTAAAAGAAGTGGTTGCTTAAATTTTGTATAAATTATAATTGTATGTAGTTGAATGTACAATTAAAAGCATAGAAAAGAGGATTCAGATTTGAATCCTTTTTTTATTGGAAAACTTTGTGCATTTTGTCAAAAAACATTCTGTAATTTGTGATCCAATAACCCGTAAATCCTATATTTTTATAAATAAAATACATTATACATTTAAAATGCAAGATCCAAAAAGTTTAACTTCAGTAGCCGAATTTCATAAAACCTTTCAGCATCCAATTTTGGATAATCCGCAGATTCCATCCGAAGCAAGATGTAAACTACGTGTTTCCCTGATTGCCGAAGAATTAAAAGAATTAGAAGAAGCAATTGAAGCAAAAGATATCGTTGAAATTGCCGATGCACTTTGTGATATCCAGTATGTACTTTCCGGCGCTATTCTCGAATTTGGCCTGAAAGATAAATTCTCAGCGCTTTTCGACGAAGTTCAGCGATCCAATATGTCGAAAGCCTGTAAAACAGTAGAGGAAGCAGCAGAAACAATGAAATATTATCTGGAAAAAGATGGAACCCAAAGTTATTACAGAGAAGTCGACGGACTTTATCTGGTTTTCAGAAAGGATGATGATAAAACTTTGAAATCAGTCGATTATTCGCCGGCTGATTTGAAATCTATTCTGGAAAAAATTTAAAAAAAAATGCCCTTGTTGACCAAGGGCAAATTTAACCAACCTCTAAACCAAATTAATTAATCAACATTATCATGTAGAAAATTGTTCGGCCTTATTTTCGTTTCATTATTACTATCTTTACTTACCACAAAATCAGAAGGGTAATTGTCTTCACGCTCGCTCAGATCCAAACCTTGTCTTTTATATGCGGGAACACTTTCCACCTCATCAAGTGATTTATTTTGAAGTGTATTTTTGAATTTATAATTAAACTGTTTAAGTCTTGCTCTTCTATCTTCAATTGCTTGAGACAAGGATTGTGAAATTGGCGAATCAAAAGGATCTTCAGGAGCGATCTCCTTTTTCACTTCTTGTTTTGCCTCAGGCTTGGTCGTTTGAGTAGCAAAAACCGGCTTCTCTGTTTCAAAAACTTTTTCTTCCTCTTCGAAATCATCATCTAATGAAAACATGATCGTTTGCGGAAAATCATCTTCTTCAGCTTTGGTTTCTGTTTCGGCAACTATTTCCAATTCCTCTTCTTCAAAAAGTAATTTTTCTTCTTCAACCTTATCTTCAGTGAATAATGGTTGCTGAACATCTGTTTTGAGATGCGGTTCAAATGAATCTTCTATTTCATTTTTGATTACAGGTTTTTCCTCTGCTTCTTCTAAAAAGAATTTTATTTCTTCTGGTTCTTCATCCTCTTTTTTTTCGACGAATTCTATAGGCATTGTTTTTTTCACATGCACCGGAAAAGGAGTGTCGGTTGAAAGTTTTTGAACAAGTGGTTGCTCTTCTTCTAATCTGTGAAACACCTTTTCTTCTTCTTTACCTGTGAAAACCTGATCTTCCATAGGGAAACCTGTTGCGACAACTGTCACACTGATTTTGTCGCCAAGCTCCAAATCTTCACCAACTCCCATGATGATGTTGGCGTTGTTACCGGCTTCTGCCTGAATATGTTCATTGATGATACCAATTTCGTCCATGGTAACTTCATTGTCACCCGAAACGATCAATAACAATACATTTTTAGCACCCGTTATTTTATTGTTATTCAACAAAGGAGAATCAAGCGCTGCATTGATGGCATCCTTTGCTTTGTTTTCTCCGCTTGCCTTACCTGTACCCATGATAGCAGTCCCGGAATCGGCAAGAACTGTGCGCGCGTCACGCAAGTCAATATTTGTAGCATAATGTTTGGAAATAACTTCTGCAATCCCTTTTGAAGCTGTTGTCAACACCTCATCTGCCTTAGCAAAGCTTGCTTTGTATCCTAAGTTTCCATATAGTTCACGTAGTTTGTCATTGTTAATGACAATTAGCGAATCGACATTTTTCTGCAACTTCTCGATACCTTTTTCTGCTTGCTCCAAGCGCATTTTTCCTTCGAAATAGAAAGGTGCGGTCACAATACCAACAGTTAATATCCCTAATTCTTTGGAAATACCGGCAATAACAGGTGCTGCTCCGGTACCCGTTCCACCACCCATTCCAGCTGTGATGAACACCATTTTTGTATTAGGATCTAAAAACTTTTTAATGTCTTCCATGCTTTCCAGCGCGGCCTGTTCCCCTACTTCAGGGTTGGCCCCCGCACCAAGACCTTCCGTTGTGGACTGTCCAAGCTGAATTCGGTTAGGGACCGGACTATTGTTCAGGGCCTGAGCGTCTGTATTGCAAACTACAAAATCTACTCCTTCTATACCCTGCTGATACATATAATTAACTGCGTTGCTTCCACCACCACCTACTCCAATCACCTTAATGGATGATGAACGGTGCTTTGGTAAGTCAAACATAAAATCTACGCTACTCATATCGTTATTTTTTTGGTTCTATATAGTTATTCGGTTTCATTAATCATCTGGATAAACTTATCCGTCCATTTCGTGAAAATAGAAGGACTTTTTGGCTGTCTTGCTTTTTTCACAACTTGCTTTTTGGATTGTTTTGGTTTGGCATCATCCAAAAACACATCTACTACCTCTGCTGATTCAACTTCTGCATTTGAAGCTTCATTCATCACATTTAAAACTTCTTCTTCATAAATCTCCTCTTGATTTTCTTCCATTTTCTCCAAACCTTTCATCAACAATCCAACCGAAGTAGCATATTCAGGCCCAGAAAGTTCTTCAACCATATCGCCTACAATGTGTTCATTTGAAAATCCGATTCTAACATCCATTCCGGTTAAATATTCGGTCAACTGACGAATGTGTTTCAATTTGGATCCACCACCGGTCATGACGATTCCGGCAATCAGTTTTTTCTTTTGATCATCACATCCGTAATGTTTCAACTCCAAATAGCTTTGCTCAAGAATTTCCTGAACCCTTGCGTGAATGATCTGAGATAATCTTTTCAGGGAAATTTCCTTGGGGTCGCGACCTCTCAATCCTGGGATGGAAACGATTTCAGATTCTTTGTTTTCTCCCGGCCAGGCAGATCCGAATTTTTCCTTCAATAATTCGGCTTGTCTTTCAATGATGGAACAGCCGACTTTAATGTCCTCTGTGATAACATTTCCTCCAAAAGGAATCACAGAAGTATGACGAATCATATTGTCTTTGAAAATTGCAATATCAGTGGTTCCGCCTCCTATATCTATCAGAGCCACCCCGGCTTCTTTTTCTTCTTTGCTCAATGCCGCATCAGACGAAGCAATTGGCTCAAGTGTAATTCCGGCGAGATTCAGTCCGGCATTTTTTACACATCGTGCAATATTTTTGATGGAAGTAACTTGCCCTACCACTACGTGGAAATTAGCTTCCAGTCGGCTTCCGTACATACCCATTGGCTCAGTAATTTCGCCTTCGCTATCCACTTTGAATTCCTGTGGAAGCACATGAATAATTTCTTCTCCCGGTAACATGACGAGTTTATACACCTGATTTACCAGCTTTTTTAAATCGTTTTCGTCAATTACATCTTCATAATTAGGTCGTGTGATGTAATCACTGTGCTGAAGCGAGCGGATGTGCTGTCCGGCAATCCCTACGGTAACGTCGGTAATTTTAATTCCGGAAGTAGCTTCTGCCTGCCCAATGGCGTCTTTTATGGAATTGACTGTTTGCGTAATGTTGTTAACTACGCCACGATGGACACCCAGACTTTTGGCCTGACCAACGCCTAATATTTCAATTTTCCCGTGCTCGTTTCTACGGCCGACCATCGCTACGATTTTCGTTGTTCCTATGTCCAGGCCTACAGCTATTCCTTTATTTTTCATCATTAATTCTTTTGGTTGCAACAATTTGGTTATTAAATCTCAGGTTAATTCTTTTATAATAATTCAACCCCACTTTTCCGAGGTATTCATCATAAAATAATTTAAGTTTTTCGAATTTTGATTCGATATTTTTTAATTCACCAAACTCAATGACGTAATCTCCTTTGTTAACCAACAAAATAAATGAATTTGGCTCTTCTTTTTTAACAGCAATAATGTGTTTTTTCAACAACTTATCAGCCGATATAAACGATGAAAGCTCCTTCAATCCTTCATAATCGGATTCTTCAATACTCCCTCCTACCAATAAAACTTCGGCAGCATATAAATTTGACAATGGTATTTCAGTCAGTTTCTCTGACAGATAAAACTCAGCAATCCCAGTATTGACACGGGCTACAGGTGTTTCCTGACTAATCTGAATTCTCATTATTCCATCCACATCACGAAAAACCTGAGACTTGCTCACAAAAGAATTTCTGTCCAGAACTTCTTCTACTTTGGCAACATCAATATTCCCCAATGCTTGAGAACTGATGCGAATTTGTTTTCCATCTATGACTTTTCTAACCAAACTGTCATTTACAAAATATTTTCCCGACTCATGATCGACTTTTATTTTGATATCCGAAACAGGTTTACAGGCATGTCTTTTGGCCGAAAAACTGACTAGAAAGGCAAGCAGTAAAATTCCGAGGGCGGTTTTCAGCAATCTCCATTTAATCTTCATCGAGCCAAGATTTTATAGGTTTAACCAATGTGTCAATATTGCCGGCCCCAACCGTTACAAGCACATCAAAATCCTTTGACTGAATACGACTCAGCGCATTTTGAAGTGAACTGACTTCCTTCTTGTCCAGATTGATTTTTTCCAACAAAGCTTCTGAAGTAATACCATCAATCGGGAGTTCGCGAGCCGGATAAATGTCCAGCAAAATCAATTCATCAAACCCCGCTAAGCTTTCCGCAAATCCATCCATAAAATCCCGGGTTCTTGAAAAAAGATGAGGCTGAAAAACACCCAAAATCTTTTTATCGGGAAACATTTCCTTGATGGCACCCATTACCGCATTCAGTTCGGTCGGATGATGGGCGTAATCATCTATATAAACTTTTCCGTCAAAATCCCAACGGTTAAATCTTCTTTTAATTCCTTTGAAATTCTCCAGCGCATGTTTGATTTTATGTGCCGGAATTTTCAGATAAAGCGCAACTGAAACAGCCGCAACAGCATTTTCCACATTGTGCTTCCCGGGCAATTTCAGAATGAAATTTTGAATTAGTTCGTCGGGTGTCTCTAGATCAAAATAATAAACACCGTCTTCAATTCTGATGTTTACCGCATCAAAATCCGCTCCTGATTCCACGCCGTATGTGATAGCATCCGGAATTGGCAAACCTTTTCTTACAAAGGTTTTTTCCGAAATCTTTTTACTGAAAGCAATAAAAGCTTCTTCAAATTCTTCTTTGTTTCCGTAAATATCCAAATGATCGGCATCCATGGAAGTTATAATTCCGACTTTCGGAGAAAGACGCAGAAATGAACGGTCAAATTCATCTGCTTCCGAAACCGTAATTCTATATCCTTTAGTTAAAAAATTCGAATCATACTCTTCCAAAACTCCACCTAAAAAAGCCGAACTCTCCAAACCTGACTGATGTAAGATATGCCCCAAAATGGAAGAAGTCGTAGTTTTCCCGTGGGTTCCGGCTACAGCAATCCCAAAAGTAGCATCGGTAATTTCGCCCAAAACTTCGGAGCGTTTGAGAATATCAAATCCGTTCTGAAGAAAATATTGGTACTCTCTTAATTCTTTCGGAACCGCCGGCGTGTAAATTACCAGCGTATTTTCCGGTGTCAGGTAAGGCGCAATTTTATCAAGATGGTCTTCAAAATGAAGATCAATTCCTTCCCTTTCCAGTTCCCTCGTCAAGTCGGTTGGGGTTTTGTCGTATCCGATTACAATTTTCTCCAGCGATTTGAAATAGCGGGCAAGCGCGCTCATCCCGATTCCTCCAGCCCCGATGAAATAATAATATTTTCTGCCTAAAATATTCATTTGATTTTGCTTAATAAAATATCTACAATCTCCTTCGTAGCATTGGGTTTCCCCATTCTTTTCAGGTTTTCGGAAAGTTTATTTTGTCTTTCTTCATCCTGAATCAATTCCACTGCTGAATCAACAAGAGCCGCAGCTGCCTGAGAATCGGTCAGCATAAGAGCAGCATCATTGTCCACCAGCGCCTGTGCGTTTTTGGTCTGATGGTCTTCTGCCGCAAAAGGAAAAGGCACCAAAATCAAAGGCTTTCCTACCAATGAAAGTTCTGAAATAGCCATGGCTCCGGCTCGGGAAACAATCAGGTCGGCGGCAGAAAAAGCCGTTTTCATGTCGTAGATGAATTCCGTAATATAAATTCCTTTCAGATCTGTTGCCACTTCAGACTTTATTTTTTCATAATCCAGTTTGCCCGTTTGCCAGATAAGCTGAACATCTGCTTGCTGAATTTTTTCCAAATCGGCTTTCCAGGCATTGTTCAACGTTCTGGAACCTTGACTTCCACCGATAGAAAGGATTGTTTTTTTGGTCGGATCAAGTCCATAAGAATTCAATGCAACTTCATGGTTTGTTAAATTCTCAAATATTTCAGACCGGATTGGATTTCCGGTATGATGCGTTTTGGCAGCCGGAAACTGTGAAATTCCTTCGTAAGCCACACAAATGGCTGCTGCACGGTTTTTCAATAATTTATTGGTAATTCCCGGAAAAGAATTCTGTTCCTGAATCACGACCGGAATTCCCTGACGGGATGCCTGCCACAACAGCGGCCCACTAGCATATCCACCCGTACCAATGGCAATATCGGGTTTGAATTCTTTCAGTATTTTTTTGGCTAATTTTAAACTTTTCTGCAGTTTCAGGGGAAAGGACAAATTGGACAATAAATTCCCACGGTTAATTCCGGCAATGGGAAGACCTTTTATCTGGTATCCCGCTTTGGGAACTTTTTCCATTTCCATTTTACCCAATGCGCCCACAAATAAAATCTGAGCTTCGGGCAAGCGGCTTTTAATTTCATCCGCAATGGCTATTGCCGGATAAATATGACCCCCTGTGCCTCCACCGCTGATGATGATTTTAGGCGATGTCCTGGATGACTGCATCTGTGTTTCTTTTTTCTTCTAATTGTATTTCTTCAGGCGTTTTGATGGCCCTGCTCACACTCAAAATAATCCCAAAGGCAATACAGGTTACCCAAAGGGAAGTTCCTCCATAACTGATCATCGGCAATGGCTGTCCTGTAACCGGAAAGAGGTTTACAGCCACACCCATATTAACCATAGCTTGAAAAATGACCGGAACGCCAACGGCAAAAACCAATAAGGTGCCGAAAAACGTATGGATTTTGGTTGCCACAATCATAATCCTGAACAAAATGAGCAGGAAAATAAAGATCAATCCGGCTGAACCAATGATGCCGTATTCTTCCACTATAATTGCAAAAATAAAATCCGAAGATGATTGCGGAAGCGTTTGTTTAAAAACGCTCTTTCCAGGCCCTACTCCACTGATGCCTCCTCTGTTAATCGCCGCTTTTGCGTGGTGAACCTGATAAGATTCTATCCCATCATCTTTTGAGAAATTTTCAATTCTGGATTTCCAAGTATGCACACGTGAATTCGGGATTAAGTCGCCATAGTTCAGTGCGAGAAAAATGAAAAGTCCGCCGGCGATAACCCCAAATCCGAAGATCCCGGCCAGAATTTTCCATGGAAAACCACCGATAAACAATAACACCATGCACATGGCAAAAAGGATAACAGCAGTAGAACCATTCGCCGGAAAAATTAATCCGATTACAACAAACATGGGGAAAAACAATGGGAAAAAGGATTGCGCAAAAGTCACTTGTTTGTCACGAATTTTGGTCAGGTAACGGGCAATGTAAACCAATAAAACCATGGACGCAAAGGTCGATGTCTGAATGGTAATGGAAGTTCCCGGCAGTTTTAACCATCGTGCTGCATTAGCACCTTCAATTGTTGTTCCCTGAACAAGCGTTACAACGAGCAAAATGAAGATAATCGGAAGTCCGAGCAAGGCAAGTCCCCCGAAATATTTATAATCCACCCGCTGAAGCGTCACGATGATAATCAGACCGATAACCAAAAAAGCCGCATGTTTTCCCATGTGGGAAAAAACCGATCCTGAACCTACTGTATAAACGAGGTTGGAACTTGCCGAATATACCGGAAGAAAGGAAAAAATCGCCAATATGACAATAAATGCCCACAGGTATTTATCTCCTTTTATGTAATTCTTTAAAAATCCCAAACCCTTCATCTCAAAGACTTTTTACTTCCTGTTTAAACTGATTGCCACGGTCTTCATAATTTTTGAACAAATCAAAACTTGCACAAGCCGGAGAAAGCAAAACGGCATCTCCTTTTCTTCCGAACATATATGCCGTGCGAACCGCATCCTGCATGGAATTCGTTTCCACAATATTATCCACCAAACCGTCAAATGCTGCAAGGATTTTGGAATTGTCCAGCCCCAGACAAACGATGGCTTTTACTTTCTTTTTAACCAAAGGAATTAATTCGGAATAATCGTTTCCTTTATCGGTTCCGCCCACGATCCAAACCGTTGGCATATTCATACTTTCCAATGCATAATAGGTTGCATTTACATTGGTCGCTTTGGAATCATTGATGAATTCAATCCCACCAATTTTCAGAATTGATTCCAGTCTGTGTTCAACCGCTTTGAAATCATACAGACTTCTTTTAATCGTTTCCTTTCTGATTTTCAGAATATTGGCCGCGGTTGCTGCTGCCATCGTATTGGAAACATTGTGTTTTCCTCTCAGTGCAAACTGAGAAACGGGTAACTCAAAACGATCGGGAAAATTCAGGATTACATTTTCATCTTCTTCATAGGTCCCGTCATTTAATTTCGTGCTCATAGAATAAGGTACTTTTTGTGCTTTTGTATTTATATCTTTAATTAATTCAAGTATGTTGCTGTCGTCAAAATTGTATACGAAATAATCTTCATGGGACTGATTTTCGGTTATTTTAAATTTTGAACGAGCATATAGTTCTAATTTATAATCATACTGATCCAAATGATCGGGCGTGATGTTCAACAAAATTGCGATGTAAGGTTTAAAAGAAACCACGTCATCTAATTGAAAACTACTGATTTCCAATACATAATAATCATAAGTATCATTTACCACTAATTCGGCAAAACTCTTTCCGATGTTCCCTCCCAATCCAACATTTAATCCGGCTTGGGTCAGGATATGATGAATCAGTGAAGTTGTGGTGGTCTTTCCGTTACTTCCCGTGATCGCAATGATTTTTGCGTTTGTATAGCGCGAAGCGAACTCGATTTCGGATACAATCGGAATATGTTTTTCTTTCAGTTTCAGAATTATTTCGGCTTTGCCCGGAATTCCCGGACTTTTCACAACAATATCAGCATTCAGGATTTTGGATTCGGAATGTTTTTCTTCTTCGAATTCAATTCCGTTATCCGATAATTTCTCACGGTATTCAGCTTTCAATTCTCCTTTGTCTGAAAGAAACACGCGAAAACCTTGTTTCTTTCCAAGCAATGCTGCTCCAACACCGCTTTCGCCACCACCCAATATGACCAGATTCTCCTGCATATTATCTCATTTTAAGGGTTATGATGGTTGCAACTGCGAGAATAAATCCAATAATCAACATACGGTTCACAATTTTGCTTTCGTGGTATCCTTCTTTTTGGTAATGATGATGCAAAGGCGACATCAGGAAAATTCTGCGTCCTTCGCCAAACTTTCGTTTGGTGTATTTGAAATAACTAACCTGCAACATTACCGAAAGACTTTCTGCGAAAAAGATTCCGCATAAAACCGGAAGCATCAGTTCTTTTCTTACGATGATAGCGATTACTGCAATCAGTCCGCCGATGGTCAAACTTCCCGTATCGCCCATAAAAACCTGTGCCGGATAGGTATTGTACCAAAGGAAACCTATTAATCCACCGATGAAAGCTGTACAGAAAATTACTACTTCTTCAGTTCTCGGAATAAATACGATGTTCAGATAGTCAGCAAAAATGATATTACCCGAAACGAAGGCAAAAAGCGCCAGAGCAGCCACAATTATGACTGAAGAACCTGCCGCAAGCCCGTCGATTCCATCGGTTAAATTGGCTCCGTTTGAAACTGCCGTAATGATAAAAATTACCGCAATCAGAAAAACAATCCATTCGTATTTGATTTTTCCGGAATTATCCATCCAGAAAAGTAATTCGCCATAATTAAATTCATTGTTTTTGAAAAAAGGAACAGTAGTATCCAGACTTTTTTCTTCGTCTGCGAATTTCACCACAGATGCACCCACTACTTGTCCCTGTTCAGTGGGAACCTGATGTTTAACCGTGACATCTGGACTAAAATAGATCATTGTCCCTACGAATAATCCCAGTCCAACCTGACCCAAAACTTTGAATTTTCCGGCAAGTCCTTTTTTGTTTTTTCTGAAAACTTTGATATAATCATCCAAAAACCCGATTACACCGAGCCATAAAGTAGAAACCAAGAGAATGATGATGTAAATATTTTCCAGCCTTGCAAACAACAAAGTCGGAATTACGGTAGCCAGAATGATGATAATTCCGCCCATCGTAGGCGTTCCGGTTTTTTCTTTCTGACCATCCAAACCAAGATCCCGAACGGTTTCTCCTAATTGTTCACGACGCAGATAATTGATAATTTTCTTTCCGAAAAACAATGCAATCAACAAAGCGGTCAGAACAGCCATCCCGGCACGAAATGAGGTGTATTGAAACATCCCAAGTCCTGGAATGTTAAATTGTTTGTCCAAAAATTCAAATAAATAGTACAGCATAAATTATTTATTGAGTTGATTGCTTAATTCAATCGTAATTTCCAAATCATCAAAATGGTGTTTCACTCCTTTGATTTCCTGATAGGTTTCGTGACCTTTTCCGGCAATCAAGATGATGTCGTTTTTTTCTGCCATTTTCAGGGCAGTTTTGATCGCATCCTTGCGATCGGTTATTTTCAGTGTTTTTTTATAATTCTGTGGTTCCACGCCGGCTTCCATTTCTTCCAGAATCAGTTCGGGATCTTCGCTTCGCGGATTATCCGAAGTGAAAATTGCAATTTCTGATTGTTGAGAAGCAATTCGGGCCATTTCGGGTCTTTTGGTTCTGTCGCGATCACCTCCACAACCCACTACGGTTATAAGTTTTTCATTTCGGGTTCGGATGTTCTGAATCGTGTTCAAAACATTTTCCAGCGCATCTGGCGTGTGAGCATAATCGATGATGGCGATGATTCCTCCTTTGGAAATAAAAGATTGAAAGCGTCCATCCACATTTTTCAGACTACTCAAATGCGTCATGATTTCTTCCTGTTCAAATCCCAATAATTTTGCAATCGAATAAACGGCCAGCAAATTATAGGCGTTGAACAAACCGATCAAAGGCGTCCAGAATTCTTTTCCGTCCAGCATCAAAAGCATTCCGCTGAATTGATTTTCCAGAATTTTTGCTTTAAAATCCGCATCGGTTTTGAGTGCGTAGGAATATCTTTTGGCAGGAGAATTCTGCAACATGACAATTCCGTTTTTATCGTCAATATTGGTCAGCGCTTTGGCGGTTTTTGGAAGTTCGTCAAAAAACTTCTTTTTCGCCTTGATGTATTCTGCAAAAGTTTTGTGGTAATCCAAATGATCATGCGAAATATTGCTGAATACACCGATTTCAAATTTTAATCCGGCGATGCGGTTTTGATGAATTCCATGCGAACTTACTTCCATCACTGCATATTCACAACCGGCTTCTACAGCTTCGCTGAAAATTTTATTCAGCGTGAGAATATCAGGCGTGGTATGGGAAGATTCATATTCTTTCCCGTGAATCAAAATGCGAATTGTGGAAACCAGAATCGTTGCATAACCCAAAGATTCCAACAAATTATAAGTCAAAGTAGCCGTTGTGGTTTTTCCGTTGGTACCTGTAATTCCGATTAATTTTAATTTCTCGGTCGGATTTCCGTATAAATTCGAAGCAATAAATCCTAAAGCAACAGAAGAATTCTCAACAATAATATAGGTTGTATTTGAATCTAAATTCTCAGGTTTTCTTTCACAAACAACTGCCACAGAACCTGCCTGAACTGACTTCTCAATAAAATCATGACCGTCCACCTGCGTTCCGCTTTGCGCCACAAACAATGAATCCGAACCGATTTTTCGCGAATCAAATTCCACTGAAGAAATCTCCCGATCGATTGAACCGATGGTTTCCTGTATTTTGACGTTATGTAGCAATTCTTTTAAAATCATCCTTCCAAAACCAAATAAATTGTTTCTCCTCTTTTGATTGTCGTTCCTGCAGGAATCGACTGATTTACTACCTTCCCGATGCCGGTATATCGTACATCAAGCCCTAAATTTTCAAGTGCAGGAATTACACTTACCCCACTCTTCCCGATAACATTTGGGATTTTTGGATTTTCATAATCCACTTTAAATTCGGGAGTTGAAAAAGTCTTATTTATGTTGACCAATTTGGGCAATTCCGGCATTTGGCGCGGTGTTCGCGAATAAACCCAGTCAGCAATTTTTTTGAAAACCGGCGCTGTAACACCCCCACCATAATATCCTTTGCTTCTGTCCGGTTTATGAATGATTACCACACAAGTATATTTCGGATTATCGGCCGGGAAAAATCCGGCGAAGGAAGCTCGATACTGCATAGGCTGATCTTTTAGCCAATATTCCACACGAGCTGTTCCGGTTTTTCCGGCAATTTCATAGTGTTCTGTAAAAATATTTCGGGCCGTTCCGTCTGAAACTGCCAGTTTCAGCATTTCGGTTACGGCTTTTATGTTTTCCGGAGAAGACATTTGCTCAACTAAAACTTCTGGTTTGTATTCGATTACTTTTCCATTGTTTTCTTCGATTTTATCGATGAACAAAGGCTTTAACAATTTTCCGCCGTTTGCAATTCCATTATAAAAAGTCAAAATCTGCAAAGGCGTCATTTTGAAACCGTAACCATAAGACATAACCGGCAAAGTAACATTGCTCCAATTGGAATCCGTCGGTCTGTGGAATTGAGGTGCAGCTTCTCCCTGAATGTCAATTCCAAGTGGTTTCGTCAGATGCCATTTATCAAGTTGATCAAAATATTCCTGCGGATCGCTTCCGTATCCGGCATTAATCAGTTTTGCGGTTCCGATGTTTGAGGATTTGATCAAAACCGTTCCGACATCAATCGTTCCATATCCGCGAGAATCACGAATCGTTCGGTTATAAAGTCGATAGGCACCATTACCAGTCTGAACAGTGGTTTCGGGTGTGAATTTTTCATTTTCAAGTCCGGCAAGAATCGAAACCGTTTTAAAGGTAGAGCCAGGTTCGGCGCCTTCGCCTACTACATAATTCAACACATCTGAATAAACGCTGTCGGCAACTTTCTTCAAGTTTACAATCGCTCGGATTTTTCCTGTTTCAACTTCCATTACCGCCACACATCCGTGTTCGGCATTATATTTTATCAATTGTTCTTGCAAAGCACTATACGCAGCAATCTGCATGCCGGCATCAATAGTAGTATAAACATTTGAACCGTTCACAGGTTCTTGTTCCCAGGATTTAAAGGGTTTCCACTGACCGCGCCCCATAAACTGAACCCAGCGTTTACCCATAGTTCCCGAAAGATAATTTGAATAAGCCCCTTCAAGCCCTACTTTACCGCGATGGTCATCATATCCGATGGTTCTTGCCCCAACATCTGACAAAACAAGTTCGCGTTTCGGACGTGTGTCGTGGATAAATCCGCCTTTGTTTTGGCCTTCGCGGAAAATCGGGAAGGATTTGATGCGCATATAATCCTGATAATCCAATCCTTTAATCAGGGTCATGTAGCGGTTTTTCTTATTTTTTTCCGTTCTTAATTTGTTCTCAAAATAGGAAGCTGGTTTTTCAAACATTTTGGACAAAGAATCGGACAAAGCACCTACTTCTGCATTAAACAAGTCATCTTTGATTACGACAAGGTCTAGGAAAATATCATGAACGGTCACGGTTGTAGCCAGTAAATCACCTTCGGAAGCATATAAATTCCCTCTTTCAGCCGGTTCTTCGACAAGATTAAAATTTCTTTGTGCGAAATCATCCAACTGCTGTCCTTCAGACACCTGAATTTTAACCATCGAGTATAAAACCCCAATGGCAATCAGAAGCAGCCCTAAACCTACTGCATATCCCCTAATCAATAAATGTTTACGGTTCCTGATCATAGACTTTTTGGATTAATACAAATGGTTGTTCATCTGTTAATTTTATTCCGATTAATTCGGACTGTTTGATAATTTCCGGCTCAAGCTGCATCTGCATCAGCAGGCGATGTGCATCTGTGTACTGTGCTTTGAGATTGGAAACTTCTTCGTCGAGTTTATTTATTTTTACTACTTTTTTATCAACCCAATGCGAACTGGAAATGCTTATAAATGCCAAAAAAACCAGGTACATCACGAAACGCCAATTCTGCATAGAACCATCATCCACAAGGAATTTCCCTTTCAGGATATCCTTAATATTGATGTTACTTTTTTTATTTTTTGCCATTTTATTTAATTCTTTATTGCCACACGCATTTTAGCACTTCTGGCTCTTGGATTTTTTTCTATTTCCTCTTCACTTGGGACAATTACTTTTGATTGAACCGGTGAAAAAGGAGCATCCCAGTTTCCGAATACATCTCTTTCCGGTTCACCTTCAAACATTCCCATTTTCATATAACGCTTTACCAATCGGTCTTCCAGCGAGTGATAAGAAATCATTACCATTTTTCCACCCGGCTCAATTATTTCTCCGCACTGCATCAATAATTCACGAAGCGCAGCCATTTCATCATTAACTTCAATTCGAAGTGCTTGAAAAACCTGTGCTAAAAATTTATTTTCTTTGTTTTTTGGAATGTAACTGAACAATTGTTTTAACTGTTCGGTGGTTTTAAAAGGCTGTTTTTTTCTTTCTGAAACTACTTCACGCGCCATCCTTCTCGAAGTTCTCAATTCACCATAATTATAAAAAACATCTGCAAGAGCAGATTCTTCATATTCATTCAGAATTTTAGCTGCAGTTATTTTCTGACTTTGGTTCATACGCATATCCAAATCCCCATCAAAACGGATTGAAAACCCACGTTCGGGAGTGTCGAACTGATGGGAAGAAACACCTAAATCGGCCAAAACACCCGAAACATTTTTAATCCCCAGATAACGCAAATTATTTTTCAGAAAGCGGAAGTTTTGCATCACCAATTGAAAACGATCATCAGCGATGATATTACCTTTCGCATCTTCATCCTGATCAAATGAAATCAATCTACCCTTTTCACTCAAGCGACTGAGGATTTCACGTGAATGACCTCCACCACCAAATGTGCAATCCACATAAATCCCATCAGGATTCACCACCAAAGCATCAACGCTTTCTTTTAATAAAACCGGATTATGATACTCCATCGTCTTCATTACTCTTTACATTTCCCATTACATCTTCGGCCAAAGCAGCAAAATCAAGTTCTGCAATATCCACCACACTCTCATAAGAGTCCTTATCCCAAATTTCCAG
Organism: Moheibacter sp.; assembly: GCF_049672845.1. NCBI lineage: Bacteria > Pseudomonadati > Bacteroidota > Flavobacteriia > Flavobacteriales > Weeksellaceae > Moheibacter > Moheibacter sp. The sequence continues at coordinate 311,048 of NZ_JBATWT010000005.1, forward strand.
AATCATGGAGTTGGGCGACAAAACCACTTCTTTATCGATCCCGGCATAGGCAATCAAATCTCTTGCAATCTGAATACGACCGTTCCCATCTACTTCCACCACCTTCAGTCCGGCTGTAAAAAGTCGGACGAAGTCATTGTTCTTTTTCACGAAACGGTTCAGTTTATTTACATCGTCCATGACTTTGTTCCATTCACTCATGGGATGCAGTTCCAAACATTTCTGAAACACGGAGCGTTTTAGCACAAAGCCATCCTCCATTACACCAGCCAATTGCTTCTTCAAAGCGGCAGGTAATGGAAGACGCCCTTTTGCGTCAACTTTGCACTCATGTGTCCCTATTAATGGTTTCAAATGGAAATTTTTATCAAAAGTATAAAACTTTTTACCATTTTTTACCACAAAATACCACTTTGTTGAAAACTTTTACCACTTCCTCCTTTTGAAAATCTTTTATATTCCTGAAAATCTTTATTCAGAAGAAACTCAAAGGATTAGTATTGAAAAGGAATTGATTTAAATTTGCTTTTAATTATTTTTTAAGAAAATTATACAGAATTCCTTATTTTTGTTTCAAACACAAAAGTTGAATGCTTTTAAAACTTAAGAAGTCAAAAAAATTTTCCTATATAGAAGAAGGCGACGGAATACCGATTGTACTGCTTCATGGGTTAATGGGTGAGTTAAGTAATTTCGGCTCGCTCATGCAATATTTTTCAGGGAAAGGGTATAAGGTTTACGCACCTGAATTACCGATTTACAGCTATCCGTTGCTCAATACAAATGTTTCAAGTATAGCCAAATTTGTTGCGCGATTTTTGAAAGACATCGTTCAGGAACCCGCAATTTTAGTTGGGAATTCACTTGGCGGACATTTGGGACTTGTGGCTACGCATAAACATCCGGAACTTGTAAAAGCTTTGGTTCTTACAGGAAGTTCGGGACTTTACGAAAAGTCTTTTGGGGAAACTTTTCCAAAAAGGGGAAGCTATGATTATGTCTTAAAAAAGACACAGGAAGTATTTTATGACCCAGCAGTTGCTACAAAAGAAATCGTGGATGATGTTTTTGAAACTGTAAATGACCGGAAAAAAGCCATTAAAACATTATACATTGCCCGAAGCGCAATTAAACACAATATGAAAAATGATCTGAAGGAAATTCAGACACCGGTTTGTTTAATTTGGGGAATGCAAGACAATGTTACACCTCCTGAAGTAGCAGTGGAATTCAATGAAGGATTACCAAACTCAACCCTTTATTGGATTGACAAATGCGGACATGCACCAATGATGGAACATCCCGAACTTTTCAACAGCCTTTTGGAAGAATGGTTGGTACAAAATCAATTTGCACCTGTCCAATGAACTTAAAACCTGAATTTGTTAAAAGCGCTCCTAAATGGTCTGATTGCCCGGAACCCGACAGACCAGAATACGCTTTCATCGGTCGTTCAAACGTTGGAAAATCATCTCTTATAAATATGTTGGCCGACCGGAAAGATTTGGCTAAAACTTCTGGAACTCCGGGAAAAACCCAATTGCTTAATGTTTTTCTAATGGAAGAAAGCTGGTACCTCACCGACCTTCCGGGCTATGGTTATGCAAGGGTTTCCAAATCAAAAAGAGGAGAATTTGAAAAAATGATTACAAATTATCTCAAACAGCGACCAAATCTTGTTAATACTTTTGTTTTGATTGACTGTAGAATCCCGCCTCAGAAAATTGACCTTGAATTCATGCAATGGCTCGGCGAAAACCAGATTCCATTTTCAATGGTTTTTACGAAAATCGATAAGATCAGTAGCGCAGCCCTGCAAAAAGCTTTATTGAATTATCGAAAAGAAATGCTTAAAACCTGGGAGTCCATGCCTCAAGTTTTTACGACTTCGGCTTCGGCAAAAATAGGCCGTCTGGAAATCCTGAATTACATCAGTTCATTAAACGAACAATTAAAAGGAAAATTTTAAAAACGAAGCAACTCTTCAATCGCCATTTTATATCCTTCGAGTCCTTTTCCTGAAATAATTTTGATACAATTATCACCAGTTACTGAAATTTTTCTGAAATCTTCTCTTGTATAAATATCGGAAATATGGACCTCCACCACTGAAACTTCAATAGCTTTTATAGCGTCTGCAATTGCATAAGAATAATGCGCGTAAGCACCTGGATTTAAGACAATTCCATCATATTCAAATCCGATTTGATGTAATTTATCAATTATATCCCCCTCATGATTGGTCTGAAAATAATGAAGGGCTGCATTTGGAAATTCTTTACGGAGCTTTTCAAAATATTCTTCAAAACTTTGATTTCCGTAGATTTCAGGTTCGCGCTTTCCGAGCAGATTCAGATTAGGCCCGTTTATTATTTGGATTTGATACATGAGAATTAGCCTTAATTCATGGTTTAAAATTACTGATTTAATTGAATTTGAACCCCATGTCTGAGCATTTTTTGATTCCGGCTCAATAAAAACGGCACCGTAATTGTATAAAAACATCAAAACTAAAAACCTTTATTATACCCGTTGTGCATTTTAAATAATTTGGATTTTTAAATTATTTATATTTCTATTAAAGTACTCTTTGTTTATGAATTGGACGATAGTCAAAGCAGTAATCTTTGCTATTATCCGTGTTTTAAAACCTT